>JBGTIK010000001.1:0-2844 GCA_041745715.1 Phormidesmis sp.
AACCGGATATTCATTGTTTCCTTTGGCAAAAAACGCTTGGGCTTCAGTACCTGCTAGATATTCTAAAAACTGTTGAGCAGCATCCGCATGGGGCGCAGTCGCAACAACACCAGCACCGCTGATGTTGACATGGGCACCGCGGCCGTCTTGATTGGGAAAGAAAACGCCGATTTTATCGAATACTGCTTTTTTGGCAGGATCTTCTTCCTCCAGGTAGCGAGGCAGATAGTAGGTGTTGGCGATCGCCAACTCACCTAGTCCCGCCGCTGCCGCTTCAATTTGCGCTCGGTCATTGCCCTCTGGCTCGCGAGCAAAATTACTCACTAAGGCTGCGGCCCACTCTTCTGTTTCTTTTAGGCCATTCGTCTCAATTAAAGAAGCCACTAAAGACTGGTAAAGAAGCCACTAAAGACTGGTTATAAATGTTGTTGGAAGAGCGAATGAGAATTTCGCCGCGCCAGCGAGAATCGGCCAAAGCTTCGTAAGCAGAAAGGTCAGCCGGATCGACCGCCGCTTTGTTATATATAATCACACGAGCTCTTTTAGAAAAGCCAAACCACTTGCCATCAGGATGTCTGAGGTTCTCAGAAATACGGTTGGTCAATGCGGTAGAAGATATCGGTGCAAACACGCCTGCCTGGTCAGCTCGCCACAACATACCAGCATCAACAGTCATAAACACGTCGGCTGGGCTGTTGGCACCTTCGCTTTTAAGCCGCTCTAGTAATACGCCAGCTTCACCTTCTAACAAATTCACTCGAATACCCGTGAGGTCAGTGAACGTTTCGTAGAGTTCGTCGTCAGTGTTATAGTGGCGAGACGAATAAAGATTGACTTCGCCTGTTTGAGCGCTGGCACATCTGTGTCGCTGCAAAGGCTGCGGTAGCCGCAGTGCCACGAACCATCAGTGACCGTCGTGAAAGCTTCATACTGTGCTGTCCTTGCTGATAAAGATCAGTAAAATTTAGGATGACAGCATTCTACTGCTAATGAGACTTATTCTCATATAAAATTAAAATAATATACCAAGAGCTATAGGCAGCAACGAAAACTTATAATTTCACTTTCGGAATAGCATCATTAATTGAGAACTAATAAGCTTAAGCAGGTTCTCGAAGGCCGGACACATAATAGTTATTTATTGGCAATCAGTTTTATTTGTAGCCCATGATACCAGCTAAGAAATAAATCATAAATTTCGAAACAAGCTATGTAGAAAGGAATCCAAGGGTTGATATCGATAAACTTTTATCGTCTTTCTAAATTAATTATCGAGATCTATTGCCATTAGCGACTGTTTGCAATAAGGTTGGTTGAAGCAAGGCGAATTGAATAAGCCAACGCTGATGCGATCGCGATAGAGCATCCTCATGCGTCACGTAAAGTTAGCGATCGCATTGAAACAATTCATAAAACAAACAACATTACGAGGCATTGCAGCTATGCAAGCGTATGGAAAACCGACCGTAAAATATGACTGGTGGGCGGGTAATGCCCGCTTTGCCGACATGCCGGGACTGTTTATTGCTGCCCACGTCGCCCAAGCAGCTTTGATTACTTTTTGGGCCGGGGCGTTTACCCTGTTTGAAATTTCACAATTCAACCCTGGCCTGCCGATGGGCGAGCAAGGACTGATTCTGTTGCCTCACCTGGCTACGTTGGGAATCGGTGTCGGCAGCGGCGGTGAAGTGGTTGATACCTATCCGTACTTTGTGATTGGTTCTGTTCATTTAATCTCTTCTGCTGTGCTGGGTGCAGGGGCACTTTTTCACACGGTTAGAGGCAACAGCAACCTAAAAGAGGCCAATGGCCCCGCTCAACGCTTTTACTTTGAATGGGATGACCCTGCCAAGCTTGGCGTCATTTTAGGCCATCACCTTCTGTTTTTAGGCGCTGGTGCCATAGCGCTAGTCGTAAAGGCCACCCAATGGGGCGGCCTTTACGACTCCACCATCGGTGAAGTGAGAACAGTAACCAATATCACCCTCGATCCAACCGTTATCTTCGGCTATCAAACGCATTTTGCCAGCGTCAATAGTCTAGAAGACTTGGTGGGTAGACATGTATACGTAGGCGTTCTGTTAATTGCTGGCGGCATCTGGCATATTCTAGTTCCCCCATTGAAATGGGCAAAGAGAGTTCTTATCTTTTCAGGGGAGGCGATTCTGTCATACTCTCTGGGCGGTATCGCCCTAGCCGGATTTGTCGCTGCCTACTTCTGTGCGGTAAATACGCTGGCCTATCCGCCTGAATTTTACGGTGCCCCGCTGGCGATTAAGCTCGGCATTACGCCCTACTTTGCTGATACCGTAAGCCTACCGCCCGGTGCCCACACGGCTCGCTGCTGGCTCGCGAATGCTCACTTCTTCCTGACATTCTTCATGCTCCAAGGTCACCTTTGGCACGCCCTTCGCGCTATGGGATTCGACTTTAATCGAGTGACTGACGCGCTGGATGCAACTTCAACAACAACAGCCTAATACTCACTTAGCAAGTGGCTGTTACAGATCTCCTCTCAAGACACACAGCCCACTGCTTCTTTTAGCAGTGGGCTTTTTTTGCCTCTAAGTTATCTTCAGACCATGAAGTACTTTGTTCTCAGCACTTTTCTACCCTCGTCGGTTAGCTGGGCGCTTCTACAAACGGCTAGCGGGGCCTCATCTCCAGTCTGCTCAGACGGCTCAGCCAAGGTGCCCTCAAGATAGCCATTGTCAATGACATACTGCAAATGCTCTTGCACTTCCGATTGTTCGACAACTTTGTCTTCAAAGTCTTGCGAATAGTAACTAATAGACTTAATCGGCAATAGTGGAAACCCTTGCTGCATAAGGGTTTCAGCGATCA
>JBGTIK010000002.1:0-3763 GCA_041745715.1 Phormidesmis sp.
AACTATTTATTCTCTTTACTGCGTGGCCCTGACGATCACTACGCAGGTAAAAGAGAAGAGCATGAAATTTTTAGAGACATAGGGATGGAGCGTTTTTCAGATTTTCCAAGGTTCTATCAGTTTGACGCATGGGCAGGTTAAGCATAGCCGCCTTTTTAGCTCGCCGTGCATATCTAGCAGGTAGATCATTAAGTTGGAATGTTTGAACGGTACCGTCTTTTTTGATTGAGGCTTTTTGGCTTGAGGGAGCTGCTATACTCTAGACGCTTGATATTTGGACTTTCCTGAAAGATTGAAAATTCAAGGTCAACAAAGTTTCTAGCGATGCTTTATGGGTGATGTTGGCCTGTTCGATGCAGGTTTCAATAGCGTTCTTGAAATCATCAAAATTAGCGTAGTACCTGGAATACAAACACTGATTGCGGACAAACTTCCAGAGCCGCTCAATTAAATTCAAATGAGGAGAATACGATGGCAGGTACAACAGTTCAATGTTGAGGGCCTGAGCCAATGCGAACACCCCCTTACATTTCTGATAGCGAGCATTGTCCAAAACGACGGTAATCGGGACATCCAACCCTAGCGCATCTAGTTTTAGGAGCATCAGACAAATGCTTTCAGCATTGATGTAGCTTTCGTTGGTGACGGTGATGACTTCTTTGCTAATGGCGTTGACCACACCTAAGACATTGAAGCGTTTGCGACCCGATGGGGAGGCTATAAAGATGCGGGTGAAGCACCAGAGAAAGCCCAGGTAAGCCCGGTGGACAAAGTGGGCAGCATCCATAAAAAAAGGGCACGTTCTCCGGCCTGTGCTGCTTTCAAGCGCGGTTCTAGCGCTTCGGCTTGAAAGCTATCCTGCTCTGCCATCTTTTCAGGGGTCGCCGCTTTCCCTGGCACGTAGCCGACTTTACGCGGTTTCAGCCCGATGCGCTTGAGAAACGATTTGATTTGCGTCGGGCTGCGTTTTATCCCGGTGAGGCGCTCAATCTCTGCCTGAGCTTCGGCTGAGGTGCGCGGCGCCTGGGCTTCAAAATGGGCTTTAAGGCTCTCGCTATGTCCGTTTAGTTCACTTGGGCTGCCTTTGAAATTTAACTGTTTGAGCGCCTCTATGCCACCGGCCTCGTATTCGCGTAAATACGTCACTAAGGTTGTTTTACTGCCAATCCGACACAATCGACGAATTTCCTGATGAGATAGACCTTGGCTCTTCAGATACAGCGCTTCCATCTTGCGTTGTACGTGAGGGTGAGGATGTTGATAGCGCTCGTATTCAAGCGCACTGATATCGCTCTCGCTGAACTCTAGACGGATCATGATATCTCGGGCTTATCGTAGAACTATCTCAATTTCAACATGTCCGTTCATTTAGTTCAAGTTGGAGCCGCCTGGAGTATACCTTACTTCAGCACAAATTCCCAAGCTCAGGAGCTATGGCAATTGCACCCAGTATGACCACAGCCTTTTGTATTGTCGGCATGTCCACTAGCACAGCCTTCGCTGCAATAGTATTGCTCCTCGGCCTGAACCGCTTTGCTCACATCCACAATGCAAAGGCAAGACTCACAAGCACATTTCATTTGGGTTACGGCTGTCATGGAAAACCTCCTTTAAGGGTTACACTTTACTTATCACTTGAACAGATGTTCATGCTTCGAATCTTAACACATGAATGCCTGTTCATTCATTGATATCTTTAGTCATCTTGCCGAATCAGCTCCCCAAATCAGCTTTATGAGCCAAAAAAATGAACCACAACTGCTTTCCGTCGAAAAAGCGCAGCGGATGGCAGAATTTTTCAGTGTTCTAGGCGATCCTAATCGCTGGCGGATTTTGTCAGCCCTGGCCATCGACGAAATGCGAGTACGAGATCTAGCAGCGGTTGTTGACATGAGTGAATCTGCGGTTTCTCATCAACTGCGGGCTTTACGCACTTCTCGGCTGGTGCGCTATCGCAAGCAAGGCCGCAATGTCTTCTACGGCCTAAAAGATCACCATATTCTCAACCTTTACCGAGAAGCCGCTGAGCACTTAGATGAACCCGCCGATGAACCTGCCGATGAGACGGATCGGTAAGAGGTTGCTTTCAGAGGGTTGCTTCAAGCCATGCTTCATACAGACAGTTTTATTGCTGGATTGATTAGGCAATATTAATTAAGCGCCGTTGGTATGTTTATGGGCACGGGGTATATTGGTGCTTTGGGGAGAATTTTTTCCTTATCGCTCACTACAATTCACTATTTTTTCTTTGCGAGAGTTTAAGTCTATGTGTGTAGGTTGCCTAATAATCTCTACTTTCACGTTTATTGTTCCGGTATCGGATATGCCTGTGGCTGATGTTCCTCAGTCTGTAAATAATTCAGCGCTGATAACCCTGGCTACCAATCAAGAGTCTGCGGGTATATCAGCCGTAGAAAAAGAAATTCAGGCAGTTTTGGATCAGCTACCCGATTCTAAAGATGCCGAATTTTTGCAAGATGGCTTGGAAACTACGTTAGTTCGTCTGGACACGGCCACCAGTGACCAGCAGGCTCAAGCAATCATAGATGAAGAAATTAATAAATTATCTGAGGAACTTGCAGCCGCGTCCAATGCTGATGCAGTCATCGATATTTTAGTGGACATTCGCAACTCAGCGCCCACCTATAATTTCCAGAGCAGTCCTAGCTCAACAGAGCTTCAGTCGAGCACTGGCGCTCTGTTACTACCAGTAGGTCTACAGCTCAATCAGCGCTCGGGCTGGCTTTCTTAAGCGAACTGTTTAATGTATTAACAAGCCTGTTTTCCTTTAGGTCAAACTCAGCAGGGTCATCACCCCTGCTTTTGATAACCTCTCACCCGACCTTCGGTATAAGCTGCTCCAGCGCCGCGCTGCGAAAGGTTTGCTGTTCAAGGGTGTTTTGTATCTGGCTGCTGTTGTTATGCTCGCGCCGGTAGCCATCCCTCAGTTAAACGCCGCCGCCGATGGTGCGATCTCTCAAGTCAGATTTTAGCGCCGAAGTACAGAAAGGCGAGAGCATTGCAGGCCATACCATCACCTCTGGTTATGGATTCCGCGACACTGTGAACCTACCCGAAGAAGCAAGTGCTGACCACAAGGGCGTTGATCTGGCGACCGAGATCGGGACGCCGATTAAGGCAATTGGGGCGAAAGGTTCTAAGACTAAAGTGCGCTGCTGGACTGATCCAAAGGGCGGTGGCAACGTTGCAGAGATGGAGCCGGAGTCCTTTCCGGCGTGGTTTAATCGCAGGTGTGTGATTCGTTCAGCTTAAACAGGTAACTTCCTGGGGACAGCTGGCAAGATTAAAACATAAGGAGGCATCCGAATGGAATCTTGACAACTTAGTTTTCGTGATGGTGAAATTCCATCACTCCCTGATGCGGGAGTGACAGCATCAACCACTGTGATTGGGTTGACAACCAATTACAGCAAGCATGGTCGAAAAGCCGGTAACCCGGAACCCGCCCGGGAACCCCGTCCAGCATAGCTGGCCAAGGTTAACAAACTTGAACCCATGCCGGAACCGTCGTCATTGAAACCAAGCCAACGCGGGGATAATCCTCCACATTGGGGTCTCCCGATGGACGCTGCTTTTACTGATGCCTGTCGTGGTGGCGACTCTTCTGAGCGTCTGCTGTACGTTCTCTTTGATGCAATCGGCGACTTTTTGGCTGCGTGCTCTTATACTGAGTGTCATCGTACCCACGTTTTGAACTTGTTAGGGTGACGATACATGGCTCTGGGCTCTGCCGCAGAGCTTT
>JBGTIK010000003.1:0-10418 GCA_041745715.1 Phormidesmis sp.
AATCCCATCGACGCCGCTGACCCATACCTCATGCTGCCTAGCTGCCACCGCCATTAGCATCGCTGTTGTTTGAGCAGGCTTCACATCACCCGCATCATTCACCAAAAATAAAAAACGCATGTAGCCTACTCATTTACTTTACTCAGGGGCTTTTACTCAGGGACTTTTACTCAGAGGCTCTATTCGCTGATTTTGCTAGCTAAAGCCTGATCATCGCGATCATAAAACGGCGGTGTTCCCGCAGCTACCACCTTTCCCCAGTGCAAAATCCGCCCACCTGTTTGAGTCACCGGGTTCACACTTTTGCCAATCACAATGCCATCTTCAGGCGCAGCATACTGCCTCACCACCTCACCAAAAATATTGCGCTGTAGCGCCACCACTTCGCCTTTAGTGATCAAATCAGTCGGCTTGGGCAACACCTCCAACAGCCCGCCACAGTCGGTATATAGCCAGTGCGACTTGGCACAGAGCACGGGCGGCGGCCCCGCTGACACAGCCCGCTTACTCGTCATTCCCACTTCTGCCATCACCCGCCGCGCCCCGCTGACAGAAGGCTTAATATGCTTTGGCTGAAACACCTGCGGATCGCCCATTTCTAGCGTAATTGAAGGGATTCCTAGCTCCATTGCTGCCCCGCGCAGCGTATTATCCGAAGCGCGACCGTGCAAAATAATTTCTGGGCGCTGCAAATAGGCCATTTTAGCAGTCATCTCATGGGTCATATCAGCCCGCACATAGAGAGAATTAATGTTGCCAAAGCTAGCCGTGTGCAAATCAATTAGATAATTGAAATGCCGAGCAATCCGGTCAATAAAACGATAAGCGTAGATTTCAGCAATATTGCCATTTTCTTTGCCTGGCATAATGTGGTTCATGTCAGTGCGATCGGCGAAGGTGCGCTCATTGTTCAAAAAAGCAGGCACATTCACAACCATTACCCCCACCACCGTGCCGCGCAGTGGCTGCAAGTCCAGCGTCTCAAAAAAACGGTGAATGACCGGAATGCCATTAACTTCATTGCCATGCAGCGCTGCGCTCAGTCCAAACACGGGCCCAGGATGTTTGCCCCTAGCCACCATCACCGGCAGCCGTAAAGATCGACCTAATCCATCGTGAATAAGATCTACCATCAGCTTAGAAAAGCTTCCCATTGGTAGTTGTTCTACATTCAAATTTTCAACAACAATAGCACCTGGAAAATCTAGTGAAGCACGATTAATCATAACTGTCCTATACGGTTGTTCAGGCTACTCAGACCACCAAGATTGTTTGGATCTGCCACTTACCCTATTCACCGGTTTTCGCGTTGGCTTACCCGCCCATCCAAATATCCTCTAAAAAAGCCGGATCTGGATTGAGCGAACTAAACAAACGACGGCGAAACGCACCTTTTTGGGTCACCATGCGCTGAGCCATTTTATCAATCGCAATGACAGACAAAGTGGTCTGAATATAGCCCTCAATGAGATCATCTAACCCTATACCCAACTGATTGAAGTCTCGGCTGTCCATCAGTAACAATCGCTCTGATTCTGAACCCCAAGAGCCGTCTTCATGTAGCACTGAAAGATTGGTGCCCAGCATATCCCAAGACGACTCATTGCCTTCTAGCACTTTTGCTAGCGGTTTGCGGGCACGGCGCGCATAAATTGCCACCGGATACGGCCCAGCTTCACCTACCCCGATCATCATCCGCAAATCTGCGACATAGATGGCTTTACGCCGATCAGGCAGTGTCCCTACATGGTAAAACCGCCCTTGTTTGGTTTGCGAACTCCAGCCTGAATTGCCTACCAGACTCTGCACAATAAAACGCTCGAAGCGAAACTCATTTGTCATAAACTCATCAAGTTCTGTTTTGTTGGTAATCGTATACACGCCTTGACCGGCATTGCTGTACGGGTCTTTGACGACTGCGATGCCGCCCATCCGCTCGACCCACAGCGGAATTTCGTTTTTCGCCACATCCCAAATCGTTTCAGGTGTGCGAATCTTTAACCCGGTTGACTGTAGCTCTGCGTTGTAGAAGTCATAGGCTTTTGCGGCCATGAGCTTATTGCGTCCGCCAGTAAGGCACACCACAATCGGGTTGAGAATAGCTGTTTTGCTCAGCGGCAACAGCCGACTCCAGGGCCGCTGAGTAACATAGCGCAGAGCGGCTCGAATGGGCACCCATGCCCCATCGGGGGTGCGAATTTCTAATACTCTATCTTCGCTGAAGCGCACGGGCAAGTCAGGATCATTTTGAAAACAGGGGACTAGCCAAACCGGCTCACCGACGACATCTGCCATCATCGCCGCATAGCCAGAAGTCTCCATTTCATTTTTGTCGTACAGCACTGCCAAGTCGCCTTCCGGCAGGCGGCGCTGCTGTTGCAATGGCAAGAAAGTTTTCTCTAAGAGGGTGCGATAGCCACTTTGTTCGTGGGCATCGCTGCCAAAAGGCATCGACTTTTGACCGGAAGGACAAGAGTTTGTTTCAATCACAATAATTCGCCGAACGCCTTTATCGGTAGTTGCGGCTAAAAGATCGGCCCCGCCCCAGCGAAAATGTTCGGTGATATGGCTCATGACCGCATAGATGGCTTGCGGATCGACTTCGGGATGAAGATGGCTGTAGCGTTCGGCAATGCGCTCGTTGCCAAGATTGAGAAAATGTTGAACTAACGGATGAATTTGAGCATTTAAAACGCGAGGATAAAAGTGATCGACGGTTGTAAAGCTATCCGGGAACACTTTGACAACAGGTTTTGAGACCGTTTTAAGGGGCGTTTTGGAAGGCGTTTTAGAGGAATTTTTGAGAGTAGCCAAAGCAGATTCTCCATTTCTTGCCCTTTTATTAAATGGCAGGAGAGTCCTTTTCGGCTGTTTTAAATTGTGAAGCCAGATTCCGACCGTTTTTAACAGGTTTTTGTCTGTTTCTAGGGCGTTCGAGCGGATTTAATCGCGTTTGTCGTCTTTACTGCTCGACTTTATAGCCAAATTCAGATAGGTGCGTGCGTGATTGCCGCCAGCGCTCTTGCACCCGCACAAATATCTCTAGGTACACTTGGCCTGCTACGAGCTTTTGCATTTGCTCACGCGCGGCGGTGCTGATGGCTTTCATCATCAGGCCACCTTTGCCGATCAGAATGCCTTTTTGAGATTTGCGCTCAACATTTACTGTCGCTAGAATGCGGGTAATTTTTTCATCTTCTTCGACTTTATCAATCGAAATCGCGACCGAATGCGGCACTTCTTCGCGGGTATGTAACAGCACCTGCTCTCGGATGAGTTCGCCCATAATGAAGCGCTCAGGCTGATCGGTGACCAGATCGGGCGGATAGTAGTAAGGGCCAGGTTCTAGTCGTTCGATGAGTTTTTGCTGAAGGGCGTCTAAGCCTTCGCCAGTCAGGGCTGAAAACTTGACGACATCCCAGTTATGCTCAGCGGCGATCGCCTCATAACTCCCTTTTATCTCAGCCGCCTTACGCCCACTGCCGCTGAGCTGATCGAGCTTATTGATGCCCAAAACCACTGGGCCGCTTGTTCTCGCGACTAGCTCAGCAACAAACAGATCGCCTTTGCCCGCAGCGGACGTGGCATCGACCACAAACAGCACCACATCGACGGAGGTAATCGCCACCCGTGCATTTTGCACTAGCACCTTACCCAATTCATGATGCGGCTTATGAATGCCCGGTGTATCGACAAAGATCATCTGGGCGGCAGGCGTGGTCAAAATGCCCTGAAGCCGGTTGCGGGTGGTTTGGGCAATCGGTGAGGTGATGGCAATTTTTTGGCCTACCAGATAGTTCATCAGCGTAGACTTGCCGACGTTGGGCCGACCGACGATGCTAATGAAGCCAGAGCGAAAGTCAGGCGCAGCCGTCGGAATTAGCCCCTGGCTGATGTTGGGCTTTCCTTTGATGTCAACGGCGGCGGAATTATCGAGCGGCACAATCGGTAAGGCGGCGGTTTTTAATACCGGGCCTTTAGTGCCGGTGGCGCTAGCTTCGTTTTGCTGAGAATTATCTGAATGCTTCAGCTTTGGTTTAGGCGTGTCAGACTGGAGCGGCTTTTGCTTGACGCCTTTATACTGCGGGGCGGCAAATTGGTCTGTGCGTTTGCGGCTGCTTTTTTTGTGTGCAGGCTGGTTGCTGCTGGCATTCCAAGGATTGGATGAATTGGATGAGTCGTTTTGGGCGCGGCTGCCGGTTTTGCGATCGCTCATGAGCCTACCCCAGTGATGTGAATGACGACTTCGCGGGTATGGGGGTGATCGCGATGCTCCCACAAATAGATCCCTTGCCAGGTGCCCAATGCCAGCCGCCCATCGCTAATCGGAATTTGCTCAGAGGTATGGGTTAGCGCCGTGCGAATGTGAGCGGGCATATCGTCTGGCCCCTCGTCGCTGTGGCGGTAATTGTCGCCTTCGGGCACCAGCTTCGCCAAAAAAGTCTCCATATCGGCCAGCACATCCGGATCGGCATTTTCTTGAATGACCAAGCTCGCTGAGGTATGGCGCACAAAAATCGAGCACAGCCCCGTGCGCACACCCGCATCCGCCACGGCAGCTTTCACTTTGTCGGTAAAGCGACCCAGCGATTTGCCTTGGGTGTTGAGGTGCAAATGGGTTTGATAGTGAATCGTTTGAGCGGAAGTGGGCCGGTTGTGCACTGCGTTTGGAGTCGCCACCATAGAGCTGACTGGGCTAAAAAGACCGAAAGGGTATCTCGTCAGTCTAGCTCACTGCGCTGTTTGCGCGACGGTTTTGCGCGGGGTTTGCAGTGGTTTTGAGATAGTCGGTAATGGCGGCAGCAATGGTGGCCTGACCGCCTTTATCCAATTTTTCGAGCTTGCGCGGCAGATGCAGGTCTTGGGTTAAAAACGACCAGTCACCGTCAAAAAAATCAGCCGCTTCAACAATTCGGTGCGGCGCATAATCTTGAATGCCGTCGATTAAAATCTGAGCCTCGGCAAAGCCTTCGCGGGTGATCGTAATCACGCCTTTATCCAGTAGGCAGGCTTCGGCAAAAGTGCTGTAGCCCGGTTTGGAGACAATGCGATCGCACACCACCATCCAATCAACGGGCCGCATTTTGCGATCATTTACCCGATACAGGTTCGGCAGATCTGGCGCAGTGCGATCAAAAGTGACAAACTGCCAGTCGGGAAACTTGGCCAGCGCCTGATACGGAATTGCGGTTAGTCCTAAGCCGCCAAAGGTCAGTAGCACCGTGCGATCGCTCGGCACATCGCTCTGCATCAGCGCTCGCAAATGCGTTTCGCTATAGGCCGGAGTGCCGCCCGTTAGGCCCACATCGGTAATGTTAGGCAAAGCTGACATCGGTTCGCTAAACGGCAGGCGGAAGGTGCGATCGCCATAACCCAAGCATTCTGTAATCCAGTCAGCGATCGCCGTAAACTCACCCCCCCAAGGCCGATAAATAAAATCCCAGCCAAAATTGCCCATCAGCCAGCAAGGCACCCCAGCGGCCTGGGCAATGCAGCCCATCAGCGGCGGAATATCGGCCAGCACCAAATCCACCTTTTGGGCCTGCAAAAAAGCCGCCTCTTGCTCAATTAAATCCGTCTGCTGCGCCTGAATCGCCTGCATTTCTCTCAGCGTTGCCGCCTTATCCATCGTCAGGCTGTCGCTTTGCAACACGCCCACATCAAAGCCGACTGGTCGGTACTCATAATCGCCCACTAAATAGCTATCTAGCAACCACTCTGGCGCTTTGGTCGCCATAATCACTCTCAGCGGGAGCCCCAAAGCCTGACAGCGCTGGCGAACTTCTGTCGCCACCGAAGCCGCGCGAGTCGCATGGCCAAAGCCGTGATTTGTCACCGCAACGTAGAGCGTAGGCATAGAGTATCTATGAACAATCCTCCTAGCTTAGATAGAAATGCTCTCAAAGGAAATCTTTTCCTTTGGTTTTCCTCAAGTTTTAGGGCAGAAAAGTTGGGTGGCGATCGCCTGGCTCTAGATCAACTGCTGACCAGACTAAAAAAAAGACCCGCTGAACGAACAGCAGGTCTTTCTCAATCCAAAATTACTATCTCAAGCCTCAATCTGACTCAACCTAACGCCTGACGCTATAGCTGTGGCACAAAGCGCTCTTTTTCAGGCACGATCGTGTACTCACCGACAATCCGACGAAACTCGTCGCCGTCAATCGACTCTTTTTCAATCAGCAAGTCCACGACTCGATCAATCACATCGCGATTGTCACGAATGATTTTGCAAGTATCTTCGTAGCACTTACTGACAATATTGTGTACCGCCGCATCAATGCGAGAAGCGACTTCTTCAGAGTACTCATTGCGTCCGCCCCAGCTACCACCCACAAACGCAGGACCTTGCTCAGTCTCTAGCGCCAGCTGACCCAAATCAGACATACCAAAGCGAGTTACCATCTGCCGTGCCATACCGGTGAGCTGCTGCAAGTCATTCCCTGCACCGGTCGTGATTTCTGAGTCGCCAAAAATCACATCTTCAGCCGCACGTCCACCCAAAGCCCCCATAATCCGGGCCTTGAGCTGCCCACGAGAAATCAGCATCTGATCTTCGCTAGGGGTAAACCAAGTCAGTCCTTGTGCCTGTCCGCGTGGAATCAGGGTCACCTTTTGCACGGGGTCATGGTCTTTGACCAGCGTGCCGATAATGGCATGGCCAATTTCATGGTAGGCAATCAGTCGCTTGCTTTTGCCATCTGTGAGCGGTGTGCCTTCCATTCCAGCGACCACGCGATCAATCGCATCGTCGATTTCTAGCATGGTGACCGCTTCTTTACGGCGACGAGCGGTGAGAATCGCGGCTTCGTTGAGCAAGTTGGCCAAGTCAGCGCCGGTGAATCCGGGGGTGCGACGAGCGATCGCATCCAAGGAAACGCCCTCAGATACTTTCTTATCCCGCGCATGTACTTCCAGCACCTCACGCCGACCTTTAATATCTGGCGGATCGACCGACACCTGACGGTCAAAGCGACCGGGACGCAGCAGGGCTGAATCCAGTACGTCGGCGCGGTTGGTCGCGGCAATCACGATAATGCCCGTGTTGCCTTCAAAGCCGTCCATTTCAGTTAGAAGCTGATTGAGCGTTTGCTCACGCTCATCGTTACCGCCGCCGATACCTGCTCCCCGAGAGCGACCTACCGCGTCAATCTCATCAATAAAGACGATGCAGGGAGCGTTTTCTTTCGCTTTTTTGAAGAGGTCACGGACGCGAGAAGCACCCACACCAACAAACATTTCAACAAATTCAGAGCCTGAGATGGAGAAAAACGGTGTACCGGCTTCACCGGCAATCGCTTTAGCTAGCAGTGTTTTACCCGTTCCCGGTGGGCCGACAAGCAGCACTCCTTTGGGAATTCGTGCCCCAATCGCGGTAAAGCGCTCAGGCTTTTTCAGAAAAGTCACTACTTCTTGCAGCTCTTCTTTAGCTTCTTCAATGCCCGCTACATCGTCAAACATAACGCCCGTATTGGCTTCCATCATAAAGCGGGCTTTGGACTTACCAAAGTTCATCGCCTGACCAGGGCCACCAGCACCGCCGTTCGAGCGGCGTAAAAGAAAGAACAAACCGCCAATCAGCAGCACAGGGAACAACAGATTTCCTAAAATGCCGACAATCGCGCCATCATTGCGAGGCTGATGAGAATCTAAGCTGATATCAGAGGCACGTAGCCGTTCTACTAGCTCAGGCGCATTCCCTGGCAAGTCCACTCGCCAGCGCTGCACCTTGTTGTCGATTTGTGGATCGACGGCTTCAACGATGGCGGTACGGCCACTGTCATAAAAGTCTACGGAAGTGACGCGTCCGGCATCTAGATAATCTAAAAATCGTCCGTAGGTCATGCTAGTGCTAGCAGTGTTACGGCCCGTATCTGCGGGATTTGCGCTACCGACGGAACCCTGCCACAGGAAAAATCCAACTACGAGAATGGGCAGTGTCCACAGTAGGGCAGTTCTCCAAGAAAAATTTTTCATGACTCGGTGGCCTCTGTTGCTATAGGTAAGCCGCTGGCATTTTGTCAAAGGATGCAGGCGGTGCTCAGGGTGGTGCGATCGCTCAACCCGATTTCAATCACGGTTCACACCGCAGTTCGTAACGAATTATTAAGGGATCGCAGGTTTTATGAGACTTGTCTTTACTAAATTTAACGTAAATTCTCGACATCGCACGATGCAATTCTAAAAAGACCGCTTTTCGAGCCTCCGGTCACGGCTAGTTTTAAAGTGTCAGGGCCACAGCCGCCTCTAGCCTTTGCTGATCGAACCCTTGACGGTGCAAAATCACCCAGGACTCGACCAAATCAGGGCCTTGCATATCTCCCATTAGAGCGGCTCGGAGCGATCGCATAATCACCCCTTTCTTCACCCCCAAATCCTTCGTCACCTTGTCTATCAACCCCTTCGCATCCACCGCCCCATTCACAGGCGTCTGCTTCAGCCCATCCAGCACCGCCCGCATCGCCGCTGCAACGCCTGCCTGCCTAAGCTGATCCTTCGCCTTATCGCTTAAATCCAGCGTCGGCGTCGCAAAAAAGTGAGCCAACTCCACACAGTCTTTCAGCCGAGTTAGGCTAGGCCCAATCATCGACGCCAGCGGCAGTAGCCAGTCTTTATCCGCTTCAGCATCAAACCCATAGCCCGCCGCTTGCCAGTAGGGCATCAGCATCGGCAGCAGTTCTTCCGCTGGTGTTTCATGCAGATACTGGCTATTAATCCAATCGAGCTTAGCCCAGTCAAACTTCGCCCCAGCCTTATTTACCCGCTCAAAGCTAAACAGCTCCGCTGCTTCTGCCAGCGTAAACAGCTCTTGGGCATCCGGCGCAGACCAGCCCAGCAGCGTCATATAGTTGGCCAAGGCTTCAGCCGTAAAGCCCATCGCCTGAAAGTCACCCACCGAAGTCACGCCATCGCGCTTAGAGAGCTTCGCTCCCGACTCATTCAAAATCAGCGGCGTATGCGCAAACACCGGCACCGTCATCCCTAGCGCCTCATACAGCAAAATCTGCTTCGGCGTATTGCCCACATGATCCTCGCCGCGAATCACATGTGTAATCGTCATGTCGGCGTCATCTACCACTACCACAAAGTTATACAGCGGCTGCCCGACATCGCCCCCCTCAGAACATCGAGAAGCCGCCCGGGCTACCACCATATCGCCGCCCAAGTCCTGCCCTTTCCAGCTCACTGGCCCCCGCACAAGGTCATTCCACTTAATCTCGCGATCGTCCTCAATTTTGAAGCGAATCACCGCCTGCCGCCCCTCGGCTTCAAAGGCTGCAATTTGCTCAGCGCTCAAATTACGGTGCTGATTGTTATAGCGCGGCGCTTGCTTACGAACAGCTTGAGCTTCGCGCATAGCATTCAGCTCATCGGGCGTTTCATAAGCCCGGTAAGCCAGCCCTTTATCCAATAATTCTTGAATCTTTTCGCGATACAGATCCATCCGCTGCGACTGATAAAACGGCCCCTCATCCCAGTCCATGCCCAGCCACTTCAGCCCTTCCATAATGTTCTTAGTAAACTCAGGCTTGGAGCGCTCCAGGTCAGTATCTTCAATTCGCAGCAAAAATTGACCGCCCTGAGCGCGGGCATACAGCCAGTTAAACACGGCGGTACGCGCTGTGCCAATATGCAGATTTCCAGTGGGGCTAGGCGCAATGCGAACGCGAACAGACATAGAAATTAGCTAATAGAGGTTGCAGCTTATCAGCGTACTACAAGGCTATGAACGCGGGCGACTTCCTCAGGATGCTTTTGAGAAATATTGCTGAGCACAGCGCTGGTAATCGAAATGAACTCATTGCTATTTACCTTCAGATAGCTTTCCAAAGGCTGAGTTTTTGCCCAGCCTGCGGCAGTTGATATTCTTGAAGTTAGCGACGCTGAGCAAACCGAAATTGATCAAAATCATTTGAGTTTCTCCTGGCTACGTCCTTAATAGCGTCATTGAACTATCAGGATGGCTATCACCAGTAGCTGAAATTCTTGAGGTAGACACCGGCTTTCTTTTGGAAGGCTTTTTGAAAGATTAGAGATCTAGTAGCGCCTAGCTTATGGAGAATTAAATGGCCTGCTGACGTGGGATTATAGAATAGAGACAGACAACAGCAAGAGTTATGAAAGATTTAATTGAGGGGCTGCGAGAATTTCAGAACAGCTACGTTTCTACGCACAGAGAACTTTTGCAAGAGCTAGCGCAAGCCCAGCACCCGCGTATTTTATTCATTACCTGCTCAGACTCGCGGGTACAGCCGGAGCTAATTACGCATTCGGAGCTAGGCGATTTGTTTGTGATTCGCAATGCGGGCAATATTGTGCCGCCCTATGGCGCGGCAAACGGCGGCGAAGGTGCCACGATTGAATACGCAATTAAGTCGCTGGAAGTAGAGCATATTATCGTGTGCGGGCACACCACC
>JBGTIK010000004.1:0-4777 GCA_041745715.1 Phormidesmis sp.
TGCTGTACGTTCTCTTTGATGCAATCGGCGACTTTTTGGCTGCGTGCTCTTATACTGAGTGTCATCGTACCCACGTTTTGAACTTGTTAGGGTGACGATACATGGCTCTGGGCTCTGCCGCAGAGCTTTTTGTTTGACGTGCTTATTGATACATCCTTGACAAGCGCTTTTTGTCCCGCTTTAAGTTGATACCCAATCGAAGCTCAATTTGATTAAAGGACTGTATCAGCGAGGCTATGACCGCCAAGACGTTATTAAGCTGCTGAAATTTATTGATTGGCTGATTGCACTACCCGTAGACCTAGAGGCCGCTCTTTGGCAAGACATACGCACTTACCAGGATGAAATGAATATGCCGTACATCACCAGTTTTGAGCAAATTGCAAAAGCAGAAGGCCAAGCAGAAGGCGAGATCAATATGCTCAAGAAAAGCCTTAAATTGATTTTAGGAGTACAGTTTGGCGATGAGGGGCTTGCCTTTAGCGATGCTGTTGACGGTATTTTTGAGATTGCTCAGTTAGAGAATTTGCAGGAACAATTGGTGAGAGGGCAGCTTTCGCTAGATGAGCTTCGACAGCAGTTGCAGTAAAGTCCCGGCAGATCGCGGCCTTCCGGATGAAAAAGTGGCCCATGATCTCCGCAGATCCCGCATTACCGCTGAGTGCGATCGCCTCCTACTCTATAGGCATCGCACTTCACCTTTGTATCTTCACATGCCAAAGCTATCCACTGCTCAGATGATTGCCGGTGCCTTTACGCTCTGCTTCATGGGCTTATTATCCAATTCAGCCCCGGCTCACGCACAAACCCCCAAACCCCTGAAAGCGTTAGCGAGTCCACCCCATGAGCTAGCGGCCATTGCCCATAGCATCAATGCCCAAATTGCCGCTGAACGCGGAGTGGACAGTGAGCCAGTCGGCGTCGTTCTGACCTCGTTGCCTATCGTGGGTGATTTGCTTAACGAAGATGGCAGCTTTGATATGGGGATGGATCTTCCCCTGGTGGTCAATGTTGGCGATGTCATGGGCCAGACCGGCATGGTCTTGAGCATTACGTTTTAATAACTGCATTGCCCCCTTGCCCGATAAACTTAAAGAGTCGTTTTATGCAGCGCACTCGGTAGCTTCCAGTCGCGCTCTTTCTCTGTATGCCAGCAGACAGCCCGGAAGATACGCTCTTTAGCAAAATCATTCGCCGTGAAATCCCCGCCGATATCATCTACGAAGATGACCTGTGCCTAGCCTTTCGAGATATCACCCCACAAGCACCCACCCACATTCTGCTCATTCCCAAACAGCCAATTCCCCATCTGTCTGAAGCGAAAGCGAGTGACAAAGCGCTGTTGGGCCATTTACTCTATACTGTCAGTGAAATTGCCCGCCAAGAAAAGCTCGACGATGGCTATCGGGTGGTAATTAATACCGGCAAAAACGGTGGTCAAACTGTTTTTCATTTGCACCTGCATTTGCTTGGCGATCGCGCCCTCGGCTGGCCTCCCGGCTAAACGAGTTAAAAACCTACTCGTCAATGCGCTCCAACTGCCACAAAATTTGATTTCCTTCTCGGCGAATGCGCGAAACCGTCCAATTTCGCCATGCCCAATAGTCGCCTCGGCTAGTGACCGCACTGGCATTCACATCCATTAAATCAGCCAACTCGGCGCTGGTAATGAGGTAGCCTTGCTTTGCCAACTCATCCGTCACCTGTAGCGTTTCCAAGGCATTCTTCAAGCGCTCTACTCGGCTGGCCCCTTGAGCGTTGTCGTGTTTTGAATCTACTGACGAGGCCATGTCCTGTTGTCCTGCTTGAAAGGCGTCCTCGTAGGATTTTAGCGCTGCTTCTGGAAATGGTTCCGCTATTTTGTCAGTATTTATTGTTTGGGCGGTCAGTGACAAACCTTTATGCTGATCGGGCTCGGAGGTGGCAATTTCAGTTGCTTTCGCGGCCAGAGTGGATGTTGGATCAGCCGATGGGCGGTATTGTTTGAGGCCAATGGGCTGGCTGTGAGTGAAGGCGCGGGCAATCGCATCACAGCGCTCATTGCCTGGATCGCCGATGTGGCCACGCACATAGCGCCAGTCAATGCTCAATTCCTGGGCGGTGAGCGCTTGCGTTAGCTCGTCGAGCTGCTGCCATAGGTCTTGATTGAGCACGGCTTTGCCGGTTGAGGTTTTCCACCCCTTGCGCTTCCAGCCTTTAATCCATTTAGTAATGCCGTTTTTAAGATACTCGCTATCGGTGTGCAGCTTGATTTGAGCGTCGCTAAGCTTGGATTCCCGCAAAAATTCTAACGCTGAAATCGCGGCCTGCATTTCCATGCGGTTGTTGGTGGTCGCGGCATCTCTACCGCCCAATTCATGCACTTGGCCATCGGCAAATTCTATGCGGGTGCCCCAACCGCCGGGGCCAGGATTGCCGGAGCAAGCGCCGTCGGTATAGATTGCGTTCACAGATGACATTACATCTGACATAACTGACTGCTTCCTTATAAACCAAAGGGTAGTTTAGCGCGGATGTATTCGCGGCGCATTTGAGCGATCGCATCAATCGAAATTCCCTTCGGACACACCGACTGACATTCCCCATGATTAGAGCAATCACCAAAGCCTTCCGCCGTCATTTGCTGCGTCATTTTCACCACCCGCTGCTTTCGCTCCGGCTTTCCCTGAGCCAGCAGTGCCAAATGAGAAATTTTCGCTGCTGTAAAGAGCGAAGCGGATGCATTCGGGCAGGCCGCGACACAGGCTCCGCAGCCAATGCAGGTCGCATAGTCAAAAGCTTGGTCGGCGTTGGGCTTGGGCACGAGCACAGCATTTGCATCAGGAGCTGCGCCAGTTTTGAGCGAAATGTAGCCTCCGGCAGCGGTGATACGATCAAAAGCAGATCGATCTACGACCAGATCTTTGATGATGGGAAAAGCTTTGGCCCGCCAAGGTTCTATGGTGAGGGTATCGCCGTCTTTGAAGTGACGCATGTAGAGCTGGCAGACGGCTGTGCGTTGTTGGGAGCCGTGAGCTTGGCCGTTGATCATCATGCCACAAGAGCCGCAGATGCCTTCTCGGCAGTCGTGGTCAAATTCTACGGGCAGTTCACCTTCTATAATCAGCTGCTCGTTGAGGATATCTAGAACTTCTAAAAAAGAGAGATCGGGCTGAATGTTGTTTACGGTGTATTGAGCAAAGGCACCGGCTTCATCGGCCTGGGCCTGTCGCCAAATCTTTAGATGGATTTTCATAGATTAAAACTGTTGGTTTTTGAGAGACTTTAGCCTACTGAGCTTACTGATAAGAGCGCTGGGTGAGTTTTACATTGTCAAAGGCTAGGGGTTCTGTGACCAAATCTGGAGGCAGATCGTCTCCTTGATATTGCCAAGCGGCAACGGTCGAAAATTGCTGATCGCGCCGTTTGGCTTCACCGCCTTCAGTTTGAAACTCTTCGCGAAAGTGACAGCCGCACGATTCTTCGCGGGCTAAGGCATCGCGGGCCATGACTTCGCCTAGCTCCATAAAGTCGGCAAGGCGACCAGCGAATTCTAGGTTTTTATTGAGGGTGTTTGCTTCTCCTGGGACGCGCAGGTTTTGCCAAAATTCGCTTCGCAGCGATCGCACCTTTTCCACCGTCTCTTTTAGCCCTTCCTGGTTGCGGTTAATCCCTACCCCATTCCACAACAAATGCCCTAGCTCCCGATGAAAGTCCAACATTGTTTTATCACCCTTAATGCTCAACAGCTTTAGCGTGCGGGCTCGCGCCGACGCTTCTGCTTCGCCAAAAGCGTCGTCATTAATATCGACAGGCCGCAGCGCCGTGGTCGCGATGTAGTTACCTAACGTATACGGAATAATGAAGTAGCCATCGGCCAATCCCTGCATTAGCGCACTGGCTCCAAGCCGATTAGCGCCGTGATCCGAAAAATTCGCCTCGCCAAGCACAAATAATCCGGGCACCGTGCTCATCAGATGGTAGTCCACCCACAGCCCGCCCATGGTGTAGTGCACTGCCGGATAAATTCGCATCGGCTCAGCGTAAGGATCTTCGCCAGTAATGCGTTGATACATTTCAAACAGGTTGCCGTAGCGGGTTTCGATGGCGGATTTGCCTTGAGTAGCGATCGCCTCGCGAAAATCCAAATACACGGCTAGCCCCGTCGCTCCGACCCCGCGCCCTTCATCAATCACCTGCTTGGCATTGCGAGAAGCCACATCGCGCGGCACTAAATTGCCAAACGTTGGGTAGCGCGTTTCTAGGTAGTAGTCGCGATCGCTCTCTGGAATCTCACTCGCTCGCCGCCGATCGCCTGCCGTTTTCGGCACCCATACCCGGCCATCATTGCGCAAGCTCTCACTCATCAGCGTCAGCTTAGACTGAAACCCACTCGCGACCGGAATGCAGGTTGGGTGACTTTGGGTAAAGCAGGGGTTGGCAAAGAGTGCGCCGCGTTTGTGCGATCGCCAAGCCGCCGTCACATTAGAATTTTTACCATTGGTTGAAAGGTAATACACATTGCTATAGCCCCCCGTTGCTAGCACCACCGTATCGCCCGCATATCGCTCAAACTCACCCGTCAGCAGATTGCGCACCACAATCCCGCGAGCCTGCCCCTCCACCACCACCAAATCCAGCATTTCGCGCCGAAGAAACAGCTCAATGTGCCCCGCTGCCACCTGCCGCATCATCGCCCCATACCCTCCTAGCAAAAGCTGCTGCCCGGTTTGCCCCCGAGCATAAAACGTGCGCGAAACCTGCGCCCCACCAAAAGACCGATTCGCTAGTAAGCCAC
>JBGTIK010000005.1:0-5099 GCA_041745715.1 Phormidesmis sp.
ACAACTCCTGACGCACTACCAGGGATGGGCCAGCCAGGGCCAGAACATCGTGTGAAAACCACTGGTATAGAATTTTGACATCCTGAGCAACGGGCGATCAGTCCGGCCTCTCGGCGGTTCGCTTTCACCTGTTGAATAGTCAGTTTCTGGGTCATGCTGTCAGTCAGTTTGGCTTTGATAGTGGGTTGCTCCAGCTTGATTCGATGAGTGGTTGCGCCCTATGCTTGGCGGGCCGGTCCATTGGCAACTTGCTCAAACTGCTGCTGGATATGGAAGACATCGCCATGGCAAGGTGTTTCTGGCATCACCGCTTTCTGTCCAGATCTCAGCCCGCTACCACCATCGGCAATCGTGTAGGCTGGCATCTCGAAGCCTTGCTCCACAACATCGAGATGCCAGCCCCAAGTGTTTTCATCGCGGTGCTCTACCCCTTGCAACAGATAGCAGTACGTCGAGACTGCATCGACGCCCACTAGAACTGGGCGATTCGTCTGGTAAATCTCGTCCTGAAGACCCACCTTAATGCCAGCAAGGTCTTGAGATTGATTCATCTCTGCGGCTTGTTCAGCCGCTGATTGGAGCCGGTTGTGGACAGTGCCAATACTGATCGGCATATCAAATAGATCGCGAAAAAGCTCTACCACGCCGCCATACGAGCTGTGGCAGATTAGCACCAATCCCAGTATCAACTGGTACAGCCAGTTCTTGGTCACGGGTAGATGAAACAGAACATCGTCATCGCCTTGGGACGGCGCAAATGCGTCATCCAGAGCTGGCTGCACTTGAGCGCCTTGTTGGTAGACGAATTTTCGACTGACCTGATGTGTTGCAGCTATGTGGCTAACAGGCTCTGGGCGAGCAAGCACCTGAATGCCGATGTCTTGGCGAATGCCCGGGGATAAGCTGGCGGCGACGGAAAGGGCTGGACTCATGGAAGCGATCGCGCTCTGGAAGGGCTAGCCATTTAGCCTACCTGAGTGCAGCGAAAGTGTCACCTGCTCCTGAACCATCCCAAAATTGAGCGTAAAAGTTGGCTCAATCAGCAGGCTGGGCCATTGATAACGATGGCCTCATTTAGGCTGTCTGTGTTACCTAAAATCGGCCTTTTTTGAGCCACACCAAAATAACGGAGTATGCGTTTGCCCTGGACCCTGCCTCGTCAATTTCACGCATGTTGGCATTTAGTTATATCCTATCTATTGAGCTCCTAGTGCCCGTCAATGAAGTGGTAGTGCTATTTCGTAAAGGATGAAGAATAATCGCCATTTTTAGAAGTCCTATTAGGTAATGGCTCCCACAATCAAGCTTTTTTTCTGTCCTTTACATAAAGGCACCACCAATGAAGTTTTTAAAAACAGACCGCCATCCTCAATCAACAATCGCTCAGAGCGTTTCTCAAAGCACTGCCCCATCCGATCATACGGATGATGAGAGCATTTTTAAAAGTAAGAGCAATGGCGCTAACAGAGGTATTAGCAGTGGTGCTAACTTTTCAGTTCAATCTAGTGCCGTGTTTGTTGCCGTACTAGCTGCCACTGGGGGAGTGGGATTGATGGCCCAAGGCACACTAGCGCAATCGAGTCCGGCCAACATTCAGTTCGACAGCGGCAGCGGCGCGGTTAGGGTAAATAACAATGCGTTTATCCTGCAAACCGGCGAATTTAACAACACCTCCAATATTCCACGACCAGCGGGTTTACCTGCTACCGTGCAAGAAGGGGTCGGCATAGAAGTGCTGCCCAATACGCTGGTGCCTAGCACCGTAGAACTTAGGACAGATGTTGATTACATCAATCGCTCCTTTAACGAACTGATAAATGCAACGCCAACAACGACCTACATCTTGCAAAACGACTCGATTAGACTGACGACGCAGTTTAATGTCAGTCATCAGGTAGGTCAGCATAGTTATGGTGAAGGAATTAATGCCACTGTTTCTGGCCCTGATGGCGATCGCACCTCCGGCCCGGTTTTTGTCAGAGGCGATCGGGTGAACTTGGGGCCAAATGGCGAAGTGCTGCCCGAAGCCAACCAAATCATCGTCCGCTATGGCGCAGCCGACACCGTTAAGCTTCAGGTGCTGAACTTAAGAGACAATAACGCCTCGCCGAATGAATCCGGCATTTACTTCTCTGCTGACGGTCAGTTCATCGTTGAAGATTTCCAAAATGGCGGCGATTTCGACTTTAACGACGGCGGCTTCTTACAGATTTCTGGCGGGCAAGGTGAAGCTTTAGTCGTGCAAGAAGACACTGAGACATCTGAAAGCAATAGCGTTGAGGAAAGGATACTACCGCCTGAAATACGCACAGAAGAACTAACCGAAAGCGATGTTATTGCTGGCGAACCCCAGACAGTTGACATAGTAGTCAGCGAAGAGCGGACGCGAGGAAGTATCGAATACCCAGACGCTCCGGCTTCTAGCGCTTTTCGCTTAGGTCATGCTGTGGGCGCAGTGACTGCCAACGATCAGCAGCTTGTGTATGGCGTTTACACGGACGCAGCGCAAATTACGGCAGGTAGTGATGGGATCGGTATCACTGGCCAACTGCCGCCTTTGGTGAATAATCCAGCCGTGCCGCCGACGCTGTTGTCAGGCAATCTCAACTTTAATCCGACAGTTGGCGACAACCAGGCAGGACTGACAGCGACTATCGGCGTGACGCAGTTTTTGACGCCTACGCACCGACTGGCAACGGATATTTTTGGCAATGCGATCGCTAGCGCTAATCCAGATGATCGCCCGCTGGTAGAGCCGACCGGCTTATTCAGCAACCGGCGACTGGTTGGCTATGTGCCTTCTACCCCTGGGGAAACGGTGGTTGGCACTCAGCCCGTCGCTTCGGTCAACGGCGTTTTTGAGCTGCCTGCCGATCAGGCGGTGGTGGTCAACCCACCTAATTCGCAGCAGGTGGGCCGAGGCGATGCAAACTATACCGACAACGTGGGTGGACTGCTGATTGAGCGGGCTTCTGGAGAGATTAGCTTTATGCCTCAATGGACTAAAAACGGCTACGCCCAAACCCCGATCACGCTAGCAGCAGGTGAAGCGCGGCGAATTATCTATGCGCTGGTGCCTCAGCAGGCTAATCAAGCCTTACAGCTCGGTGAAACGTACATGGTCACAAAAGGATTTGGCGGCTATCGAATTGCCAATGGCGACTTTTTGGTGATATCCGCTGACCGCAACCCTGAGAGCTTTGTACAAGAATCAGCCGAGGTTTATGCCGTAGAAGATACGCTGCCCGGTAACAATGCGGTCACAGCCGAATTTAACGGTGTGCGCGGACTCTATGCGCAGCAGTTTGGGGCTCCGCCAGTGCCTACGCTGGATGTGACTTTGCCCGCTAGTGTTGATGCTCGGGTGGGCAATACGCTACTACCGCTGGCGGTGTTAGCTGGTGATGCAGGCCAACAGCCATTTTTCCAGACTGATGTGGCCGCAGGATTTTTCTTAGGCGGCTCACTGACTGGTGGCATTGGCAATCAGCGCGATACGCTCACTCGCACCACCGCAACTACGACTCAAGTTACCGACCAACTGCGCATTCAACAAACCGTCAATACCTACATGACGCTTAGACGACAGCGAGATGTGATTACCCAGCTCATTACAGAAACAACGCGCGACACTGGCACGGCTGCTTTTAACATTGATTCTCAGGGCTTGCTAGGTGACGTGGTGTTTACCTCCGACAATATGCCAATGTTTACTTCAAGCGTCACCGAAATTGATCGCCAGTCAACTGAAGTGAGAGATCCTGAAGTCTTAGTTGATCAGGCGACAACAGAGACACGTCAGGCGCTGGAGCCTCGAATTATTGCAAGCGATCAAAGCACCGAAACGACTAGCGAATCCTATCCAAATGCCGCTCCGCTACAAGGGGAGGCCACTCTAGGCGGGATTTTGAACTTTGGCAATACGCCTTGGACGGCGGCAGCTAATACGCTGAGCGCAGAGCTATTTGCCAGAGATACGGTAATCGGTCTCAGCAGCTTGAACGGAACCGAATTAGGCTTACGCGCACAGATGGTGTTTCATCCCTTTGGCGAGGTGCAGCGTGAAGCCTATCAGTACGATGCAGCGGGTAACGCTGTGGCGCTGTATCAAACTAAAGCGGTAATGGATGCTGACGGTAAGCCTGTCGTGCAAATGCTGAGCGATGGCAATGGCAATGCCGTCGAGCTGCCGGTCAATCAGTTTATGCAAGATCAGTCGGGTGATCGCATTCCTCAAATGGTCGGCACTGGCCGATCGGCTGGCCCTGGCATTTACCTGAGAGTAGAGAATCTGCTTAGCGGCGGCGTTGGCGGCACAACGGTTGCCGGTGGAGTAGAGTTCTCTTTTTAGGTAAGTGCTCCCACAGCCGGGTTGATCGTGGGATAGTGTTAGGCGAACGCTCAGCGGTGAGCTTATGCCAAAGATTACGGCGTGGTTAAAAACCCGGTGTGTGATTCGTTCGGCTTAAACAGACATCGCCTGGGGACAGCTGGCAAGATTGAAACATAAGGAGGAATCCGAATGGAATCTTGACAACTTAGTTTTTGTGATGGTGAAATTCCATCCATCCCTGATGCAGGCGTGACAGCATCGATCACTGCAGGGCAAACGCATACTCCGTTATTTTCTCAATAAAAGCATCTAAAAGTAGGCTTATTGAGAAAATAAGAGGCAACCTATAGCTGCTCAACCGCTGAAAGCGTCATTCTCTCGTTGGCACGAATTTAGTATCCGTTACTGATACTGTTGGCGAAGTCAAAACGGAGCCTAAGTAGACGGATTGAGGGCTGCAAACCGAGAAGTCCGAGTCTTGGCGCGAGGAATACCGGCAAGCCAATTCGCTAGCCGCACGACGTTCATCGCGGCGGCTGTCAACAGATGCTGTAAATGTGTCTTGGCCAACCCGATGTAACGAGTCCGTCTCATCCCGAAGACGCGGATGCCCTGGGAGAGCGTCCCTTCAATACCTGCCCGTACGTTGTATCGAGACTTCCACTCATCAGTTAGTTGTGCTTGCCTGGCGGCTTGAATTGCCTCATGCTCAGGTTGAGGGCGCAACGTAAGCGACCTCGGTTCCGCTTTGCTTTTTGTACACAAG
>JBGTIK010000006.1:0-2281 GCA_041745715.1 Phormidesmis sp.
CCACCCGCCACCCAAGGCGGCACAATCAGCGCGCCAATAATGCCTAGTAGCTGCGTACCGCCCAGCACTGCTAATAGCTGATAGAGCGGATGCACTCCCACCGAAGATCCTACCAGCAGCGGATCGAGAACGTAGGTTTCAATGTTTTGAATAACCGCATAAAAAAGAATTACCCACAGCACAATCCAGCCGCCTTGCGGAATCGCGACCACGAGTGCTGGAATTGCGCCTAGAATCGGGCCCAGGAAGGGAATTAGATTGGTGACACCGGCAATAGCGCCTAATCCAATGGCAAAATCTTTTAGTCCCAAAAAGCTCAAGCCGATGCTGGTTGCCAGTGCCAGCGTTGCCGAGACAATGAATCGCCCACGAATATAGGTGCCGATGCGGCTGCCGATTTCGGGTAACTGATCACTAACTCTTTTATTCCAGGGGCTAGGCAGCAGTCGGACAAAATTGGTAGTGAGCGTTTCGCTGTCGGCTAGCAGATAGCCAGAGATAAAGATTGCCAGTACCAAGCTCAGTAAAGTGCCCAAAATATCGGTGGTGACGCTAAAAGAGCGCAAGGCAACTTGACGAGTAGAGCCCACGGCCCAAGCGGCTATTGCCTGCACGTCTAGCTGATCAAATACTTGGCTGGTGAAGTCGGGGCGATTGTCATTAAGAATCAAGGCCCAAGCTTCTACCTGGGTAGCGGCTTTGCGCAGCAATAGCGGCAGTTGTCGCACCAAGAGCTGAATTTGATCGAGCACCGTTGGGCCAATCAATAAAATGACGCCAACCAATGTGCCGATAATCGTCAAATAGGTGAGCAGTGCGCCCAGCCAGCGAGGGATCCGAAACCGCTCGGCCCATTCCACTACTGGGGCGATAGAGCAAGCCAAAACGATTGAAATCATCACCAGCAGCAGCAGCCCTCTGAGCTGCCAGCCGCTGATGGCCGCAGCGATCGCTGCAAACACCATCAGCACACCACTCAAAGAAATCGAAAGTCGCTGTTCAGACGGCTGAGGAGACAGTGAAGGATACGACATGATAATTCTGAATAAGCCCGGTTGTTTAGATCCGCAATAAAACGAGATCAAAGCCTAAAGCGTATACCGAAATTGATCAATCAGCATACCGGGCATCCACATGCCGCCTAGCGATCGCCGATCATAGGTTCCCACTGCTGGCAAAAAGGTTTGCGCCTGCGTCAGCCCTAGCAGCCCTTCGCCTAAAAAGCGGTAGAGATTATCGTCAAAGCGCAGATTTTCAATCGGGGCGATAATTTCGCCATCTTCTACCCAAAAGCAGGCATAGCGAGTCATCCCCGTAATCCGTCCAGCGGAGAGATCGCTCCAGTTGAGATAGTGCAGATTAGAAAGATAAAGCCCCGTGCCCAGATCCTTAAGAATGTCTTGCTCACGAATCTGGCCCGGATCAACCACGGGGGCACGCATGACTTCTCCGACGCTGGCAGCATTACTCGCCTTGCCATATTCCTTTGCGCTGCGGCTGCTCACCAGCGAATTTATCCACTGCCCCTGCTGAATAACTGACAACTGCGTCGGGGTCGCTTCTCCTAAGGAATTGAACCGAGGTACCCCGGCCCGCTCAAAATTTTCACTGAGCGAAAACTGCGCACTCAAGCTGACCTCACCCCGCTCTAGTTTGCCAAAGGCGCTGTTGCCCTGACGCAGATCAGCTTCGCCCAAACCGCCGCCCCAGATCAGCGTTTCAATCATGTCGCCGACTGCGGCGGGGGCTAGATACGTGCGATAGCAGCCCTTGGGGATAGCTTTTGCCGGTCGCGCCAGTAAAGCAAGCTGCTGTTGAGTTTTTGCGATCGCTCGGTCATAGTCCGCTAGTATCCACTGATCGCCTGCTAAGGTGCCTTTGACGGCTTGATTAGGGCGATCACCAAACAAAGAATAGTCCAGCGTAAACGACGGGGCTTCAAACCAATGCCGATTGCCTGTCGAATCACCATAGGCCCGGTAAGCCAGACCGCCTGCATAAAGGCCCGAAAAATCTAACGCTTGAACGGGTTTAAGCAGCGTTTCGGCAACTGCTTCAGCAGGCAAAAGCTGATCGCCTCGAACCTCTCGGCTCTGACCGTGACTAGACGCTACTGGCACCACAATGTAGGGATCTACCGGTAAGTGAGGAAGCTCGGCCTGCAATCGAGCGATCGCCCGCTGCGCGGTGGCCCAATCTGTTTCAAATTCACCCACAAAAGGAACTTTCGCAGTCGTGGTGCGCTCAGCGCTCAGCAGCGTTATCTGCAACTGGCCATCGC
>JBGTIK010000007.1:0-22838 GCA_041745715.1 Phormidesmis sp.
AAAGCTGATTGAGTGCCGGGACTTTGTGAGGCGTGTTCTTAACCGTTGTTTGTACTAGAGGGAAAAATACGGTTCGGTAAAGTTGCTGCTGTATTTGTTGGGCTATGGTCTGTGGGGTTAGCGCTTCGGCGGGTGGAGTAAGAAGGGCGGCGATCGCCTCATCCGTACAAATGCGATCCACACACTCATCACACAGCTTGTGAAAAGCCTGACCAATTCCACCACCCAACGAATTCGATGCCCGAAACATCGTCATGCCGCCTTCATGATGACCTAAGTACATCAGCCGAAGACACTCAAAAGCTAGGCGCACCTTGGTAACGCTCAGCGATGCCGAATTATTTGAAAGCGGCGGTGCATTCATATCAGCGAGGTACCCAGCAAAGCAATTGATTTTCACGATCAGCATCCGGGTGGAGTTGCTGAATTTTTCCGGCATCATCCAGCGTTTGAATAATCACCTCAATTTTTTCAGCCTCCAAATCCGGGATCTGCTCTTTAGTCCTATCAATCACAGCCTGCATTCCCATCATCATCTGAGTCGCCATCAGATTCAAAATATATCTCTGTCCAGCTTCTAGCTTTTTATTAGTCGCATCCATCACATCACTAGGCCCAACGAGATCAGGCGCAGTCGATCCCCTATTAGACTGACTCGACTCACGCCCTTTTACCAGCCTTAACTGCTGAAGCAGCTTGCACTCAGCTAGCACCCCAGACGCTTGCACCAGCTTTTTCAACTGCGGCAGATCCGGCGTTTGTGAAGCAATCACCAGTTCCCGACCAGCGGCAGCATTCACCAGCCGATGATAGGTTTCTAAATATCGCACCGACTCCAAATCTGTTTTGAGATGGATACAGGTATCGGTAGCAAACACGGCTTCAAAAAGCTGAAAGCCCTTGTTCTTCTTTGTCCCCAAATTAGCGGCTCGAATTAGAAAGAGATGAGTGTGATCGCCCTGAGCCATCATCTTTTGACAGGCTTTCATAATGTTACAAAAAGCGGTTAAGTTACCGTCTTCTGTCCACACCACGCCCACCCGACGGCTAGCAGTTTGATAGCCGAGCGCATAGCTGCGATAGGTCGGACTAGGCAGTACGCCCGGAAGAATGTTGGATACCGCCAACGCTTCTAACGCTTCTTGCAGTCGCCGAATCAGTTCAGGAGAAGAAAACTGCGCAATCCGGCTGACCTGATGGCTGGTTTCTTCAAATTCTTTTTGCCAAGCCAACTCAAAGCTAGCGCGGATATTAACCGGCGGCGGGGGCGGTGCGGGCTCTGTCTGATGCTTGGAAATAGCAGGCATCTGACCTTTTTCTTTAAAGTAGCGAATTAACCGCTCCGCTAGCATCAAAGCCGCACGGGGCACCACTTTTCCGCCCGGATACTGGCGCTCTAGCCAGTCGCGAGTGAGCGGGGCAATGTTTGAGGCGGGTTGAGAGCTAGCCTGCTGGTGCAGTGCCTTGAGCCGCGAGGCCCAAATGGCTTCGGCCTGATCTAGGCTGATCGCTCTGAGCGTGAGAATTTCGTTCACTCTAGCGAGGTCGGCATAGGCGATCGCGCTCTTATTCTCTCGCCAGTTGCTGGTGATAATACTCACCAAAATCAAAAAGTTCTTCAGCTTCTCGTTGTGAATGGAGGAATTGACATCAAACAAAGCCTGCAAGTCTGGCTTACTGTCGGCTCGCTTTGGAATGTTGTCTAGGTTATCGAAGCAAATGACGATCGGCTGCGTCGAATCAGCAATTTTGCTAAAGTTGCCCAGCATTTTTTGGGCCGCATCTTCCGAATCGACGCAGTGCTTGACCTTTAAAAGCTTGCGATCTTCTTCATCGAGATCTTCACCGCGTAACCAGTCGTAAGCCACGATTCTAGTTTCAGGGTTCAGCAGCTCGTACAGCACGCCAAAAAAGTCTTTGGGGCGATATATCCCGCTTGGGAAGCTAACGCGCATATCACCGACAAAGACGCTACGCTCTCCTCTTAGGCGCTTAGCTAGGCCCTGCCGCTGAAGAATGTCTAACCCTTTTAGCCAGCGCACAAGCTGCGGTTCGCGCTGGTCTTCACCTTGGCCTTCAGGAATTTCGAGCAAGCTATCGACGGTTTGCCTCAGCACATGCCGCCAAATAAACTGACTTTCGGGCCAAGGGTTGACGTAGGCAAAGCAGGCTCTGTCATTCAATCGGCGCTTGATTCTAGCGAGCAAATAACTTTTGCCAGAACCGGAGTCACCGAGCAGCATCAGGGTGCGGGTTTGGCGATCGCGCAATACCCTGTCCAAGGTCTGCTCCACCGCATTCAGCACCCCTTCATGAATAGCCGATATCTCTTGATCTTCGGCGTAAGTTTCTTTCCAAAAATTTCCCGGCTTAAAGGTGGTGGGATCGAACGGATTGATGTTTTGCCGAATTAACTGCTCAATGGATAGCACGGGAGATGGCACGGGTAAAGCTCTCTAGATTGCGGCAAAGATTCGAGTCGAAAAAAGGTTGAAAGGCTCTATAAAAGGGCTGTGGCGTAAAGATCCCACTCAAAGAACAGTAATAAAAAACAAAGAACCACCATTATTTTGAGGAATGCCCGCAGCCATTTGGCTATCTGTATAGGTTCCTTGCTCGTGCAAACTGCCCAACTCAATGAGATAATCTCGCTGCAAAGCGTACAGTCGCTCATCTAGCTCTGCTGGCGTTAAAGGCGGCTGAAACTTTTCACGCAGATGATAAATGGGCAGGTAGTTATCAGAGCCAACGAGCTGATCTAGCTCCTTAATTTGCACCAATACGACCTGACTATCGGGTTTAGCTTGCGATCCTACCGGCATCGTTACAGGCGACTGCATACTCGGCTGACTCGTGGGCAGACTTTCAGATCGCTCTAGATGTTGGCCTGGTTTTTGGCCCAAATGATTGCGCAGAAACCGAACATAATTGCCGATCATGGTTGCATTCGCAGTAGGAGCGCTGCCACTAGGCTCAAATTCGTGCAGCAAAAATTGTTTGCCTTGGGCGCTCAACCAGACTTCTTTGAGAGTTTCTTTGGTGATTTTGAGCATGCCGCGATCGCTCAAGCTCCGAATCAAACCCTGCCGCGCCTCAGAGGGAATACCCGTCAATTTTCCGGGTGTCGTCGCGCCCGTTTCCTTTTGGCAAGCTTTGAGCACCTTTAATTCATCGGGGGTGACTGGCAAGCTAGTGGTGTCTAGCTTCAAAAGCGTTCTACCCGCAGGCGCAAGTGAAAAGCTGCTGACTTGCGCGTCGTATTCCACCATGCCTTTAGCGCCGAGGTCTTTACAAATGCGATCACGCTCCGCTGCCGATGTGCCACTATTTGGCTGCAAACTGACAATTTTTCCGCGATCGCCCTCACAGCCCAGCAGCTTCAGCAAAAACTTCAGCTCAATCGTTTTCAAGCTCACCATGCACCATTATCCCCAACCTATCTCATCCAAAGTTCCCAACAGTCTAATCAAACTTGATAGGTTCAAGCGCTATTCTTACGTTTTCTTTTCGTAGTTACGTATTGCTTTTGTGTGGATGCGTTTAAAGTCTCGTCATAGCAGCGCGATGAGTTTTGTTTACTAATTAGATCAACGTCTTACTGCTTACAGGCTTCCATGTAAGCAGTAAGACGTTGATTAATCTGGGTTTGATAGCCCCGACCCTGAGACTTGAACCACGCTAGTACATCGCTATCTATACGGAGTGTGACTTGAGCTTTATTCTTGGCAGGCGGTAAACCCTGCCGCACGACCGCATTGGCAAACATTTCGGGGGTAACCTCTGGGCAATCTGATAGGTCAATATCTTCATCGCTCATGGCATCCAATCTTTGCCAATCAGTCTGAGAGTTTTCCGAAGTAGATTCGTTGTTCATGTTTCGTCGCTTTTCTTGCAGAAATAATCCGAATACAGTCATTACGCTCTGTATAAACAATCGCAACGACTCGCCGATCCAGTAATCAATCGTAGTTACAAATCGTCGTTACAGCTAGCTGCCCCTGTAATGAGGCTTCACGATTCCCCTACGAGGACGCTGACGCTTCGCGATCGCTCACCGAAACATTCCGCTCCCAAAAGTAGCCCTCTGTGTAGCCTTGAATAGTATGATCGCTCTCCACCAAACTCAATCGTTTCTGCGCCAAACAGCAATAAAACTCCTCCTGCTCAACGCTCACATAGTGACGCCCTAACTTCTTGGCTACTACCGAAGTCGTCCCCGAACCCAAAAACGGATCAAACACCACGTCGCCGACATTAGAACTCGCCAAAATCATCTTCGCCACCAGCTTCTCAGGCTTTTGCGTCGGATGATCCGTATTCTCAGGCATCGACCAAAACGGTACCGAAATATCCGTCCACAGGTTAGAAGGATGCGTTGCTCGAAACTTGCCTTGCTTTGTATCCTGCCAATCCTTCGGCTGACCCGCGCGATTGCGATAAGGCGCAAGCACTCGCCGCTGGAGCTTTACGGCCTCCACGTTAAAGGTATAGTGATCGCTCACCGTGCCAAACCAAATATCCTCAGAAGCATTCTTCCAGTTGCGCTTAGCCCCTCGGCCTTTCTCCCGCTCCCAGGTAATGCGATTACGCACCTGAAAATGCTCAGCAAATATTTGATAAATCGCATTCGACGACTGCCAATCACAGCACATATATATAGATGCATGTGGCTTCAGCAATCGCGGCAGTTGCGGCACCCAATCACGCAGCCACTGCTGATAGGCATCCGCCGATCTCGCCTTAAACGCCATCCCATTAAAATCTTTGCTGCGGTTATACGGCGGATCAACAATCAGCAAATCCACAAACCCATCCGGCAGCCAAGGCAGCACCTCAAACAAACTCTGATGAATCGTCCGGTTCAATATCGCCTCGGCGGGCACCGGGCCACTCAGCTTCAACAACTGAGCCGCATAGCTATCCGCTTCCGTCGCATCCAGCGTCAGCGTTCGATTATTCGGGGCTTTCTGCTTCGCCACGGGTCAAAAGCTCCATCACGCCAGTTACGCAGATCAGCTTATCACCCCTGCCTACTTGGCTTTTCTAGCCTACTCAGCCGCCGCATCTACAGCGCCGCTCAGCATTTGGAACTGAACCCTTTAGAATGAAGAAATACATTTTCAACCTCATCACCCGTCTGTCTTATGTTTGAAGCGCTCTCAGAACAATTTGAATCCGCCTGGAAAAAGCTTCGCGGCCAGGACAAAATTTCGGATGCAAATATTACCGAAGCCCTAAAAGAAGTCAGGCGGGCCTTGCTAGAAGCCGACGCCAACCTAGATGTGGTCAAAGGCTTCGTCGCCGATGTCAAAACCAAAGCCCAAGGCGCAGATGTTGTCTCTGGCGTTCGGCCCGACCAGCAGTTCATCAAAATCGTGTACGACGAACTGGTCGAGACGATGGGCGACACCAACGTGCCCTTAGCCGACAGCGAAAACAAACCCACCGTCGTGCTGATGGCCGGTCTACAAGGAACCGGAAAAACCACCGCTGCCGCCAAGCTAGCCCTACACCTGCGCAAGCAAAACCGCACCGCCCTCCTCGTCGCTACCGACGTTTACCGGCCCGCCGCCATCGATCAGCTCCTCACCCTCGGCAAGCAGATCAACGTCCCCGTATTTGAAATAGGCGCAGATGCAAAACCTGTAGAAATCGCGCGGCAGGGCTTAGCCAAAGCCAAAGCAGACGGCATTGACACCGTAATTATCGACACGGCAGGCCGACTGCAAATTGACACTGCCATGATGGCCGAACTCGCTGAAATCAAAGCTATATCACAGCCAGACGAAGTGCTGCTGGTCGTCGATGCGATGACCGGCCAAGAAGCCGCCACCCTCACCCGCACCTTTCACGAAGAAATTGGCATTACCGGAGCCATTCTCACCAAAATGGACGGCGACTCACGCGGCGGCGCGGCCCTATCGGTGCGCCGGATTTCGGGTCAGCCGATCAAATTCATTGGCGTCGGCGAAAAGGTAGAAGCCTTGCAGCCCTTTTACCCCGACCGCATGGCCTCGCGCATTCTGGGCATGGGCGATGTGCTCACCCTGGTCGAAAAAGCCCAGGAAGAGGTGGATATTGCCGATGCCGAGAAACTGCAAGAAAAAATTCTATCGGCGAAGTTTGATTTCAATGATTTTCTAAAACAAACCCGATTGATGAAGAAAATGGGGTCGCTTGCGGGAATCATGAAGTTAATTCCAGGTATGGGCAACAAGCTCTCTTCTGATCAGCTTCAGCAAGGGGAGCAGCAGCTCAGACGCTGTGAAGCCATGATCAGCTCCATGACCATTGAAGAACGGGAAAACCCTGAAGTTCTATCCGGATCGCCTAGTCGTCGTCGTCGGGTGGGCAAAGGGGCAGGCTACGCCGAAAAAGATGTCAGTAAGCTGGTGTCTGATTTTCAACGAATGCGCGGTCTGATGCAGCAGATGGGCCAGGGCAAGATGGGCTTGCCAGGGCTCGATGGCAGCTTTCCGGGCATGGACGGCAACCCAATGATGGGCGGCGGCAATCCGATGGGTGGACGGCCCCAGCCGGGATGGCGGGGCGCTCCCGGTGAAAATAAGAAAAAGAAAAAACAAAAGAAAAGGAAGGGATTTGGATCCCTATAAAAAGGCTATGAAACAGCTTCTGCGCAACCCGATTAAGACCACACTGTTAAGCGTAAGCATGTGGCTAGGGGTTGCGACAGCGGCTATGGCCTTACCCGGTCAATCGGTGCAAGAAGCAGAAGCCTGGATGCAGGCTCACCCGACTCTGCGGGCAGAACCTAGAGAGCGGCTTTCGGTTCGACGCAACGATACGCCTTCTCGTCGGTATACTTTTCACGCTTCGGTATTTGGCCCCGGTGGACAATCGGCGGGTGGTTCTGGCGGTAGCTTGCTCGCTCGGCGAAATTCGACTGAGCTGACGATGGTACGCTCTGAAAGGTCTACGCTAGTTGATCTTATTAGCGGGGGTGAGTGTGACTCGGCTAGAGGATGCTTTGCGAACGCTGTACGGCGCTGAGGTCTATGCGGACTATCGGCGATCGCAACCCATCCTCATCTACTCACCCGACCAAAACGAAGACAGCAGCGACACCCAGCGATCTGCAAGAGCGCAGCTCTCAGAAGGCGATACTTTTGCCTACCTCGTTGAGGTCATGCCAAACCCGGATGGCACCATCAACACAGGCGGCGTCACGGTCATGCTCAAAGCCGATGTTCCGGCCCTAGTCGCCGCTTTACGTGACAGTGAAAGCAGAGAAGCGGCCAGTCGCGAAGCGGCTCGACCTGTCTCTGGGCCAGCAGCTATTCGGCAGCGGCTGAATTTGAATAGAGCTGGCCAATAGATCCTTATTGTAGAATAGAAAAAACGGCTTAACGGCAAGCAAATAGGTTAATCACGATGGTACAGGCCAAAGTTAACCAGCTTCAAACCTTCGATGATTTTCTGGCCTATGGCGACGGCACAGACGGTCTTTATGAGCTGACCTACGGAGAACTGATCGAAGTGCCGCCTGAGTCTTTCGACAACCTCGATAAAGTGTTGAGCTTACGCGATGCCCTCTTAGCTATGCCTGGAGTAACCAAAGTCCTTCCACAAGGAATCGCTGTCGCCACGTATGGCCAACCGAAAAATCGCTTTCCTGATTTGACCGTACTGCGCCCAGAGCATCCTGAGCAAATGCGGGCAATTGGCAAAGCAGCGATCGCGCTAGACATGACCCCGCCCTTATTAATTGTTGAAGTCGTCAGCCCAGGCTCAGAAAATCACCGAAGAGACTATCTCGACAAGCGCAGGCAGTACGAAGAGCGAGGCATCCCTGAATACTGGATTCTCGATCCGCAGCAAGCTCAAGTAACGGTTCTATGGCTGACTGATTCGGGCTACGAGGAAACGGTTTTTACAGGTATTGACGTTGTTGTTTCTCCAGGATTTCCGAACTGGAAAATGACCGAAGCTGATATGCTAGCCGCCTAAAAACAACCATCGTTTTTAGGGCAATCTCAACAGATCTACGGATTCTGATGAATTAGCCATTGCTTAGTCTTCGATCTGGGCAAAATGAGCTGTGGGCACATCGCCGCAACCGCAGTCATTTTCACAGATAAAGGACAGATTTTAATGAGCACGCGGCACCCGGTGCAAGATTGTTGGTTGGCAGTAAATCTTTCTGGGTTAGTACCGGGAATGGGTCAGTGCTATGGCCAGCAATGGACAAAAGGGATCATCATTGCAGCGATCTTTTTTGGCTTGGTGAGCCGGTCGCTGTGGTCACTCTTAGCCTCTGAAGGCAACACGAGTCAGGCTTTCTGGCTACTAGGTGCAGCGGTGATAGTTTATCTTTTAAATGTTTGGGATGCCTTTGCGACCGCGGGCCGACCGCTACACCCAATGGGTAACAAGCGCGAAGGCAGAGATCTTTGGTATGGCGTTTTTCTCTCGCAAATTTTGCCAGGGCTTGGTCATCTCTATTTGAATCAGGCAGTGGTAGGTGGGGTATTTTTATTGATCGGCGTTGGCCTTTCAATGATGGCTAACTATCAGCCAGTGCTACTGCCGATGGCCTGCACGGTTTGGTCAGTGGCTAGCTATCATGCTTACCGCAGTACGCCGCTGAGCCCAGGTAGAGACTACAGCCGATCTCGTCAAATGCTGATGGTGGTTGTGATTGGGGGACTGCTGCTGCGTTTGAGCATTGGCAGTTTGCCGATGTGGGTAGATAGAGCGGTGATGCAGTGCATTGTGCCGAGTGAATCAATGGTGCCGACCTTGCAAGTAGATGATCGCATTTTTGTGAGCCGCGATCCTTTGTATAAGGCCAAAACAGGCGATATTGTTGTCTTTACGGTGCCGCCGAAAGCGATTGAACTCGTCGAAGCTGAGCCAGATTCTCTATTTGTAAAGCGGGTGATTGGGTTGCCGTGTCAGCAGGTAGATATTCGAGCAGGCGAGGTGCGCATTAACCAGGTGCCTTTGGTCGAAAGCTATGTGAAAGCGCCGCCGAACTACACTTGGGGACCGCAAACGGTGCCGAATAACGCTTATTTTGTCATGGGTGACAATCGCAACGAGAGCGCGGATTCTCATGTGTGGGGCTTTTTGCCCAAAGAGAATGTGATTGGAGAGGCGTATAAGATTTATTGGCCGATGGACAGGGTGCGATCGCTCCTCACCCCATAAAGCCAGCCCTCATCCCCAAAACTCACTTCGCCCACTTCATCCATTGCCGCCGCCCCATCCGATACCAGCTATGCAATGGGCTCACCAAGCTAGCAGCATACAGCATCAGCTCACTGGCCGCAACGGTATCGGTAAAAGATTGCCAGCGATAGCGCAGGAGATGACGCAAAATCTTCCGCAGATCGTTCAGCGCGTAGGGCACTAGCACCAAATGCCGCTTCCACGGCGCAAAGCTCAGCATTCGCGTGTGATAGCGGCTCAGGCCAATGCCTCGACACAGCGTGATTAAATACTGACGCGTCAGGCGACTACCCGGAATTTCGTGGTGCATCCACATGTTCGCGTTGTACCATACCGCCCATCCGGCTCGCTGAATGCGCAGCACCACTTCAAGATCTTCACCGGCTTCTCTATCACCAAACTTTTCGGCCAGCGATCGCTCCTCAGGCACATTGGCCAGCCAAGCCTGCCGCCGAACCACCAAGCCTGCTCCCGGCGGCAATACCTTCGCGGCCGGATGATAGGGAATAGGCTTAGAGCCCCGATCTGTGAGCGCCAATAGAGAGGCAATACGCTCAAAGTGCTTGGGTGGAGAAGTCGCAAATTTACCGCGAATGCGACTGCCAAAAACACCGACATTAGGATGCCTGATGCCAAAGCGATAGGCCGAGAGCACCCAATTTACCCAAGGCAAGTTATCGTCATCTAAATAGCCAATCAGCGCGCTCCTAGCGGCCTTGGTGCCACAGTGACGAGCAAAGCCAGCTCCCTGCTGCGGCTCAAACTCATAGCGCAGGGGAATAGTCGTTGGCCAGTTGGCTTGATAACGGCGAACTACAGCAGCCGTTTGATCACTGCTGTTATTATCAACGACAATAATTTCCCAAAAGATATCGCTCGTACCGATTTGGCAGCGCAGATGATCAAGCACTTTGCCAATGCGATCTGCGCCGTTGTAGGTGGCGATGACAATCGTGAAGTCGGCAGCGATTCTATCGGGAAACAGTCGCCGAAAGAGCGGGCCAAGTCCTTGAAGCTTTTGAGCTAGGGAAACAGATTTTGCTGAGGTATTCACGGCACAAGGTGAGAGAAAGAGCGGGGCAAGCCTAAAGAAAACAGGTTACCCAAGCGAATGAGAAAAACGCGATCATCGCTCAATCACTAGCGATTGATTAGCCATCCACCAATTATCTGCTAGCCATCCATTGGCCATCAGGGCCGCCAACCCTTACATCACCTGCAAAACCTCCGATTTAGGATATCTAACTTTGGCCAGATCAGCGTACTTATCGGTCGCTGCGCGATAACCCGCTGCGCAAACTACCACCGTCGCAAAGCCCTTTTCCTGCAAATTCAGCACTTTGTCATAGCCAGCCGGATCAATCCCTTCCATCGGACAAGTATCAACCCCTAGCACTGCTGCACTCGTCATAAAGTTACCCAGCGCAATATAAGCCTGCCGCGCCGCCCACTCATTGACACTAAAGCTGCGAGGGCCCAGCACCACATCGCTCACAATCATATTCCGATAGCCAGCCAGCGATTCTACGGGCACCTCGCGCGCTGTCGCTGTACTTTTAATAAAGCGATCAACATCTTCAGCCGTGAGGTTTTTATTCACAGCAAACACGACCAAGTGAGAGCACTCCGTAATTTGGCTTTGGTTCCAAGAAAGCGGCTGAAGCTGCGCTTTTAGCTGCGAGTCGGTAATCACAATGAATTTCCAGGGCTGCAAACCATAGGAAGAAGGCGTCAGTACCAATGAATCTTCGAGTGCGGCCCAAACGTCATCGGCAATCGGGTGACCCGCTTCAAACTGCTTGGTCGCATAACGCCAATTCATCTGAGCCAAAAAATCTGCGGGAGATAGAGTTGCCATAGGGATGCTTTTAGTAAACCTCCCAAATTATAGTCAAATTGACAAATGGATTGCTGATATCGCGCATTTCCGAACGATGCGATCAATCAGCTTCAGGTAACGCTAGCTTAAAAAGATTTACATGATTAAGGCACATCGTTACTAAGCATCTTGATGATGTGCCTTGCGAGGCGCTCTTTAATTTCTCGATGTCTCGGAACAGGCTGAGAAATTTTAGTTTTGGGATTTTGATACCAATCGTGCTTGCCACCATGACGAACAAAACTACATCCCATTTGCTCTAATTTTTTAATCAAATCACGACGCTTCACGAGACTTCAAGTTCAGCAACTTTGCGAACAGGGATCACAGCACCACTTGTTAAATCTCGATAGATATCAATTAGGTTTTCTTTTAACTCAGCCTCGGTTTCGCCTTGAGTTAGGTAGTCAGGATATTCCTCAAAATATCCCATCCACATATCTTCTTCTTGCCAATAGGTGTATTTTTGTTTCTCCATGCTTTTCTTGTATGTCAGTACATGCATTTAATATAAGCCGAAACACTATGTGACTGAATCTAGGTGAGTGACTAAATCTAGATGACTGGGCGCAACGCTGGGGTGTTGAATTCGATCAGGGCTTGGGCAGTGCGGGCGGCTTCGGCGGCGATCGCACTATTCGTCTCATCCAACAACTTCCAAATAGCCTGCAATAGCTCTTCAGTGCCCTCACGGCTCACGGCTGAAATTTTAAACACCTTCATCCCAGTCGCCAGAGAAAGCTCAGAAGCTAGCTCATCGACTTCTTCATCTAACACTGCATCGACTTTATTAATCGCTAATAGCTGAGGCTTACTCGCCAGCCCTTGTCCGTAGGCAACTAGCTCCTGCTGAATGGTGTGATAGTCACCGATTGGATCAGCCGCCGTGCCATCGACTAAGTGCAGCAGCAGCTTAGTGCGCTCAATGTGGCGCAAAAAGTCGTGGCCGAGCCCTAACCCAGCATGAGCGCCTTCGATCAGGCCAGGAATGTCAGCAAATAATGTGCCGTCGCCTGTGGGTTTGCGCACCACGCCCAAGTTAGGAATCAGGGTCGTGAAGGGATAGTCAGCAATTTTGGGTTTGGCAGAAGATAGGCTTGAAATTAGGGTCGATTTACCAGCGTTAGGTAAGCCGATAATGCCAACTTCGGCCAGGAGCTTGAGTTCTAATTTGACACGGCGAATGGCTCCCGGGGCTCCGGGTTGCGATCGCTCAGGAGCCCGATTGCGATTACTCAAAAAATGACGATTCCCCAGGCCCCCTTTGCCGCCAGGCGCAATCACGAGCTGCTGCCCAGGCTCAGTCAAATCGCCCATGAGCTGATCTTTATCTAAGTCATACACCAGCGTGCCACAAGGCACCTCCACCAGCAAATCGTCCCCCATCGCGCCCGTTTTATTTTTAGAGCCGCCCTTTTCGCCATCAGGAGCTTTAAAGCGATGCTTAAATCGAAAATCCAGCAGCGTTTGCAGGTTGCTGTCAGCCATTAGCACTACCGAACCACCGTTGCCGCCCGTACCGCCAGAAGGCCCACCCGCCGGAACGTACTTTTCTCGGCGAAAAGAGGTCATGCCGTCGCCGCCAGTCCCGCCTTCTACTTCTACTTCCGCTTGATCAATAAACTGCATGGGGTTAACTGCGCTAACGGCTAAAAACGAATACCCCCCTTGTCTTTATCATTCATAGAAGTGGGGTCAGTTGATTATTCTAGCGCTTAAACATAGCGCCATTTATTCTAAAGCTACAGGTCGCTGACTGCTTTTTGAATGCGCTCGGCTAAATCCGCATCTTCTTGGTGAGCCGCTGTGATGCTATTAAAGCGCAGAGGGGTCAGGTCATTAGCCTCCGCAATCTGGCTGGCCTCATTGCAAAAATTCACCAGTGTGGTGCGCAGATCTACTCGGTCAGGTCTTGGCACATCAGGCATATCAGACAGGCTGGTAGCAGTGCATTTGAGCGGCGTTTCAAGAATGCCTGATTCAATTCCGGCATCGACTAAAATGTCGTTTTCCATTTCATAAGCGGTGAGGAGCAAGGGCTCAATTTCGGAGACGGTTTTGGCGTAGTTGGTAACTTCGTCATCCAAAATGGCTTGGGCCTGAGCAGGCAGTGTCAGCCCTGAAATGACTTTAGGCGCGATCGCAAACCCTAGCGTGAGGACGCTCAGAGAAAGGGCTATTCCGATGCGGTGAAATGGGTAAAAATGAGTAGCCTTTGACGAAATTGACAGTTTTTTGTAGGAAGGCATAATGACGACACCTATTTTTGAAGTTGTTTTTTCACGGTCTATTGTTTCGCATATTCTATAGGGAGGAGGAGTCCATTCTTTGAGCGTTTTAGCCTAAAAACAGCTCGCAATTTCAATCATTTTAGTTTGCAGCGTAATCGTTTCGGGCGCACCTCGTTTGAGACTAAACTCCAGCTCTAGCATCAGCTCTAAAGCTCTTTGTAGCTGAGTAGGCGCACAGCCACGAACCTGCTTTTGCAAAAAATATACACGCTTGGGATTACTGATTTCAGCGGCTTTGGCTATAGCATTCACATCCCTTTCGCCTTCGGCTTCTAGCACACTTACCCACAGCCAGCGCCGAAACTGCCCCACCAACGTCGCCACCACTCGTAGCGCAGGCTCATTATTCGCTAGCAAATCGGTCACCAAACTCAGCGCCTGATCGACTTTGCCCGCAATCAGCGCCTCAGAAAGCTGAAAACTGGTTTGAGTACTCACAGCCACTAGCTGGCTGACGATTTCTGGCGGCAAAGAATCTGTTTTGGGTGCGCCCTGATCGTCGCTCCAATACAGGCTGAGCTTTTCAACTTCGTTGTATAGCCGACGAGTATCCGCGCCGACGGCTTCAGCCAACAGATCTAGCGCTTGTGGTTTCAGCCGCAGATTCATTTCTTGAGCCGCGCGCTTGACTTGATCAATGATCTGGTCGGTTTGCCAAGGTGCAAGGGTAGAAAATTCACGAAATTCGGCATATGTTTTCAGCAGTTTGGTCGATTTCAGCCGTCCGTCGGGCTTATGGGCGCTGGTCAAGAGCAGCACTGCGGTTTCGGGGACGAGCGGCAAGGTTCGCACCATTTCGGTCATGACGTCTTCTGGGCAGCGCTGGCCCAGGGCGGTGTTGGCTAGCCAAATGAAGCGCTTGCCAAAGCCAAACGGCGGCGTCATGGCTTGATTGAGTGCCTGTATGGGCCCATTCGCAAAGTCAGGGTCGATGCGGTCATAGTTGAAGCTAGCCCAGTCTGAATTGAGGGTACTAGAGCGCAACATCGCCACTGCCTTTTTGAGCCGAAACTCGTCATTGCCCCAGAAAAAGTAGATTGGCATCGGTTACCACCTAGCTTGTGAATGAGCTTAAATAGATAAGCTTGTATAGATTTGGTTCACTAATTTTTCGTTTTTTGATAGATTTAATTCTATGAATATTTTAAGATGACCATTCACTTTTGAGATCAGCCGACTCTATTAGAGGTTATTACCGTTGTGATTCATGCAACGCTTCACCAGCTTAAGGTATTTGAAGCCACCGCTCGTCATGGTAGCTTCACCCGCGCCGCAGAGGAGTTGTATCTTACTCAACCCACCGTTTCTATTCAGGTAAAGCAGCTTACCAAAGCGGTTGGATTGCCCCTATTTGAGCAAATTGGGAAGCGCCTATTTTTGACCGAGGCTGGGCAAAAGCTCTTAGATACCTGTCAAGAAATTTTTGCCGGGCTAGATAAATTTGAAATGTCGGTCGCTGATCTCAAAGGCATGAAGCAAGGTCAGCTCAAGCTTGCGGTGATTACTACTGCCAAGTACTTCGTGCCAAGACTGTTGGGGCCATTTTGCAAGCAGTATCCCGGCGTTGACATTTCACTTAAAGTGACTAACCACCAGCGCATTCAAGAGAGCATGGCAGCGAATGAAGACGATCTTTACATCATTAGCCAAACCCCGACTCAGCCCGATCTAGACATTCATCCTTTTTTAGAAAACCCGCTGATTGTGTTAGCCCCGACGGGTCATCCGCTGGCTCAAAAAAAGAATATCCCAATTGAAATGTTGAACGATGAGCCCTTTATTATGCGTGAGCCCGGATCGGGAACGCGCAAGGCGGTAGAGCTATTGTTTGATAAGCACAATGTCAAAGTCAAGGTGCGGTTAGAGCTAGGCAGTAATGAGGCAATTAAGCAGGCAATAGCAGGCGGACTCGGCATCTCTGTGCTCTCTCAGCACACCATCATCTCCGAAGGCACCGCAGGCGAATTAGATATTTTAGACGTTCAGGGCTTTCCGATTGAGCGGCACTGGTATGTCGCCAATGTCGCCGGTAAGCAGCTATCGGTAGTTGCTCAAACCTTCTTAAAATATCTCTTAAGTGAAAGTCCAGCTATGGCCGCAAGACTTTTGCCCGGACTGGGTTCTGCTTCACTCAATACGCCTAACAATAGCTTTAGCAGGAACCTTGATGACAGCGCTGACAGTGAGGGTCATCAAACGCGAGAAAATAACCGACCGGCCGCGCTCAAGGTATAGCTCATGAGGCTTATTTACCTGAGCGTTCTAGCAGTTTTCTAAAGTTTTTTCATGTAAGCAACGAGCTGATCGAGGGCTGCGCCCCAGCCCTCGTAAAAACCCCTTTCTTTGTGCTTTTGGCAGCTTTCTGCGTCGGCGTGCATCACGAGCGCCGTATATTTTGTCCCTTGCTCGTGCGGCTCAATAGAGACTGTAGCAGTGAAAGGAAAGTTCATGCCATCGCTGATTGATACTGAATGAGAGGGTCTGTAGCTCGGTTCTAGAGCATTTGTCCAAGTGAGCTTTTGATTTGGGATAATTTCTAGGTAGCAGCCCTGATTGGGAAATTCTTGGCCTTCGGGCGATCGCATCACCGTCCTAAACAATCCGCCAGGGCGCAGATCAATTTCGCACTCTACCGTTTCCCAAGGCGCAGGCGTAAACCAATGCTTAATATGTTCTGGCGTTGTCCATGCCAACCAGACCAGCTCTGGAGAAACATCGACAATGCTCTCAAACGTTAGATCAAGATTAGGATCAGGCATATGAATTCAGGAATGGGTGGATAGTGAGTTTTTTACTTGCTTAAGGGCTAAGAGCACCTGATCATGAATTTCGCCGTTGCTGACGACTACGCCAGTCGTATCGAGTCGGTCGGCTTTGGAAAAGTCCAGCTTTTGGCCGTACATATCGGTAACTCGGCCACCTGCTTCTTCAACGACCAGCACACCAGCGGCATGATCCCAAATTTTTTCTTGGTAGCCAGGGTACTTGGGAGAGGGCAGTCGCAAATAGAGCACGGCATTGCCAGAGGCGACCGCGCCATACTTGGCTTGAGAGTCCATACGCATGGAGTCGGCGGTGATGCCAGCGGCCTGAGCAATAGCCTGCTGCAAGCGCTGATCGCCATGCTCCGCCTCCACACTCTCAACAAAGCGAAAGTGAGCCGTATCGGCTGAATTCGTCACCTTGATAACCTCCGGAGCGCCGCCTACTAAAGGCTGCATCGTCGCGCCTTGGCCCCGTACCGCGACAAATAAAATACCGGTTACCGATTCACCGGCGAGATCAAGCGTTAGCGCAGGGCAAGCCAGCACACCCACCTTAATTTCGCCTTCAGCCACCATCGCCAGCGCCACAGCATATTGATCTTTGCGCAAAAAGCCCTTGGTGCCATCAATCGGATCGAGCGTCCAATAGCGATCTGCAACCTTGCCGTTGCCGTGATCGATCCACTGGCTCACCAATTCAGGCGTGGCTTCAGGCGCGACCTGCTTTACATAGTCAGTTACCTGCTGTAAGCGCGCGGCCATTTCAGGCGTTTTGAGTTCACCGGCATCTTCTTCGCCAACCACCGGATCATTGGGGAAAGCTTCAGCTAGTGCCTTACACACCAACGCTTGAGCGCCAAAATCAGCCACGGTGACCGGGCTTTTGTCCTTTTTTTCGATGGCTTCAGGCACCATTGTTTGGCGTACCCGTTCGCAAATGGTGGCGGCAGCAATCGCAGCAGCTACCGCCACCGATTTCTCATTTTCAAATGACATAAAACATCCGAGTTAGCTCTCTAACTCCACTAAGTTCAACGCACAATCAGTTCACACTAATTTTGCACTAATACGGTCAGCTCAAATCACGATCCGGATATCAGCTAAGCATCATTTTTCTGTTTCTTCATCGTCGTCATCGGTCATGCGATAAATTTTGCTCCAGTCGCGAGTGCCCCAATGCTGACAGGCAAAAGCAGCACTCCGACTGGCCTTGAGCAGCGATTCTTCAAATCCGTGGGTGAGGTAAAAGTGACAAAACGCACCGTGAAAAATATCCCCAGCACCCAGCGTATCGACGGCCCGCACATTTGGAATTTCGATCTTGCCGCGATCCTTTCCATCCCAGTACAAAATCGGCTCTGCCCCATGGGTAATCGCGATTTGAGGCACTTCTAGGCGCTGTAAATAATCAAAGACATCGGCGGCAGTTGCACAATCAGTCGGGAAAAAGTTAGCCGAAGCAATGACGACATCAGCCAAGGCTAATACGCTTTCAAAGCCTGGTTTCCAGCTTCCAGCATCGACGACCACCGGAATCTGCTGAGCTTTCGCCTGCTGAGCAATTTGATCACTAACGGCCATTTGATGCCCGTCAATGAGGACGATGTTGATCGCCTCTAAAACTTTGAGAAAGTCTGGCTTGGGGGCGGCTTGCAAAGCCGATGTGTTTGTAGCAACGATGGCGCGATCGCCCGTAGCCGACGTCACCACAATCGAAGACACCGGCGGCGGCAACAGCCGATTAGGGGCCAAATCCATCAGCGTCACGCCGTAGGTATGCAAGTCTTCTTTCAGCAGCGCCGTCAGCGGATGCTGGCCCACAGCCGATAGTAAGGTTGCCTGATGATGGCGAGACTGACCAAGCTGAGCAAACGCTACGGCTGCATTAGTCGCAGGGCCACCGGCAACCAGAAGATTTTTATTAGCGGCAACTTTTTCATCGGCACTAGGCGGCTGCTCGACCTGATAAATGCAGTCGAGGGTAGTCATGCCAATGAAAAGGCCGTGTTTTGGCGTCATAGCAGTTAGGTTAGCTTTCTGGTCTGTCTATAATTTCTGGTCTGTCTATAAGCAGTCATCTACTGCGGTAGGATTTCACTATAAAGCTTTAAAAGGCTTACCCTATCAATTTACTGGAGTGCCGCACCTGTGACCGAGCTTGAGCTAGCAGCTAGCGGCATCGAACCCAGCACGCTTTATCTGGTGGGCACCCCCATTGGCAATTTAGAAGACATCACCTTTCGTGCCCTGCGCATTCTTAAAAGTGCAGATATCATCGCGTCTGAAGACACCCGGCATACCGGTAAGCTGCTGCATCATTTTCAAATTACCACCCCGCAGATCAGCTATCACGATCACAACACGCAGCAGCGCATTCCGCAGCTCATTGAGCGCTTAGAAAATGGTGAGGCCATAGCGCTAGTCACCGATGCTGGGATGCCAGGAATCTCTGATCCAGGCTATGAATTAGTCTGCGCTTGTGTAGATAAAGGGCTAACAGTAGTGCCCATACCGGGGCCTTCGGCGGTAGTGACGGCCTTGGCTGCGGCTGGGTTGCCGTGCGATCGCTTCGTCTTTGAGGGTTTTTTGCCGGTCAAAGGCAAAGATCGACGAGCGCGGCTAAAGGCGCTCCAATCAGAACCTCGAACCGTTGTGCTGTACGAAAGCCCTCATCGGCTGGTAAAAACGCTGGCGGACTTGGGCGAAGTGCTTTCTTTAGAAAGACCGATTGCGATCGCGCGTGAACTGACCAAGCGATATGAAGAATTTTGGCGAGGAACCATTGCCGAGGCTTTGGCGCATTATGAAAGGGTTGGGCCGAAAGGGGAATTTACTGTAGCGATCGCGCCCACCCCACAAATCACCCCATCCCTCACCGAATCAGAAATCATCACCCAGCTTCAGAGCTTAATCGCTCAAGGGCTTTCTCGCACCGAAGCCAGCCGCCAGCTCGCCCAGCACACAGACCTAACCAAACGCGAAATCTACCAAATCTCTCTCGAAATATAGCAAAGCGCAAATGCATTCGCATTTTGAGCGTCCCTTTGACTGATAGTTTTAGACCAAGGCAATTTAGACCAAGGCAAACGACTACATCACTCATCCCGGCACGATTTTAAACGATTGGGTCCCACAGAATCTGTACACTCGAAAGTCTTTGTCAAGCGTGAAAATTTGTCGCTGATTTAAAGCGTCAGCCGCTACAACCAAAGAAGCATCTGCTAGATCCATTGGCAGGTCTTTGTATTTTTCCATCAGCACCTGCATCCTTGCCTGTTCGCTCATATCGTTAGGACGTAGCTACCAGAATCTGATCCTCTACGTAGCTCCATAATTCTTGTTGTGCCAACCACCCACCATAGCGACCCAATAGATACATGGCTTCTATAAAGCATGACCACGTTGTGACTAAAGGACTCGCAAGATTAGGTAAAACAGCGATACATCGTCCGTGATTAATATCTGCTCGATTAATCAATGCGACCAGTACAGAAGCATCACTCAAAGTAATCAGTCGAGGCATAAGGAACTACATTTTTCTTCTAAAAGATCTGCAAATGCCTCTCCCGTGCGTTCAGAGAGATTGGCAGGCTGAAAAGAAACCCGGCCCACTCTCCCTTCTAATAGCTGATCCAATGTCTGCGACGACGAAAGCTGAGAAGCCTCATCTGTTAGGACCGTCAGCCTCACACGCCGACCCACTAATTGAGGTGATTGCAGGAGAATTTCTTCCCAAGTCCCTTCAAAAGATCGCTGTTCCATAACTGTTCTCCGTTGATTGACCTTAGTATCGCTTACAAAGCTATCCCTCAACGACGGCGTAAGCTCTTACCGGAAACGTGCCGAAGTTTTTGACTTTGACCGGGACTGCATTGAACTTAAAAGGGGCTTCAGGTAGCTGCTCCAGAGCGCAGAGGTGCTCGACAATCGGAATATCTGCGCCTAGCAAAATCGAGTGCGCAGGGCGTTGGCCATCTGCAGTGCCGTCTATATTATAGGAGTCAATGCCGACCAATCTTGCCCCGGCGGCTTTGAGCCAAGCAGCGGCCTCAGCAGTTAAGTGCGGATGCCCTTCAAAATACTGATCCGTTCGCCAGTGCCGATCCCAGCCGGTATGAATCAATACGGCTTTGCCGGTCACATCAGTTCCGGCAAATAGGTCAACGCCCAAAGTGGTTTGATCTGGGGGAGCGTGGAATATCACACCATCCAAGTCAGCGATTGAGTCTAAAGCCAGCTCTGAGAGGTCTTTGCCATCTGCATAGCGGTGGAATGGCGAGTCAATGTAGGTGCCGGTATTGCCCACCATCTCAAGCTTACCAATGTGAAAGGTAGTACCTTCTGCGTAACAGGTTTTTGAGGCTTCTCGGGTCAAAAAATCACAGATCAGCGGCGCAGGTAATCCTTTGTAGGTGACCATGCCCTCTTCTACCGTATGACTCAAATCAATCAGTTGCTTCATGGGTGGTTTTTGCACTGTTTTGCTAAGGGCTGAGTGCAGACAAAGCCACCGCTCAGCCGCACCCAGATGTCACTCAATCCTTATTCGTACAGCCAAGGCGTTAGGGCAGGCTCCCAGCTACATAGGCCACTCTCGCCAAACCACAGCTCAATTTCGCTAGCAGCCGTTTCCGGCGCATCAGAGCCATGAATCAGGTTGCGGCCAATGGTGATGCCGTAGTCGCCGCGAATGGTTCCCGGCTCAGCGTTTAAAGGATTGGTCGCACCGATCAGCTTACGCGCAGAGGCAATCACGCCATTGCCTTCCCATACCATCGCCACTACGGGCGCAGAAATAATGTAATCGACCAAGCTGCCGAAAAAAGGCCGCTCTTTGTGCACCGCGTAATGGGCTTCGGCTAGCTCACGCGAAACCGACATTTGCTTCAGGCCAACCAGCGTAAAGCCTTTGGCTTCAAACTTACTGATGATGTTACCGACCAAGCCGCGCTGTACACCGTCGGGTTTGATCATGATAAAACTCTTTTCCAAGGGATAGCGCTCCAAAAATGTGTCTTGCATAACATTGGTCACTTTGCTGAAGCCCGCCTGTGTTGGCTAAAAGCCATATTAGGACATCAGGCAAAGTGACGAACAAAGTACGAATGCATCGGTACTTTGCTATAAACCTTTCCTATGCTCAAGAACAAAGGTCGCTTTGTAAAGCTTTTTGGTAGAACTCTTAGCTAAAAGCTATTGCTAGATACAAAAGGGCTAAGTATCGAAGCTGAACCATCCAAATATTAGCTGCGGATAGCAGAGACATCTATAGTCACAATCGTCTTTGCGCTAGCGCTATTAGCTTCACTGCGTAACCTAACGCGCTGAGCTGAGGGTTGACGAACCATTGCAGGGAGATCGACAGGCATTGGATTTGGGCTGAGCGGCGCGATCGCTGATTCCTTGCCGGGCTGAATCGTATTGCGCTCGAAGCTATTAGGAAGCAGCTCTTGTGAAGGTCTCGCTTGAGCCCAGCTTTGCTGTGACAGTTGACGCAACGTTCTGAGCTGCTTCGCATTCACCCAAGCCGCTTGAGCCTTTTTGTCCTGCGCCCGTTGCCCTGAGGGCCAAGCAGCGGCGCTGAAAACATAGATGATATCGCCTTGCAGAGTCGTTTTGCAGTAAGCCGAAAACGCCTGGGCTTGAGCATTGAGATAGGCTTGAGCTTCGCTGCCGTTGATCTGAGCGCTCATCGCTAGGTCTAAAACGCCAATTAGCCCTTGCCGCTGCTTTAATAACTGATAAAACTGGGCATCTATGCGGGCCTGTTGGCGCTGATGCCAGTGTTGCTGCCGCTGCCATAGCCGATAGATCCAGTAGCCACCTGCGCCGATCAAAGCCAGCGGAATCGCCATCACCACCACCGGCAGTAGCAGACGCAGTAGCAAAATCGCAACCAGACTCAGTAAGCCTAGTCCCAGAACTAAGCGAGATTTCACCTCTAGATCAGAACGAGAAGTCATCGCATCCTGTTTTTAAAAAAGTTGCCCCTGTACTCTAATCGCAAGGGTGACTATTAGCTACTGATTTTTTATTTTTGGTTTTTATTTTTATTCTTCGGTGAGAGGGGTGTTAGCAAATATTTTGTAGGTCGCGATCGCAATTCGCTCCAAATCTTCATCCAGTAAAGGGGGCCACATCACCCTCGATATTTGCGCCGCGCCAAACAAGTTACGGCTCTCATAGGCGATTAAAAATAGCGCCTGAGCCAGATTCCTATCTAACGTTGGGGCCTGTAATAAATTGGCATGAATCGCTTTTAGCGCCAGCAGCAGCGAGGTTACCTGCCCCGGCACAGGCGGCTGGCCTTGGCGCAACCGGCCCAAGAAAGTATCGCTGGTTTCGTACTCAGACAGCGTCTGCTCAATTACTAGCTGACATGCAGTTTTGAAGTCCATAATCTAGCGTCGAGATGTAACGATGCCACGACGACAGGGCACTCTTTAGCTATCTAATCAAAACCTGTTGAAGTAATTTAAGCAAGTTTTACAGAGAATTCATCCATTGCCAAGTTGATCGTCCCAAAATCAGTTCAAACTATCGATAGCCTTTAAAAATAGCTTTTACATTCTTGATGTGCATCTGTGCACGCTGCGTTCTTCTATGACCCTTTCTTCAAGCTCACCGATTCCATTCGTTGATCTGTCCTGGCAGCACCAGCCCCTTCAGGCCAAAATTTTAGCCGTAGTCGAAGCGACTCTAGCCCAAGGA
>JBGTIK010000008.1:0-10446 GCA_041745715.1 Phormidesmis sp.
TCCTTCAATGTCGCTTTTACCTGATCTTCCAGCATCGCTTGCCCTTTCAGTAGGGGTAAACGGCGTTACCACCGGTTACCCTGTGGTTTTCATACATAGCCTCACAGTAACCGGTGATCTATTCTTTTGCGAGCCCCTAAGGTGTAAAAAAACATCTGCATCACCCGCTTCCATACTGCCAATTAAGACCACTTTGTCAGTCAGCATCTTGGCTGGAACCTTGCCCGTCAAAACAGCTTGCGCACTAAACCGTTGGAACTTTAATTTAGCGCGCCAATTCAAAATAATTTGATAGCCACCTGCGTCAGCATTGCTATAGCCACCGGAATTTTTCTCAAAAGGTGGCAAATTAGCCTCGCCCAATTCCAGCAAATCAGGGTTGGAACTGGGAAAAATATCGTGACTCGCCAAATACTCCAAGGCCACCCGAAAAGCCAATCCCTCGATGCCAGCAGCATTCGGCAGCAGCAGCCCTCGCCGCACCCGCCCGTCCACATCGACAATCAAATCACTAGCAGCGATCTGCTGCTTTTCGACCAGTACCGGATTGCCTGCTACAGATGATAAAGCCGCATCATCCACCACCTTTTCAATGCCGATAATATTAGGCGTCTGGCGAAAAATTTGATTCAACCGCTCATAGCCAGCATCACGAGGCACATTACGAAAAAAATCCATGCCGATAACCGTTGGATTTTGCTGCTTAACCTTCTCTATCAAATCAGCCAGCATCGTGTCAGAAATCGCTGCATTGTCAGAAGCGACAATATCTTCTTCATTTATGCCGATAATGACAACGCGATTATCTGACGGCTCCGCAGGCCGATGATTCATCATCCAATCAAACGTATGCAGCTCCCACACTTGAAAGGTTCCCAACCCACGCAGCGCCACAATTCCTGCCGTTGCCAGCATCACGAGTACAGGCGCTACATACCTCTGATCGAGCCGCTGCTTTCGCCAGCTATTGAGGGCATAAAACAAACCCATAACAGACGATTTGTGAGGCTTATCTACCACGTAAAATCTGTCCTTCCTCTGGCCTTACCTGGGCCTTACTCTGACCCTGCTTGAACATCAATACAGAAAAATACCTGCAAAAGCATCCCGATAGCCAACGCTACACAGGGTGCAAAGCTTGTATTTAGTAAGCCCACTCAGGCTATTGGGCGATCATCAGCAAACCGGATCGCTACCGCTCACGGCTCATCAATCACGATACTTATCGATCAGCCGTCGCCAAAGAGAGAGCCAATGGCACTTCAGCAGCTGCCTGTCTTAACAAATCGCGAGTGCCCACTTCCAAAGCAATCGACTCAGGCAGCATCCCTTTGACTAATCCAGAGTCGGCCTGCACACTTTTGGTATAAATTCGGATTAGCTTGCTTAGGATCAGACAATACAAATTTCATGTCGGTGGCCTGCTGAGATTCTAGATACCAAGACGTAGGCTGCGCTGCCCTCGTTAAACCCGTAGCGCCTTTAGGAACCAGTAGGATAATGGCCGGATCAGGTTTACCCGCATCTAGTGCACAAGCTGAAGCTGATATCCCACGCCGTCCGCCAGATAGCGTACTAGAAACGCTGCCTCTTTCAGGATTAGGTGTCCAGCGAACCCCAGCTTGGGCCGCAGATCCGATTTGCACACTAGCCCCCGTAGACGCAGGGACGTAGGTAGTAGACCAAGCGACCAAAATCAAAAGTGCGCTAAAAACGTGATATTTGCTCATGGTGAAATCTCTATGAAGTCCCTATGGTGGGTGTAATGACAAATTCTGAAAAACCGAAAATGCAAAATCGAACTTGCCCAGCCAGCAGTTACCTCAGTCGGCTGCTGTAGCATGTATAAATTTATACAAAATGCCAAGGTCAAAATCCGTAGCTTTAGAGGTAAGCTTTCTGCAAAGCTAGAGTGCTGATTCTTGCAATGATCGTGAAGCTGTGAGCCCTGATGTTAGTGGCCTGCTAGCAGCTGAAGCAAATCTTTGAATACACGCCCAAATGCTTAGATAGGCGAGTACGGTCGATACTAATGAAACATTTTTTCAATCTGTCTGAGCAGAATATTTTTGCCCAATCAGTCGGGCGCTGTGCCTTTTGTGGGGTAGGCTTTACCGTCTCTATGCTCAAAGCGTCCTGGATTACCTATAGTCTCTTTATATACCAGGTCAACATCGGGATAATGGGCCTGCTCAGGCAAAGCTTTATCGCCAATCTCTAAATAAATAGCAGGTGCAGTGGAGCGATTAATCAGATGATGCGCATTATCAACGCCTGCGGCAAAGCCTGCCATTGCGCCAGGGCCGAGCGTTTGCTCACCTTCATTCGTGACTAGCACTAGCTCACCTTTAACGATGTAGATAAACTCATCTTGAGCGCTGTGCCAGTGCCGGAGCGCTGACTGAGCGCCGGGAGTTAATGTGGTCAAATTAACGCCAAAGTTTTTGAGTCCGGCGGCTTTGCCCACTCGCTGACGAGCGCGTCCACTGACGGCTGCTTTGAATTCATCGGGATAGGTGGTGCCGGTTTCGATGGGCACGGAGGCGAGATCAATTCGCATGTTGCTGGTCTGAAAGGACAATAATCTGAAAGGACACTAATCTGAAAGGACGTTAAGTGGAGGGTTGCCAGTCGGGTTCGAGCGGAACCTGCTGAAAAGCTGGGAGCGCTTCGGCTCGTTGAGAAAGGCGAGATAGCGCCGGGTATTGATGACTCTCGATAACGTCGGCGGCGACAAGTTGAGTGAATTGCCAAGCCACACAGACGGTAATGTCGGCTTGGCTGAATTGGCTACTGATTAACCATCGGGGGGTGTTTGCAGCGTAGGGTTCGAGTAAATCGTAGGCAGTGGTCAGCTGGGTTTGGAGGCGATCGCGCCAAACCTGATACTGCTTTTTTGCAGGCCGCAAATCCCGCTCATACACGATCTGCACGGTCTTATCGCAGGCATTGATCGCAAGTCCAATCAGCCTAATTGCCCTTTGATAATCAGCTATATCTGAAGGCATCAATGAGCCATTCGTTGCCGCTAGCTTAGCGATGTAGCTCAATATCAGGCTCGAATCCATCAGCACTTCGCCGTTATCACACACCAATGTCGGCGCTTTAATCAGTGGATTGATTTGGCTAAATTCAGCCATGTTACGAAAGACGGATAAAAAAGAATGCTCGAAGGGAATGCCCAAGTGATGCAGGGTAATGGCCACGCGCCGCACGTAGGGAGAATCGGGCATTCCAATGAGCTGCATGAGCCGTACCGCCATTTGCATGTGTAGCTTTAGATAATCATAGTTGAGCGCGATCGCCCATCAAATAGATAGATGCCCACTATCTAACAAACTATCCAACAAATAGATAATCCACGTCAGTTTTGGATCATGAACTGCCCCTGATTGCTTGTACTTGCTCAGACTGCTCAGGAGGCTGAGCGTCAATAGTCTCTAGCACTTCAAGGCACCAGGTGAGCCAAGAGGTTTCGTAGGCAATGCCCCGCTTAAGGGTGAGATACATAAACTGCATTTCAGCGTTGAGTTGCCCTTCGGTAAAGTGAACGGCTTCTATATCACGGTAATTAGCCAGTCTAGCGCTGTGAACTTGCTGGCGGTGCTGGATCTCTTTAATCAGCAGGTGCCGAGGCATTTTGTGGCCAATCAGCACCTTGACTAGCAGATCTTCGCGAATGAGCGTAGGTTCTGTGAGTTCTGCATACCAGCGCGTGAGTTCTTGCCAGCCTGAGTCAGTGATTTGGTACAGCTTTTTGTCCGGCTTACCGGTTTGCGGCAAGGTTTCAAAGCTCACCTGGCCTTGCGCCTTAAGCTTGGTGAGTTCTCTGTATACCTGCTGCTGTGTGGCTTTCCAATAGCAGCTCAGCTCTTCATCGAAGTGTTTGCTAATGTCGTAACCGCTGTCGGGATGCTTGGAGAGCAGGGCTAATATAGTGTGCGCTAAGGCCATGAGTGTTATGAGCAGGTTTAAGGAATATTTTTAGGTTTGACATATCCAATATGTTGAGTATACTTTGAAGATGTTATATACAACAAGTTGAATATCAACTAATTGAGTATGGCCACATCGTTATCTCAGTCGAGCGATCAGATCAATGAGCGGGCGGATGAGCAAATAGTTGAGCAGGGGCGCGATCGCACCTCAGAAAAATGGCCGAAATGGCTAATAGTACTGCCGCTAGCTTTGCTACCAGCCATTTTGCCAGTCGTTTTAATGGCTAGAAGTAGCGGTAAAACGGCTGAAGTTGCTGCCACTCAGATATTGCCGGTCAAGACAATGCGCCTAGAGGCGGCAACCCGCTATGCGGTAACGAGAGAATATACTGGCGAAATTGTGGCTCGCCGCACGAGCGATTTGGGATTTGAGCGAGCTGGAACGGTGATGGCGCTGCTTGCCGATGATGGCGATGTAGTGGCCGCAGGAGAGCCTTTAGCTCAGTTAGATATGAGAGATCTAGAAGCGCAGCGACAGCAGCTAGAGGCGCAAAAACGACAGGCTATAGCCCAATTTCAAGAGCTAGAAACCGGGCCGCGCCGAGAAGATCTAGCCGCCGCCGAAGCCGCCGTGAGTGATTTGGCCAACCAGCTACAGTTGGCGCAATTGCAGGCAAGCAGACGATCTGAGCTGTTTAGCAAAGGGGCGATTTCTCAAGAAGAGCTAGATGAAAAACAGTTTGGGGCCAATGCGATCGCCGATCGCCTCCAGCAAGCCCAAAGCCAGCTTGATGAGTTGCGCAACGGCACTCGCCCAGAACAGCTCACGGCCCAATCTGCCGAAGTCGATCAAATGGATGCCCGGATTCGAGCGATTGATATTGCTCTAGATAAAAGCGTTCTACTCGCGCCCTTTGCCGGTAAAGTTTCAGCCCGAATGGTAGATGAAGGCACGGTAGTTAGCAGCGCTCAATCGGTATTCAAGCTAGTAGAAACAGGCCAAACAGTGGAGGCCAGAATCGGTGTGCCGGTCGGAGCCGCGCCGGGGCTGTTTCGCAGGCGGCAGCAGTCTGTGAAAGTAGGCCAGCGAACCTATGCGGCAACAGTCGTTGCCCAACTACCTGAAGTCGATGAGGCCAGTCAAACCGTGACAATCGTGCTGGAATTAGCAGATGAGCCAGGATTGACCATGGGGGCTACGGCTCGGTTACTAGCCAACGAACAGCAGACAGAGCAAGGCTACTGGCTACCGAGTACGGCGCTAATTGCGGGCGATCGCGGCCTCTGGTCACTGTATGTAGTCACTCCTGATAAATCCAACAACTACCGAGCGGCCCGGCGAGATGTGGAAGTGCTGTACACCGAAGGCGAAAAAGCATTTGTAAGGGGATTAGTGGAAGCGGGCGATCGGATCGTCACCAGCGGCACTCACCGAGTCGTCGCTAACCAGATCGTCACCCCCGAAGGAGAATAGAAGAATGTTCAATCTCTTTTATCGCAACCGGCAGCTACTCTTTTTGAGCCTAACGCTGATTGTTGTTTGGGGGCTTTCTGCTTTTCTCACCCTACCCCGATTAGAAGATCCTGAAATTGTTCAGCGAGTCTCCACTATTACCACCGTGTTTCCGGGTGCAAGCGCTGAGCGAGTCGAATCATTGATAACCGATAAAATTGAAGAAGAGTTTTCAGATGTTGAAGAAATAGACAATATTGAATCTACCTCTAGCGCCAATATTTCAGTTGTTACTATCGAACTAAAAGATACCGTGGCCGACGTTGCCCCCGTCTGGGCAAAAATTCGCAGCAAACTAGAAGACGTATCGCCCAATCTACCCGCTGGCGCATTAGATCCGCAATATGAAGATGCTGACATATCGGCTAATGCACTGATTATAGGACTGACTTGGGATTTGGCAACGCCAGTGAATGCGACCTTATTGCAGCGCGTCGCCGAAGGATTACAAGATGAATTGGAAAAAATTCCAGGCACCGATAAAGTAGAGACTTTTGGCCTGTCGGACGAAGAAATTCAGGTCAACCTTGATCAGGCCGTAGCCGCAAGATTAGGACTGAGTGCACAGTCAGTCGCGCAGCAAATTCAAGCCAGTGATGCCAAAGTATCAGCGGGTAAGTTTCAAAGCGAAACCGATGATTTTTTGTTAGAGGTCAATAGCGCCTTAGACTCTTTAGAGAGAATTCGACAGATTCCGATTCAGATCGGTAGCGCTGGGCAGGTGAGCTTGCTAGCAGATATTGCAACAGTCACCAAAACGGTGAAAGCGCCCGCAGATGAGCTAGCGCTGATTAGCGGCAAACCAGCAGTAGTCATTTCAGCTCAAGTAGAATCGAGCTTTCGAGTAGATGCTTGGGCTAAAAATGCCCGACAGGTAATGGCTGATTTTGAAGAGACGCTTTCGGATGGCTTGAGCCTAACAGTGGTGCTAGATCAAAGCCAGTATGTCCAGCAGCGGCTCAATGGCGTTATGACAAATCTGTTAACCAGTTCGGCGCTGGTCATTGGCGTGTCCCTCTGGATGCTGGGTTGGCGATCGGCGTTGGCGGTGGGTCTGGCCTTACCATTGACGACAGTGATGGTGTTTGGCTGCATGAAGAGTCTGGGCATTCCGCTACATCAAATGTCCGTAACTGGGCTGATTATTGCCTTAGGGCTGCTGATAGACAATGCCATTGTGGTCGTAGACGAGGTACAAATTCGCTTGCGAGTGGGGATGCATCCTTCTCTAGCAGTCAGTGAAACAGTCAAGCATCTAATCGTGCCGTTAGTGGCTTCGACGCTGACAACCGTTTTGGCTTTTGTGCCGATTGCCACCTCACCCGGTGGTACCGGCGAGTTCATTGGCACCATTGGTACGACGGTAATTTTGGCGCTGTTGAGTTCGTTAGTGCTCTCTTTGACCGTGATTGCAGCCATTATTGGCCTAATTTATCGCCGATGGCCAAGTCAAGCAAACTCTGATGCGGCGAATTGGTGGGAAAGCGGATTTGCCAATCGTCGGCTAGCGCAGTTTTATGTCAACAGCTTAAATGCTACTTTTCGCCGTCCAGTCATAGGCATTGGGCTAGCGATGATCCTACCTATTGTAGGGTTTGTTCAATTTGCAGGTTTGCCGCAGCAGTTCTTTCCGCCAACGAATCGCGATCAGGTACAGATTGAGTTTGAGCTGCCTGCTCAAAGTGCGCTGGCGTTGACGCGATCGCAAGTTCTCAAAGCTCGAAACCTAATTCAACAATATCCAGCCGTAGCAGACGTGCACTGGTTTGTGGGTAAAAGCGCGCCTGCTTTTTTTTACAATGTGGTGGCTGCGAAAGAGAATGCACCTGACTACGCGCAAGGAATCGTTAAGCTCAGCAGCACAGAAAATATTCGCGAAACAATCACCGCCCTACAACAACAGCTAGACAAAGCTTTTCCTGAAGCTCAGGTGCTGGTGAGGCAGCTTGAGCAGGGGCCACCGTTTCCCGCGCCGATTGAGCTGCGGATCTATGGGTCTGATATGCCGCAACTCAGGGCAGTAGGAAATCAACTGCGAGGAGAGTTAGCGCAGTTGCCGGGGGTCATTCACACCCGTGCGGGCTTGAGCGAGGCGCAGCCCAAACTGGCTTTGGCGGTAGATGAAGTGGCTGCGAGACGAACGGGATTAAATAATAGCGCGATCGCCTCTCAACTTAACAACACCCTAGACGGTGCCCTCGGCGGCTCACTGCTAGAGAGCACAGAAGATATTCCTGTGCGTGTACGGGTCGCGGATACAGCTAGGGGAGATTTGGGTGCTATAGCCTCCACCGATCTGCTTGCAAACAACAGCGCCACCGCCATTCCTCTCTCGGCTGTCGCTGACATTAGCTTAGTGCCCGATATTGCGACCATTGCCCACTACGACGCTCAGCGCATCAACACCGTTCAGGCTTTTTTAGCAGCTGGCACCTTACCCGATACCGTCCTCACCCGTTTTAAACAGCGACTCGCAGCGGGTGACATTGAGCTACCGGCTGGTTACCGCATTGAGTATGGCGGTGAGGCAGATGCCAGAGGCAGCGCAGTGGGCAATTTGCTCGCGTCAGTCGGCGTGCTAATGATTTTGATGGTCGCGACCCTGGTACTGTCGTTTAATTCATTTGCCATAGCTGCCCTACTTGGCATTGTCGCTATCTGCGCTGTCGGCCTTGCGGCGATGTCTCTATGGCTGTTCAATTCTATCTTTGGTTTCACCGCCATTCTCGGCACCTTAGGTCTGATTGGCCTCGCCCTTAACGATTCTATTGTTGTGCTAGCCGCCCTGCGAGAAGATCCTCTCGCACGACTCGGTGATATCAAAGCGAGCGTTCAAGTGGTGCTCAAAGCAACTCGACATGTATTAGCCACTACCGTCACAACGATTATTGGCTTTGTGCCCCTCATGCTCGATACCACTGGCTTTTGGCCACCTTTAGCAATTTCAATCGCAGGCGGACTGGGTGGTGCAACCTTGCTAGCGCTTTACTTCATTCCGGCTGCCTACATTTTGAGCTTTAGGCGCAGCGCTAAGTCTGTTTGGAATGGCTGAAAATGGCCGGATTTGCGCTGTAAGTGCAATCTAATTCGGCTGCCTTCAAGTCATGCTGGTCGTTGTCATGGTCAACGCTGTCGCTAAGCGAGTAAAGTGGATAGTAATGCTCTTTGACCTTTTGGCAATCTGTAGCTCATGTCTGATTATTTAGAACGCATTTTGAAAGCTCGCGTTTATGACGTCGCGCAAGAAACGCCTCTAGATCGGGCACCTCGACTATCAGAACGACTTGATAATGAAGTGCTGCTGAAGCGAGAAGACGTACAGTCGGTTTTTTCGTTTAAGCTGCGCGGAGCCTATAACAAAATGGCTCAGCTTTCGCATGATCTGTTGAAATGCGGTGTGATTGCGGCCTCTGCGGGAAACCATGCCCAAGGCGTGGCGCTAGCGGCGCAAAAGTTAGGAACTACCGCCATAATTGTGATGCCGGTGACCACCCCTCAAGTCAAGGTCGAGGCGGTGAAGGCCAGAGGTGGCGAGGTCATTCTGCATGGTGATAGTTACGATGACGCCTATCTCTATGCTCGTCAGCTAGAGGCGGAAAAAGGGCTGACGTTTATTCATCCGTTTGATGATCCCGATGTGATTGCAGGTCAGGGTACGATTGGGATGGAAATTTTGCGGCAGTATCAGCAGCCGATTCATGCTGTTTTTGTGGCGATTGGCGGCGGTGGGCTGATTTCGGGGATAGCGGCCTACATTAAGCGGCTGCGGCCTGAGATTAAAATCATTGGTGTAGAGCCGGTTGATTCGGATGCGATGAGTCAGTCTTTGCAGATAGGCGATCGCGTCACGCTCAAGCAGGTGGGCTTATTTGCTGATGGAGTAGCCGTTAGGCAAGTGGGCAAAGAAACGTTTCGCCTGTGTCAGCAGTATGTGGATGAAGTCATTTTAGTCAGCACTGATGACACTTGCGCGGCGATTAAGGATGTTTTTGAAGATACGCGCTCGATTGTAGAACCCGCTGGGGCGTTGGCGATCGCGGGCGCAAAAGCCTATGTAGAGCGAGAAGGGATCAAAGGAGAGACTTTAGTCGCAATCGCTTGCGGAGCCAACATGAACTTTGATCGGCTGCGCTTTGTGGCCGAACGCGCCGAATTAGGCGAACGTCGAGAAGCCGTATTTGCCGTGACTATTCCCGAAAAACCGGGGAGCTTAGGCAAGTTTTGCGATTGCTTAGGCGATCACAGCATCAGCGAATTTAACTACCGGATTGCCGATGAAGCCAAGGCCCATATTTTTGTCGGCATCAAAGTGAGCGGCAGAGCCGACGCTCACGAGATTGCGCAAAACTTTGAAAATTGCGGCTTTAGAACGCTTGACTTGACAGATGATGAACTGGCTAAAATGCACCTGAGACACATGGTCGGCGGCAAATCGCCATTAGCCCATAACGAGCTGCTCTATCGATTTGAATTTCCTGAGCGGCCCGGCGCGCTGACCAACTTTGTCTCGGCAATGAGCCCTAACTGGAATATCAGCTTATTTCACTACCGCAATCACGGCGCTGACTACGGCAGAATTGTCGTGGGAATGCAGGTACCCCCCCTGGAAATGAATCAATGGGAGGCTTTTTTAGAAACGCTGGGCTATCGCTATTGGAATGAGAGCCACAACCCAGCTTACAAGCTATTTTTGTAATTTTTTACAGCAGCAGCTGAACCTTAGTAGCATAAGCTTTACCTTCCATATATTTTATAGAAGCAACAACCCGCGTACCGCGATCTAAACGCTCAAAAATTTCAGCATTAATGTACTTTTCGTGAAACAAGATATCTTTGGAGCCATCGTCAGGCGCAATATAGCCGTGAAAGTTACCCTGCTTGAGGGTAAATAGTAGTTTAACAACACCATTTTTCACTAAAGCGAGATCTGACGTTTGATCAAGCTCAACTGGGTCATTCTCAAATCGATCATTTGTAACAACAGATGCTGCTTCG
>JBGTIK010000009.1:0-2721 GCA_041745715.1 Phormidesmis sp.
GAAAAAAGAATTGGATGCACTCCTCAAAATAGGCTTCGAGAATGTCCTTCCAAGGCGTGTCAAAATCTGCCCGTGGCAATGGCATGGCAAATCTAGTTCGTTTGAACTATTTTATCACGATATGGCTTGATCACGTTTCAACGATGATCGTTTTGATGCCTGCAATAAGGCTATCAGCCGCAAAGCCTAAGACTAAAGCAGTGACTTCTACTTCGCCACAGCGGTAGACTTGCAGATTTTTGAGCGAGGTGGTCAATATGGTTTTGAGGTGCTGTAGCTGGGCTATTTGAGCCTTGTCGGCGGGAGTGTGCCAGGTTTTAGGGGCTAAAGCCGGCTCAAAAAAAGTCTCTAATTCTGCTCTTTTCACAGTGATTTGCTCAGATTCCCTAGCCGTATAACCAGCTAACTGAAAGACTACCGTCTCGCTGATTTCAATCGGTTCAGCGGCTTTTCCCAACTGACCTTGAGTGGCCGGTAGCCACACCATTTCAACCGGATAATCCGCTTCACTGCTCCACCACAGATCGTCACAGGCAGCTTCTAGCTGAGCTTTAAGCTCTTCAGTCATCATCGCGGTTATCTATCTCCTTGCAGTCGCCATCAAGCTCCCGCTACCGTATCATCCATACATTAATTCAGTCATCCAAACTATCGATTTTCACCCTTTCAGTTCCTCTGCTATGCGCATTCTTATTTGGCTTCGCAACGATCTTCGCTTACATGACCATGAACCGCTTCACCGAGCGCTTGAGCAAAATGCCGATATTGTTTTTCTCTATTGCTTTGATCCTCGTCAATTTGGTGAAACTACGTTTGGATTTCCTAAAACAGGTGCTTATCGGGCTAAGTTTTTAATTGAAACTGTTGCCGATTTACGGCAGTCGATGCGATCGCGTGGCAGTGAGTTAATCGTGCGCCAAGGAAAACCAGAAGAAGAAATTTTGGCGCTAGTCGAAGGACTAAATATTGACAGCGTGTACTGGCACGAAGAAGCGACTACAGAAGAACTTGGAGTTGAGAACAACGTAAAAAGAGAGCTGCGATCGCGCGGCACAGCCTTTAAAGCGTACTGGGGAACAACGCTTTATCATCTCGACGATTTGCCCTTTGCGATAGTAGAACTGCCGGAGATATTTACTCAGTTTCGCAAGGCTGTAGAGAAAGAGACTCAGGTGCGTGAGATTTTTCACGCACCCTCCCAACTACCGACTTTGCCTGACAATATTGAACCGGGCGAAATGCCGGCACTGAATGACTTTAAGCTAACTGAGCATCCGATTGATCCCAGAGGTGTTTTAGAATTCAGGGGCGGTGAAACGGAAGCTTTATCACGCTTACACTATTATTTTTGGGATACGGATTGTCTGGCGTCGTACAAGGAAACGCGTAATGGGATGCTGGGTGCTGATTATTCGTCTAAGTTTTCGGCTTGGTTGGCAAATGGATCGATTTCGCCGCGTCAGGTGTATGCAGAAGTACAGCGGTATGAACGCGATCGCCAAAAGAACAACTCAACCTACTGGATGATCTTTGAGCTAATGTGGCGAGATTATTTTCGCTTTGTCTGCATGAAATATGGCGCTAACGTATTTCGCAAAGGTGGCATCCGCAATTTGCCCATAGCATGGCAACAAGACTGGACAAGATTTGACGTGTGGCGCGAGGGCGAGACGGGCTATCCGCTGATTGATGCCAACATGAAAGAGATTGCGACAACCGGCTTTATGTCTAACCGGGGGCGGCAAAATGTGGCTAGCTTTTTGACCAAAAATCTAGGGATTGACTGGCGCTGGGGCGCAGAATGGTTTGAGTCATTGTTGATTGACTACGATGTGTGCAGCAATTGGGGAAATTGGAACTACACAGCAGGCGTAGGCAATGACGCGAGGGGCTTTCGCTATTTTAATGTTCCAAAGCAATCCAATGACTATGATCCCAATGGAGACTATGTAAAGCATTGGCTACCGGCTTTAGCTAGCTTGCCTGCCAGCAAGGTTCACTCCCCTTGGAAACTACAGCCAGAGGAACAAAAGCGCTTTGGGGTGCGCCTAGGCGTGGATTATCCAAATCCGGTTGTGGAGTTGCAGAAATCTGTTGAAGTCAATCAGCAAAAGTATGAGGCGGCGTGGATAGGGAAAAAGTAGCGATCGCTTAAAAGGAATCACGTCGTATTACTCCGCTGTATCACCCCGTTGTACTACACTGGCATCAAGGAAAATTGCTATTTTTCAACAACTTGCTCTGCTAAGTCCCTTTTTGATTATTTTGAGCTTAATTCATGAGTAATTATATTAGCCGCCGTGACTATGCTGATACCTTTGGGCCAACGGTGGGCGATCGCGTCCGTCTAGCCGACACCGAACTCTTCATCGAAGTAGAACAAGATCTCACCACCTACGGCGGCACCTACTACGGCGATGAAGTGAAGTTTGGCGGCGGCAAAGTAATTCGCGATGGCATGGGTCAGTCGCCGATTGCCAGAGCGGAGGGCGCAGTCGATACGGTGATTACCAATGCGCTGATTCTCGACTGGTGGGGCATTGTCAAAGCCGACGTGGGCATTAAAGACGGCAATATCGCCAAAATCGGCAAAGCAGGCAACCCCTACACCCAGAACGATATTGATATTATCATCGGCCCCGGCACTGAAATTATTGCTGGCGAGGGCAAAATTCTCACCGCTGGCGCGATTGATTCTCATATTCACTTCATTTGTCCGCA
>JBGTIK010000010.1:0-3704 GCA_041745715.1 Phormidesmis sp.
CTTTACTCGTAGGCTGGACGCTCGGCATTTGTTTAGCGATGCGCTCATCTCTCCTTTTTAAGCCTTGGGTGGCTTGGTTAGGGCTATTCACGACACCGCTGCTGCTATTGGGGCAGAGTGAACTGTTGGCAACCGTTATTCCAAGCTTACCAGTAATAGAAACCACGCCGATTGGATTCATGCTTTGGGAGGTCTGGCTGCTAGTAGTCGGAATTTCACTATTGCGGTTGCCGCTAAAACAACTGCGGGTTGAGTCAGTAGATTAAGTCAGTGAGTTTTATAGCTGCCTTGGCGGCATATTTCCAGGAGAAGAAGATAAACCGTCTTCCAGCATATTCGGCACGACCATGAAATAATTCGGTGGATCAATTTCATGATCCACCATTAGCGAGTTCTCGTCCAAATCAACGGTCAAGCATAAAGTCAAACATTAAAATTAAACAAGAGGTAAGCAACCTTTCTCGATTCCTGAGCGTAGGGCAACTAGCGCCAGTTCAAAAAGGAACAAACCAAACGCGCTGCCTCGCGATCCTATCTCGACAATGACATAGACCTATTCTTGAACTACGAAATGGGCTGTCTCGCCGGAATCGACTCTTGCCGCTTCACGGGTATCGCGATCGCTCCAATTCGCTTTAATTCAATCTCATTCAATCTCATTAAACAGAGGTAAGTCCTAGGCTTTGCCAAAGAGACTAGATAGGTCATCTGATTGAGGCGCGGATGAAGCAAAACATACTGCATTTGACCCCCGGCTCCCAATTCTGGGGATATCGTCTTGCCGCCCCCACTTGGAAGACATCACAAAGCTTCAATCTTCACGCTGCCACCCTCAATGGTATCGACCTGCAACCGATAACCGTAGAGCAAAGCCATCCCCAGCAGGGGCTCCGTTTCTGATTCTGCGATATAAATTTCGCGGTACTGCCCGTCCCAAATCACGTTCGCCGTATACAAATCGAACAGGGTTTCGCTGCCATCGCCCAATGTCACGATATCAGAAGCACTCCAAAATGATCAACCGCGCGATGTCCGATGCGAATCACCCAAGGTTGAGCGTCAGGATATTGCTCAAACAGCCGATTCGTTGCAGGTACGACATTCTCATCGACCCCAAAAGCTCCGGTCTCAATATCAATCGCCACAATTTTGCCTTCGTTTCCGGCTTCGACTTGCTGCCGAATGCCAGATTCATAGAGTTCCTGCCCACGCCTAGCTATTTCCTCTTTGCTGTAACGTCGTTGACGTACTGCCATAGGTTCGCCCTCGTTTTTACCTCGCTGATTCATTTTAATGCAGAAACCCAGTTAACTAATTTAGAGCAGATCGATAGGTAGTCAAGCGAAATCAATTACAAAACGCGAACAGGAGTTCAATTCACTTGCAAAGGCCCCTTCCAGAGCGTTAAGTTATCTATCAGCTGCGTAATGGGGTTCCCTGAGTTCACGGGCTTGGGGCCACTTCAATTATTTAGGAATGGGGGGCAGCGGGGCGGTTCCACTGAGCTGTCGAACACAGTTTAAGAGATGTCGCTGATAGGCTTTGAGGGCGCTGACTTGAGTTGCGATCGCTCTAATCCACAGTCCATTGCACCCTGGCAACGGCGAATCACACACCTGCAAAGCCGCTGCCGATACCGCATGGCGCTCAAGCTGACGGGCTAGGTGAGCTAGATCGCTGCCGGGTACTACGGCAATGAAGTTGGCAATGATAGGAAAATCAGTGAGCCACGAGCTGCGCCTAAAGGGATTGCTGCGCCCTAATACATGCAAATTGTCCACAAAAAGCAGATCTCCATCGGGGCTCTGCATCCGCAGCCGACTTTGAAACTGTTCAAAGTCATAGAACTCTCCGCTGGCCATCCGCCCTGGCACAATAATTTCACTCAGCACCATCTGCGCTTGAGCATGTAGCGTTATCTGCATTCGCTGCGTTAGCGCCGCCGACTTGAACAGAATTATCGGCTCCGGAATATATTCAAAATAACCGCCACAGCCAACTTTCACCTCCCAAGTCACCTGTGCAGATGCGCCGCTTTCTCGCTGAACCGCAGACTGACTGTGCACTTTAGTCGCCGATTGATCCGTGAGATAAAGGCTAGCCTCAGCGCCCACCTCAACGCCCAGATGCAGATTATCTCCCGACAAAATCCCCGGCGAAGCATTCATGATATAGGCATAAACCCGATGGGGATCAGCTGGATCTAAGCGTAAATTGTTTGATAGCCGAAAGGGATAGCGGGCGTACTGATAGGCCATAAAAGAACGATGGTCTACAGCCGAGCGCGCTACTCGCATCAGTAGATGGGGCGCAGGGTCAGGCACAATTTGAAGGGTGTTCGTCACCTCGGAATTAATCGCCCCAGAAATAGCCATATCAGCGAAAAATGTACAGACGGCCTAAAGGCACCTGATCGACCGGCTCACAAGTTGCTATATCACCGTCAATTCTGACCTGAAACGTGTCGGGGTCAACCTCAATTTCCGGGCAAGCATCGTTGTGAAGCATATCTGCTTTGCTCAAATCGCGCGTGTTCTTCACAGGCAAAAGCTCTTTTTGTAGCCCTAGCCGATCCACTAGGCCAGTTTCTAACACTAGCTGAGTCACAAAACAAGCCGAAGTCGCCGCTGGTGCGCTGCCAAAGCTACTCCACTGAGGCCGATACAAAATCGGCTCACAGGTCATCAGGGAAGCATTTGACTCTCCCATCGGTGACCAGGCAATAAAGCCTTGCTTAATCACCACCTCAGGCTTAATCCCAAAAAATCCCGGTCGCCAAAGCACAATATCAGCCATTTTACCCGGTTCAATAGAGCCCACGTAATCTGCAACACCGCAGGTGCGGGCGACATTAATCGTGTATTTGGCCAAGTAGCGCAGCACGCGGTTGTTGTCATTGCGCGAATTGTCTTCAGGTAAGGTGCCACGCTGATCTTTCATCTTGGAAGCGAGCTGCCAGGTACGACAAATCACTTCGCCAATGCGGCCCATACCTTGGCTGTCAGATCCCAACATGCTGATTGCGCCCATATCATGCAAAATATCTTCAGCGGCAATGGTTTCAGCCCGGATGCGAGATTCTGCAAAGGCGACATCTTCGGGCACTCTTGGGTTGAGATGATGGCACACCATCACCATGTCTAAATGTTCATCAAATGTGTTGATGGTGTAAGGATTAGTAGGATTAGTAGAAGACGGCAGGCAGTGACTGTACGCGGCAACTTTGATAATATCCGGCGCGTGACCGCCGCCTGCACCTTCGGTGTGATAGGTATGAATAGTGCGACCTTTGATAGCTGCTAGGGTGTCTTCGACATAGCCTGATTCATTCAGCGTATCGGTATGAATTTTGACCTGAAAGTCGTATTGGTCGGCAACTTTCAAGCAGGTATCGATGACCGCAGGCATGGCCCCCCAGTCTTCATGGATTTTTAGCCCCATTGCGCCATTGGCGACTTGTTCTACTAAGCTCTCCGGCAGACTAGAGCTGCCCTTGCCTAAAAATCCAAAGTTAATGGGAAACGCTTCTGACGCTTTGAGCATAATCCCTAAGTGATGTGCGCCGCTGGTGCAAATGCCGACGGTCACTGGCCCAAGCCCACCGCCGATCATGGTTGTTAGCCCACTGGAAAGCGCCTCGGCACAAAGCCCAGCACTGTCAAAATGAACGTGGCCATCAAGGCCACCGGGCGTCGCAATTAAGC
>JBGTIK010000011.1:0-15435 GCA_041745715.1 Phormidesmis sp.
GGAATCGTGTGACTAATTTCGATGACCGCTTGATGTTAAATGCAACTGGACTATGGAACTTCTACTTGGATGCGGCTTAAAAGACTGAGGAAGCCGACAAAGCCTTGTCTCATCGTTCCTTTTTATTACCCAACAAGCCTAATAGATCTATCAGAACATAATACCGCTATCGATATTAGCCTTTCGTTTCTTATCTCGAGTTTATACTTCCTGTAGGAGTCAATATGCTAGGTTCTGCATCCCCTATTTACGAGCTAGTTAGCGGTCAAATCAAGCTAGGAAAGCGAGAAGACTTTCGCAAAATCCACCAAGAGATTTTGCTGCCTATTCTTGCAACCGCTGGGATTGAGCCGGTTTCAATGCTAGTCACGGAAACCGGCTGCTATGATCGATTTCTCAATATTTATCGCTACGCTGATTTACACAATTATGGCCAAAGAACGGATACTTTTGCTCAAGATAATCGTGTAGGTGATTATTTTAGTGCAATGCTGCCTTGCATTGAAGGCCCCTTACAAGTTGAATTAGCACTAGAGCTATTTCCTCACCCAGATGAATGGCCCAGATGAATGCTATTGCTAACCTTGAGCGAAAAAACTAGCTCAAGGTTAGCAATTTATAATCCCTGAGCTGAAAGGGTGACACAACGGCTAGAGAGTCGTTCAGCCATTACCGTAAAGTCTCTATCCGTTCCAACAAGCTCTTGATCCACATCACCACCCCGTCCTCCCTACCTATTGTTGGGACACACTATCTAGTCCTGATGTAGTGACTCTTGACTAATGCAAAACTGAGAACCTCAGTTTTCTGATGCTCAAACGTAAGCGTACCCCTGAGCTGGGTGAACAATGGAATGCCCGTTCCGAGCAGCACCGGCACTCTTGTTATTATCATTTCATCTATCAAATCTTCTGCTAGAAAGCTGCGGATGGTGCTACCGCCGTCAATATACAAGTTGCTATACCCTTTCACGCTTAGCTGCTTAACCAGCACGCTAAGCTCTCCACTGACTTTCTCAGCTTTGTTCTTTACGACCTCAGGCAACGGGTTCAAACTGTTGCTTAAAACGAAGACCGGCTTGGTGTAGGGCCACGAATCGAAGGTTAAAACCTTCTCAAAAGTTTTGCGACCCATCACAAGCGCATCGATACCTTCGATAAAGTCAGCATAGCCGTAGTCATCGTTGTCTGGGTTAGGCACTGCGTAGAGCCAGTCGAGACCACCGTCAGATGTGGCGATATAGCCGTCTAAGCTAGTTGCTAGGTAAACGTAGTTTGGCATCGGCAGTGCGCTGTAGGCGTCCAGTCTTTATAAATAAGCTTACTACTTTCTTCCTAGACCCACTCAAAAAATTAGACGATAGGGTTGACACTAGCTTTGATTATCAGCCGAATTTCCTCACGCTTAGTAGTTCCATACGGACGATTTTTCCTGTAATCACCTGAGCGCTTGAGGTGAGGCATTCAACAGGTTGAGACATTCAAACAAGCACCAGAGCAACACATCAAGATACGACATAACCTGCACTGCCTCCCCATGACGCCAACGGTGCTTCTGTTGAGCGAAGGGCCTACTCAAAAAGCGCTGATGAGTCTCAAACCTTTAAAGCAACATGCCCGCGATGCAGGCGGTCATAAAGCAGGCCAGGGTGCCCGCGATCATAGCGCGAAAGCCCAAGCGGGCGAGATCGGCGCGGCGATTGGGGGCAATGCCGCCGATGCCACCGATTTGGATACCGATGGAGCCGATGTTGGCAAAGCCGCACAGGGCGTAGGTGGCAATGATGATAGAGCGCTCGGAAATGGCTTTGGATTCAATCAAAGTCTGTAAGTCGAGGTAGGCGATGAACTCGTTAAGGATTGTCTTTTTTCCCAGCAGGGTGCCGACGGCGTTGCAATCAGCCCAAGGCACACCCATCAGCCAAGCAACCGGGGCAAGGAGGATGGCTAAAATGACTTCGAGCGATAAGTCAGGGTAGCCAAATAAGCCGCCCACGAATGCAAGGAGAGCATTGAAGGCGGCGAGAATAGCGAGAAAAGCAATGATCATCGCGGCAATGTTGAGGGCAAGTTGCAAACCGTCTAAAGCGCCCGCTGCGATCGCATCCACGCCATTTGCCGTTGTTTTCTCTACCTCAATTTTCACCTCGCCTCTTGTGGGCGACTCTTCCGTTTCAGGAAACATAATTTTAGAAATCGCCAAAGCCGCAGGCGCAGACATTACCGAAGCTGCGATTAAATGATTGGCCGGAATCCCAAACCCTACATACGCTGCCAATACGCCGCCCGCAATTGTGGCAAAGCCGCCCGTCATCACCGCATGTAGCTCTGAGAGCGTCATCGTCGCTACATAAGGCTTGATCAACAGCGGCGCTTCAGTTTGCCCGACAAAAATGTTGCCTGCCGCTGAAAGCGTTTCAGAGCCGGACGTTTTCATGGTGCGCATCATCACCCAAGCCACCACTTTAACAATCACCTGCAAAATGCCGTAGTGATACAGCAAACTAATAAAAGCTGAAAAGAAAATAATTGTGGGTAAGACTTTAAAGGCGAAGAAAAAGTCTTGGAAATTTTCACCAAACACAAACGAAGCGCCTGCATCTGAGTAGTCGAGAAAGTTACCAACAACATCGCCTAGCCACTGAAAAATTGCCAAGCCAACAGCGGTGCGCAGAATAAACAGCGCAAATATGATCTGGAGCGCTAGTCCCCAGATCACGGGCTGCCAGCGAATAGCCCGGCGATTGACAGAGATCAGGTAAGCAAAGCCGATAAAAATACCTAAGCCCAACAGCGCAACCAGTCGTTCCATTCAGTTTTCCTAATGCCTTCCTTAACGATTGAGTTAACGAGTGTATAGAGAGTAGAAAATGGGTGAGCGATCGCAACAGCTCATTGCTAGATCTAGTACTGGCTCTAATTTAGTCATGTTTAGTCACAGGCGCTGAACTATAGCGCTATTGCGGGCATCCTGAATCTATAAATTTTGATTCACGGACTTTTGAACTAGCTATGACCATCCATGCGGGGCTATTCAAGCTTGATATGACTGACCACTATGCAGTGCTGGGCTTTTCGCTAGCAGCCGATCCGCAGCAAGTCCGAAAGCGCTACTTAGGCATCGCTCGGCAGCTTCACCCTGATAGCCTTAGAGAAGCGCCAGATTCGCAAAAGCGGATAGCCAGTGAACTCCTTTCTAAATGGGTAAATCCCGCCTACGAAATCCTCAACCAAGAAAAAGCGGCAGCAGAGTACCGCATCTTGCTAAAAATGAAGCAAAAGCAGCTAGTCGAAAAGCCCGATCTACTGCCCCTGCTATTGACGACCGGTAGCGAGGCGACTCAACTCATGCAGGCTCAAAACGTTGAAGCTGACTACGCAGCAGCGGTGCAGGCCCTGGCCGCTGAGCAATTTTCTGATCTCACTCAGGTAGAAGCTGTGATCAATCAACTCAGTGAGCTCAATGCGGTGTACTTAATGCGACGTGGCGCGGCGGCGAAAAGCTCAAGGCAAACCGCTCAGGCTTCTTCTGGGGCTTCTTCTGGGGCCTCTTCTGGGACTTCTTCTGGGACTTCTTCTGAGTCGGTTGAAAGAGCAGTTTCTGCGGCTAAACCAAGAGCCGCTCTAACCACTTCAATTCGCACCCCAAGCGCCATCATCGGCAGCTATTTAAATCGCGTTCAAGAATTTGAAGCTCAATCGGACTACTCTCGCGCTATTTTAGAACTGCGAGAAGCGATCAACTCTCATCCCAAAAGTGCCCCTTGTCACGCTCATTTAGCCAGCCTTTATCTCAAATCTGGGCAGGCGACGATGGCCAAAATTCACACCAAGCAAGCCCTGACATTAGACGCTGCCAATACCCTGGCTCAAACTGTGCAGGCAAAGCTAGGTGTACAGATCTCAGAGGCTAGCAAGGACTCGACAAAAGCGGCTAAAACCGGCGCAAAGCAGGGTGTCAACCAGGGCAAAAATCAGGGAGAACCCAAAAAGGGTGGTCTTTTAAGCGGATTGTTTGGTGGAAAAAAAAGATAGATGCTGGCCAAGAACCTAACCGAGAAAACATACCAACCCCCAGCGGGTGGGCGAGATTTGCTGCCGCTCGATGTGGTACAAAAGCGTTGGATTGAAGACCGTTTAGAAACGGTGTTTCATCGGTGGGGCTACCATCGCATTATCACCTCCACCGTCGAGACGATGGATACGCTGATGGCGGGCGGTGCCATTGAGCGGATAGAGGTGATTGAGCTACAGCTCGGCCAAGCGGGCGATCAGCGGCTTGGGCTGCGGCCCGAACTAACTGCCTCAATTGCCAGAGCAGCGGTGACTCGGCTGGCCTCAGTGACTTATCCACAAAGGCTGTATTACAACGCGAACGTATTTCGACGCTCGGTTCAAGGCAGTCAGGGCGGGCAGCAGGAGTATCACCAGGCGGGCATTGAGCTATTGGGATCTAGCGGGTTAATGGCCGATGCCGAAACCGTGCTGTTGCTGTCAGATTGCTTAAGCGCAGTCAGCCTAGCCGGTGCCAAGCTAGTGCTAGGCGAAGCCGCACTGACCTATTCTTTGCTGTTAGCGTTTCCAGAAGGTATTCGTGAGACCGTGCGCCGTCAGATTGCGGCCTTGGATCAAGTGGCGCTAGAAGCGCTGGATTTACCAGATGATTCGCAGGCTTTGGCGCTGCGGCTAATGAATTTACGCGGTGCACCGAATGTCGTGTTTAAAGGGCTGGCTGACTTTGATTTAACATCGGCCCAAAGCGCGATTGTGGATCGGCTAAAGGCATTGATTGAGCTATTGGAGACGCAGCGGCATCAGGGCGTAAATGTGCCTGCAATCGTGCTGGATCTGAGCTTAATTCGTCCGTTTGATTACTACACGGGAATTGTCTTTGAGGTGGTGAGTGGCGATCGCTCCCAACTACTCGGCCAAGGCGGTCGCTACGACGAACTGCTCTCGGTCTATAACACTCGCCGCGATTCACCCTCAGAAAATTGCGGAGAAAATCGCGGATTTCCCGGCATCGGCTTTGTGCTCAATATTGAAAATCTGCATCAGGCGCTATTGCCCAGCGGTCACTTGCCCAAAGTAACGCCTCCGAGCGATTGGCTGATCGTCCCCAAAACTGCATCCGCCGCCGCCGCTGCCTTGGCCTATGCCCAAAAGGCACGGCGCTCAGCGCATACGGTACGAGTAGAAATTGGGTTGGATTTAACGCAGTCGGCGGATGAGATTAGAGCGATCGCTCAAAAACGCAATATCGCTCGAATTGCCTGGATTAGCGATCAGGGCTTGCCTGATATCGAGATCCTTCACTAAGCTAATAGAAAGGAAACTTTATTTTACAGAGCAAGAACCCCTGTGGCCTATTCCATTGTGACCGACGTTTGTGAAGGCATTGCCGACTGTGTAGATGCTTGCCCGGTAGCCTGCATTGACGAAGGGCCGGGAAAAAATAAAAAAGGCACTAGCTGGTACTGGATTGACTTTGACACCTGCATCGACTGCGGTATCTGCCTACAGGTGTGCCCCGTCGAAGGCGCGATTATTCCGGAAGAAAACGCGACGCTGCAAAAAACGCCCAGCTAGTTTGGCCAGCTAATCTGATGGGCGCAATCCCTTTTGAATCAGCAAATTACCTACCCAAGCAGCTTCTTCTACACTCATCGGTGGCACTGGCTGCTGCTGATAATCGAGCTTGAGATCGTATCCAGCCCGATCATAAATGTCATTGAGAAGCTGTTGCAACGCTACCACTGGCTCTGCATCTGTCTGCTGAAGCGGCAATGGAAATGCAGCGGCCTGGTCTTGAAGGTTAAATCGGTACAGGTCTGCTTGGGGGCGGGTACTGCTACGACTCACCAAAACCCGATAGTGGCTCTGCAACGCTGCCCCATACATTGGCATGGGCTCATGAGCGCGCAGTAAATCAATCTCTACCAAATGAGTTGAGCTACCCAATATTCGCTGCCGCTTACTTTCATAGGTTTGTCGCCCTCTTCCAGCCCGTTTATTAATGGGTGAAAGCACCTCAATAACCGTCACCACGGCTTTGCTCGTCACCTCACGAATTTCTAAATATCCCTGCCGGATGCTTAAGGGCATGGGCACATTCACCGTAATTGGCTGCGCTGGAAGCGTGGCAACAGCATTCGGCGGCGGATTTTGAGCTGAGCGCAGTGTTTTTTGCACAGCGACATCAGGAATGCCTACTAACAAAGCCTGATCGTCAGTTGTTTCATACAGTCGGACTTCGACAGAAACTGAATACTTTGGGCGCAGTTGAGGGGCTAGCGACTCAGCTAAAGCCGCAATCAGCAGCAGATGCACCCCCGGCCAAATTTCCGGATGCTCTAGATAAGGATCCATCCCAGGAAATGGAGAAGTCATCGCTTTGTCTTGCCTCAGAATCTTCTGTGAACAGTCTATCTCAACACCTCTTGAAAGCCGCCAGACAGGCTATCAGACAAGCTTTCAAATGCCATGACTTTTGCCAATCATCCAGCTTCGCCGGAAATACTTAGCAAGGCTAGCTTCTTTGAGCGTTAGGCAAATCGGGCGTCCGTGCGGGCAGGTGCGCGATCGCGCTGTCTTTTGCCACTGATCCACCAGCGTCTGCATCTCTATCAAGCTCAGCGCCGTGCCGTTGCGAATCGCCGTTCTACAAGCCGTGGCTACCAAAGCCGACTCCAAGTCTGCGCCCTGACTCAGTTCCTTGAGGGCATCGGCACTATCGTCGCGCTCATGCAACGGTTCCGGCACGCTGCGAATCGCCCATAGATTTTCACCAAAAGAGCTGACCTCTAGGCCAATTTCCGTTAGTCGCTCTACCTGATCAGCGCTCAAATCTGCTAGCACAATCGGCGATTCTAGCGGCACTACCTGCCAGCGCTGCTGTAGCTGCTCATACAGCACCCGCTCATGGGCAATATGCTGCTCAATCAAACACAGGCCGCTTTCTTGCTCAGCCAAAATGTACCGGCCATGAACTTGAGCGATTGCCTTAAGAGCTTGCGGCGATCGCAGCAATGAATCTGATAGATCAATCTCAGTCTGTTTAGCTAAGGTCTGCTCGGCCAAGTCCTGCTCTAGCAATGGCTGAACTTGCCTAAAAGTCTGATAGCTGCCCGATTGTTCCGCCGCTTTGACCAGCTCAGTTGCCCGAAAGCTTTGAGCCGCTTCGCTGTAGGGCTCAGTTTGCAAAAGCTCATTCACAGCTGTTGTAATGCGATCACACAGCGCCGCTATGCCCTGCACATAAATCTCTGACTTAGCCGGGTGTCGGTTCCAATCGAGCTGAGTCGGCGGCAGGCTCAGGTGTAAAAAGCAAATAGGGTAGCGATCGCGCGGCAGTGTCCGTCTAAAGCTATTGATCAAAGCATAAGACAGCTCACTGACGACCACCGGTCGGCCATTGATCGCTACTCGCACCCAGTCTGCTCGGCGGCGATGACAGCGATCCGGTAAGCCCACTACTAAATACAGATCATCTGCCCGCAGCTCTTTTAGATCAGTATCTCGAACGCTGCGCAAAAGCTGAGGAATGATAGTCTTCGCCGTTGGCCCCGGCCATAGTGACAGCCAAAGCGCATCGTCTTTTTCAATTTGCCACGTGATGTGAGGATGGCACAACGCTAGCTGCTGAATAAGCTGAATGGCCGCTTTGAGCTGCTGAGCCACCGAAGGCACTTGGCGTCTAGCTTGCCAATGGTCAAATAACTGGCTGACGGTGACGATGGTGCCAGGAGCTATAGCCACTTGCTGAATTTGCTGCGGCTTACCCTCAGCGTCATAGCTCACTTGATAGCCCCGATCTCGATCTGTATGATCTTGATCTGCTCGATCTAGATCGAGCTGAGTCCGACTACAAATCGTAAGCTGCGCCAATTGCGCCATGCTGTGCAGCGCTTCCCCCCGAAAGCCCAAGCTCCGCACATTCAGCAAATCCGGACGAGTCGAAATTTTGCTCGTCGCATGAGCAACCGCTGCCCGCTGTAAATCAGCCAGAGCCATTCCCGCGCCATTATCAGCCACCCGCACCTGCCACTGCTGCGGCCACAGACTCACCGCAATCCGAGTCGCACCAGCATCTAAGGCATTTTCTATCAGCTCCCGCACGATTGCCGCCAGCGAATCAATGACTTCACCAGCCGCCATCAGATGCACAATATCTGGCGCTAAAGGCTGAATCTGCGAAGCTGTTTGCATCTCATCCATAGCCACCAGTTTAGCGGGCTGGCCTCACCGCTGTGTCTACCTAAATTTTCCAGCGTAGAAACGAGTCTGTTTTTCTTTGTCAAAGATAGTTGGCTGGCGTCGTCGAACTAAGCTTCCGCTAGGCTCAGCCCTTGGCAAAAAATATGAAAAGCGTAAATGTACGGATTATAAGGAACAAAATTTGGGATAGCAACGTTCTGAGTTCCGTATTTACTGTGATGTGGAGAGGAATCGTTCAGCGCACAATAAGGCCAATATATAAAGCGCGAATACACATCCATTCATTGATTCCTAAGGGGCATTTTAGGAGAGATGAAGCCAGCGTTGTATACTCGCGATTTTATAAATTAACGCCTGATCCTGGGGGCTTAAAGGGATCAGGCATTTTTCTTTTTAAAGCACTTTTTTAGAGCCGACCAAAGCGGTCTAAACGAAGAAATCTGGGCAAAGCGTCTCTACAAAATTTTGTCTAGTCCGTAAAGCATCGACTTAAGCGGCAAGACGCGGCGAATGCAGAGCAGCACACCGGGCATGTAGCAGATGCGATCGCTCGTATCATGCCGCAGCGTATAAGACTGACCGGCTGCGCCAAAAATCACTTCTTGATGGGCAATCAGCCCCGGCAACCGAATACTGTGAATTCTGACGCCATCTTCAGTTTGACTGCCTCTAGCGCCCGCCATTTTTTCGGTTTCTTCGACTTCAGGCGAATTGTACTGTTTATGCAGTTCTGACAGCATCTGCGCAGTTTTGACAGCCGTGCCGCTAGGCGCATCAGCCTTTTGATTGTGGTGCAGCTCAATAATCTCCACATGGTCGAAGTAGGCCGCTGCCTGCAAAGCCGCCTGCTGCAACAGCACCATCCCAATCGCAAAGTTAGGAATTAACAAGCAACCGGTACTGGCCTTGTCAGCAAAATCAGCCAGATCTTTGATCTGACCAAGGCTCATGCCAGTGGTTCCAATCACCGGACGCACCCCATAGGCTAAGGCCGCACGGGCCGAACCATATACGCTATCGGGATGAGTGACATCTACCATCACCGCGCTGCCTCCCAGAGGAGCTTCGTTTTGAGCCATCACCAGCGTGGCTTCCAAATCAGTCATCACCGGAATTTCTAGCGGCTCCATGCCAATCACCTCGCCGATGTCTTGACCGAGAACAGCAGGGTTGCGATCAATCGCGCCAACTAGCACCATGTCGTCCGCTTCTGATACGGCTTTGACGATTGCGCGGCCCATTTTGCCGAGTGCGCCGTTAACGACGACAGGAATCTTGGCGGTAGGATTGGCGGTAGGGCTAGCCGAGTTACTCGTCTGTGTGCTCATGATTTCGGACGCTAAGTATATGGACTAGCGCTATTTTAAGGGTTATTTCACGCACAAAAAAAGGAGACTATGGGCCTCCTTTTTTATCTAAACCGGTTTATCGATAGCAATCTATACCGGGCAACCTGTACCGAGAAATCTTAAAGCAAGAGTTTGAATTACGCGCTCTAACCGATTTCGACCTGCTTAGTATCGACGGCATCTGCGCCATCGACGCCTTTAGCTACGCTGACCATTTTGTCTAGGATAGACTGACTCGGAACTTTGCCCTTCAGCACAACGGTGTCGCTGAGCTGAGCAACCCAAAGGGTATCGACATCATCTATCTGGGCGTCTTCGTCAAAAGCCAGTGCTACCCGCTTGGCCAAGCCACTTTCGTCGAATTTGCCGTCAACGCCTACTTTGTAGTCGGGAACGCTCTCGCCGCCGCTACTCGTAGAAGCAGCTTGAGCAGCGCCGCGCTTGATTTTAGGAGAGGCGTTCGCTGGCTTTTCTTTGCCAAAAATTCTTTTGAAAAATCCCATGATATGTTCGTTCTCGCGCTGTAGTACAAAGGCAGGGGAGGCTCCTGCTGCCGATCACAACCATATCTGCCTTGGATAAAGAACTGATGTACCTTTAGGAACAAATTATTTTTCTAAACTTCACAGCCTAGATGGGCCACCGTACCGCGATTAGACGGCGATTAGATTGAATATGAATTGGGCAAGCTGTTTTTGAGGTAGGTATGAACTGGGGCTGAATTTGTCCGTTTCCTAATAACAGCACAGTTTTTTCCAGTGCAGCTTTTTCAGTAGAACTTTGTAGTAGTCTGATAAAGCCTAAATTGGACTGGTTGGAGGTTCGACTGGAGGTTCGTCAGAGATAGCTGCAAGGCCATTGTTCGTATCTTTAATATGCTTAAGATTCCACCGTTTGCCATATCCTTATTTCGTACGTCTGTTTTCAAGGGCTTTGCGTAGATAGATGATAAACAGTCGCTCTAGCACCAGTTACAGTACGGCCCACAAACTGCACCCTCTGAGTTTGCTGGCTCAGTTAATGAGTTGTCAGGTGAGTGGTTGTTTAAAGATTACTGCTCAAGCATCGGAATGGCGGCTTTTGTTCAATCGGGGTCAGCTCAATTTTGCGACTAGCTCAGCCGATGCCTTTGATCGCTTAGATCGGCAGATGCGATCGCTCAATCAAGGACTGTCTGGGGCTGAAAAAGATCGGCTGCGGCGGCTGTTTGAGCAGTCTGATGAAGTTGATGAAGTGGTCAGTCGGGACTATCGGGCGATCTGTTGGCTAGTAGAGCAGCAGCATTTGACGACTGAGCAAGCGGGGCAGCTTGTGGGCGCGATCGCGATTGAAGTCATTGAACCTTTTTTAAGCATTCGAGAAGGCAGCTACGCGCTGATTCCAGCATCCCAGACAGAAGGCATTCCAACCTTTTGCAACCTAGATTTGCGACCCATTGTGGAGCTGTGTCAGCGCAACAGCAAGCAGCGAACCGCTGGTGGCTCGCTCCTGAGCAAACTACCGCTTAATGCTAGCGTGAATGCTCAGCTATTTAATGCGCAAAGTGACTCTCAAAGATCGGGTCAAATCAATGGCAAAGGGCCAATGGTATCAGAGCCGAGAACGAGTTCAAGCCGCCAAGGCATAAGCAACCTCAGGACTACTCTCAAGCGCAGAACCTATACAGTCGCTTGTATCGATGACAGCCCGACTGTACTGAATGCAATTCAAAAGTTTCTGGCAGATCAGAGCCTTTCGGTTGTGGCCATTAACGACCCAGTGAAAGCGCTGATGCAAATTGTGCGCAGTAAGCCGGATCTGATTTTATTAAATATCACAATGCCGAACCTAGGCGGCTACGAACTTTGCTCACTGCTTAGACGCCACCCGCGCTATAAGCGTACGCCGATTGTCATGGTGACAGGCAATACGGGTTTGATTGATCGCGCTAGGGCCAAGCTGGTACGAGCTTCTGGATATTTAACGAAGCCATTTACTCAATCTGATTTGTTGAAGATGGTCTTCAAGCATTTGCCGACTGAAGGTCGATAGCGTTTAACTGAAAACTCTCACCACACCTGCCTAAAGGAATTACACTGAATCTCGATTTGAAATCTTGGTTTGAAATTTCGGTTTGAAGTTTTAACCTTAAGGTGAGAGCTACTCACCTTTTTTGTCATGCGCATTTTGCTAGTTGAAGATGAACCTGATTTGGGCAAAGCGATTAAGCGCACGCTGTCGCAGGAGGCTTATGTGGTGGACTGGGTGCAATCGGGTACTGAGGCGCTGAGTTTTTTGGAGCAGGAGGAGGCGCTTTACACGGTGGGCATTTTTGATTGGATGCTGCCGGGGATGAGCGGGATTGAACTGTGCCGGTGGCTGCGGGCTGGGGCAGGAAATAGAGCCGCCAGCAGAACAGCCGGGGGCACTGCGCAGTTATCTGCTTTACCGGTGCTAATGCTAACAGCTAAAGATCAGGTTGAAAATCGGATTGCGGGGCTAGATGCAGGCGCAGATGATTACTTGGTGAAGCCGTTTAGCATGGCTGAGCTGCTCGCTCGGCTGCGGGCCTTGAGTCGGCGATCGCCCGACTTTAAATCAGCGCAAATTCAGCTAGGGCCGCTGCTGTTAGACTGCGATCGCCGACTAGCCATTCTGCACCCTCACGAACCAACAGAACAACTCATAGAACTCACTCAAAAAGAGTTTTTACTTTTACGATACCTAATGGAGCATCCGCATCAAATTTTGACGCGCGATCAGGTCTTAAGTCAGCTTTGGGAGTTTGGATCTGAGCCCAGTAGCAATGTTGTCGCGGCGCAAATACGCTTATTACGGCGTAAGCTAGGGCCATATGAGACGCTGATTGAAACAGTTTATGGCATGGGATATCGGTTTGATCCGTCAAAATAAACGGCCAAATCAAGGGCCAAATCAAGCGGCTGGTCAGATTGCTCAAAGCCTGCTGTTTCGGCGATCGCGGCTGCGATTTGCGGTTGGCTATACGGGGGTGATGGGGACAATTTTGCTCCTTCTGGGGCTAGGGGTATATCAGGCAATTGCCCATGCCCACGAGGTGACCATTGATCGCGAACTCAAGTCCGTATCCGATGCTTTTCACGATGCGATTGAATCTGCCGCTGTCAATCCGAGCCAGTTGGATCAAATGCCGCCTCAGCTTTTCCCCAATTTGTGTGTGCTCAACAGCGCTTGCACCCAGCCAATAGCAGAAACCCCTCACCAGCTACAGAGCACCTACCAATACGACTACTACATTCGACTGATCAGCCCAACGGGTGAGCTACTGGCCACAGGCGGCATTCGCCCTCAAGGGCTGTCGATTACCGGGCCAATTCCAGCGCAGCAATCTTTAAAGGATGAAAATAATCAGACCTACCATCAAATCGCGACTTCGGTGGAAGATGGAAAGCAAGAAATTTGGGCTTATTTGTTGGTGGGGCGATCGCTTCGAGAATTCGATCAGTACTTAAGGCTCGTACGAGTGTGCCTGCTCATTGGTTTTTTGATTTCACTGGCGCTGGTAGCTGCTGCTAGCGGGTGGCTATCGGCTTTGGCAATGCGTCCCATCTACCGTTCTTATCAGCAAATTCAGCAGTTTACGACCGATGCAGCGCACGAATTGCGCACCCCCCTTGCCGCCATTCAAGCAACCGTAGAATCAGTGCTGCGACTACCCCACCTCTCTGAGCCGGAAGCTCAAGAAACGCTGACGGTCATTGCTCGTCAAAGTCAGCGGCTAACCACTATGGTGAGTGATTTGCTCTTGCTTTCTCGGCTGGATAATGAACAGCAGCCAGCCACTAAGCAGCCCTGCTGTTTGCAAGATTTGCTCAATGACATTCACGAAGAGATGGCGGCTTTGGCTATTGCTAAAGCAATCACGCTCACGCTAAATATTCAAACGCAGCAGCCTTTAGTCGTACAGGGCAATGAAGAACAGCTTTACCGGCTTGTACTCAATTTGGTCAATAATGCGCTCACCTACACCCCTGCTGGCGGTCAGGTCAGCCTTGAGCTTAGCAAGATTGATCAACGAGCGGTTACTTCTGTTGTTGACACTGGCATCGGAATCGCCCCTGAGCATCAGATCAACATCTTCGACAGATTTTATCGAGTGGATGCAGCCAGATCTCATCAGGCTAAATCTAATCAGACAGGAAATTCGGGATTAGGACTCGCGATCGCAGCAGCGATCGCCAAAGCACACCAAGGCACACTCACTGTTGTCAGTCAGCCAAAGATGGGCAGCACATTCACTCTCTCACTGCCCTTTTCATCCCCAATGAAAAAAATCTAAGTCGAGAATGACTCAAATCAGATCTCCCTTATGTTCCTCTTAAAAGAAAGAGAAACATAAGGGTATAGAAAGCGTATAGAGACCAATCAAGCTTGACTGCAAGGTCTAGTTAGATTGCGTATCTAGCTTCTAGTTAGATTGCGTATCTAGCTTTTCAATTCGAGTTTTTTGGATATCATCTACGCTTTTGGTTTGATTGTCTAAATGCTCTAAGCGAAGCTTTTGAACATTGCTACCGCCAGCGACCTCTTGCAGCTCATCATCAGAAAGCTGAGCATCTTGAGTGACACTTTTATCTTGTTCCATTGTTAGTTTCCTCAGTAAAAATTAGTTCTGACCTTTCAGCATTGAACGTCAGCGCTTTTAGCCTTCAGGCTTTTAGATTCTATTGTGAGAATTTTCACTATTGCTGACAATCACTTGAAATCAAATAGATTGATATTCAGATGCTGACACCAACCGTGGCTTTAAAGAATCAGGCGCTTCGATCAATGCCACTGGGCCAATAATAGCACCAGTTTTAAAAAAACAAACCACCTTTTGAGATTCCGTTACGGCAAATTAATAAGTCAATTAATAGCCCTGCCAAAGTTTCAGAATGTTGAGCCGTAAGATTAGTATGGGCTAAGAATTTCAGCTATCTTTTGGATAAGTTTCAAATTCGTTTATGAGAATTTGATGAGAATTTATTTAAGCGAAGATTAAATCTAAATTTTGTTAGTTTTTGTGCGCTATTAGTTTTAACAGAGCGCTATGATTTACCTCTTAAGGTCTTGTTGCAAACAGCCGAAGGCCCTCTCAAATAGTCCCTAATACAAGGAGGGCAACTTTTGTGTCAGATGTCTTATTAAAAGAATTAACAAATGCTGACATTGATTGGCTAGTCACGAATGGAGAGCGCCGGTCGCTTATAGCGGCGGAGGTATTGATTCGGGCCGCTCAGCCGCTAGAGGCTTTTTATCTACTGCTAGAGGGAAATTTGACAGTGCGAGCTGATTCATTGGCTGACTCAATGGCTGATTCGCCGACAGCAATCGATCAGCTTTTCAGAGGAGATGTGATTGGTGAAGGGGGATTATTTGATATTGATTCTGCGTTTTTGGTCGCCGCCACAGATAAAGCCATGGTGCTGGCAATTCCCAAGGCCCTTTTATTACAAAAATTGCAGCAAGATATTAGCTTTGCGGCTCATTTTTACCGGGCGATCGCACTGATCCTTTCCGAACAAATTCGCGGCCTTTTTGAGCATTCTGATCTGATGCGATATCAGTCGGGGCAAATGGTGAAAGAGGCGCTGTTTGTGTTTGGTGAGCTGCGCGATAGTGATATTGACTGGATGCTAGCGACAGGAAAGCTAGAAAAGCTTGCAGCAGGAAGAGTGTTGTTGAATGCGGGCCGACCGGTGGACGCGCTGTATACGGTGTTAGATGGTCAGTTGGCGATCGCGACTACCGATCACCCCTGCGATCCCCTCTCTACCTGTTCGCATGGATTGGAAGAACTGGGCGCTACTCAAAACTTTAAGCCCATTGCCTATCTTTCTCGCGGTGGCTTGCCAGGGATCACCTCGTTT
>JBGTIK010000012.1:0-3704 GCA_041745715.1 Phormidesmis sp.
AGGTTCACTATGTAATATCATACGCTAGTAAGAATAACCTCAAACAATCCGCTTCCTTGTCAATTTCTTCCAAGAGATTACTGCAATGCCTGTCAACCCGTTAGAGCTTTTTTCCGATCAGCCTGCGGTTTCTAATCGCTCGATTCTAGTAGACAAAGGTTTAACGATTCATCATCGCCACGACCTCCCCGGCGAACTAGATGCTCCCACAGGGCTCAGTCATCATATGCTGACATTCTTCTTGTCCAAAAATGAACAACAGACAACTCATTTAGATGGCTGTGGTAAATACAATGGGGAAATGAATAAAGGAGATTTTTATCTCTATCCAGCCGGGGTTTCTGGGTTCACTCGCTGGCAGTCAGCAGACGAAACGCTTCATATTGTTATTAAACCTGAATTTTTGAACAAAGTCGCCAATGACAATGAATGCAATAGTTCAGGTGGTTTTGAGCTTTTGCCTATCTTGAAAGGGAGCGATCGCACTTTTGATAACTTAGTTCAGCTCTTTCTGACAGAGCTAGACGATGGCGACCTGGGAGATAGGCTATATCTAGAATCACTCAGCTCTCTTTTTGGCCTGCATCTGCTACGCCGATACTGCAACACTGTGCCTAAAATCTACCAGCGCTCAGATGGATTAGCACCTTATCTATTGAACGAGGTAACTGACTATATTCAGACCCATCTCAACGGGGACTTAAGCTTAGACTCAATGGCAACCCAAATTGATATGAGCCGATGCTACTTTGCAGCGCAGTTTAAGCAATCGGTAGGTATATCGCCGCATCGGTATGTGAATCAGCAGCGAGTAGAAAAAGCTAAACAGTTCTTACGAAAATCGCCTCAACTGTCTATCGCTGATATTGCTTTAGAGTGTGGTTTTTCTAGCCAAAGTCACCTGACCAAGGTGTTTAAAGCCTATTTAGGGACAACGCCTAAAGCCTATCAACAGCAGATATGAGCGGATAGAGTCAGCACTCATTTTTAGAAATCAAAAGAATCGACAAAAATAAAAAAGTTTGTGAAAGACCAGACAGAGAGAACCTCATACAGTGATCTTATGAGCTGCCTGTTTCTATCCTAAGAACATCTGTGAAGATCTCTCAATCTCACTTATCCGATATCCTACTGACATCGCTAGCGCCTATCTCTTGGGGCACAACCTATGTGGTAGCGACTGAATTCTTGCCACCGGATCATCCACTATTAGTGGCTTCGATGCGATCGCTCCCCATTGGTCTTTTACTTACCATAGGGCTCAGGAAGCTGCCACAAGGCAATTGGTGGTGGCGCATGTTGGTTTTGGGCGGTTTGAACATTGGTGTTTTCCAGGCGCTGTTATTCGTGGCGGCTTACCGTCTTCCGGGCGGAGTCGCTGCGACCACAGGTGCTATTCAGCCTTTGTTAGTCGAATTTTTTGCCTGGATGATACTGAGCGTAACGCCTTCTAAGCTTTCTACCGTAGCTGCCATCTCAGGCTTTATCGGTGTCGGACTGCTGGTGCTGGGCCCCGGCGCACAGCTCGACACTCTCGGTATTATTGCAGCACTAGCAGGTGCAGGTGTAATGGGACTTGGCACCGTCCTGGTAAAGCAGTGGAAGCCTCCTGTCTCCCTGATAGTCTTTACGGCATGGCAGCTAACAATCGGTGGATTTATGCTGCTGCCCGTTGCCCTGATTACAGAAGGGCCGTTTACTGAAGTCACTCGCACCAATCTGTGGGGCTTTATCTATTTAGGGCTGATTGGCACTGGTCTTGCTTATGCGCTCTGGTTTCGAGGCATTAATCGGCTCAGTCCTATAGCTGCTTCTTATTTGGGGCTATTGAGTCCTGTTGTCGCCACCCTGATCGGATACGTCTTTTTACAAGAGACGTTTTCATCTATGCAGCTAGGGGGCATCGCTATTGTATTAGTCAGCGTTGTCGTCGGGCTACAGACCGGTTCTAGTTCTGATAAGAAAAGTAGTGCTTAGCAACCTTGCTCTGCCAAAAACACTTCATGAGATCACCTTGCACAGAACAATCCGAAAACTACTGCTTAAATCACCATGAATTCAACCATTCAGCGAATCAATCCTCCTGATCTGGGCAATCCATCCCACTATGGCTTTACTAATATTGTGATAGTACCTGCTGAGAATAATCTTGTCTTCATTGCAGGGCAAGGCGGTCAAGATAATCAAGGTCACCTGGGTAGCTTTGAAGCCCAGCTCAATCAAGCATTTTCTAACCTTCGTAAAGCGTTGGCTGCTGCTGCTGTTACACCAGAGCAAGTTGTCAAAATTACGGTGCTCTCAGTCGAACACAATGCCGAAAAGCAAAAGCTAATTTCAGCTGCGCGCAATGCTATGTGGCCCGATGATCTGATCAAACCTGCTAGCACATTGATTCCTGTACCTCGGCTAGCAGGCGATGGGATGTTATTTGAGATTGATGCGATCGCCGTAGCTTCCTCCTTAGCAGACTTCGAAGCCTAGCGATTCTTTACTCTTTGACCCCTTGCATACCCTATCTGTCCCAAACTTACTATGGCTATCGGAACTCCCGTTAACGTTTTAATTGCTTACTACTCAATGTATGGTCATACCTTGCAGCTCGCACGAGCGATTGAGAAGGGGGCTCAGGCAGTTCCCGGCGTAACGGTTGTTCTTCGCCGCGTCAAAGAATTCGATCAGGTAAAACAAAACATCCTCGAAGGTGATGGGGCTGCAAAGGAATCATGGAATCAGCAAAAAGACATTCCTGTTTGTTCTTTAGACGATTTGCGGACAGCTAATGCGGTGATTTTTGGATCGCCGACACGCTTCGGCAACATGTCAGCTCAGCTAAAACAGCTGTTCGATTCAATGTCGAGCCTTTGGCTGAATGGCGAGATGGAAGGCAAGCCCGCAGGTGTTTTTACCTCTACGGCTTCTACTCACGGCGGACAGGAAACCACCCTGCTAACGATGATGGTGCCCCTGATTAATCTTGGCATGATTATTGTAGGCGTACCGTATTCGTTGCCAGGAATGATTCAGACAGAAGCCCGAGGCGGTACGCCCTATGGCCCAACAACTATTGCCGGTGGGAGAGGAGAGCTTGAGCCAACAGCAGAAGATCTAGATTTGGCTAGCGCGTTAGGTAGCCGGATTGCAAGAGTAACCGCTAAGCTGAAAGATTAATGGCCGCAGCCTCCGAGTAATCCCCTATCTTTGAGGGTTTACACCAGGGAACTGATCTTAAACCCGTCACCTTTCAAGTAGGTGAGCCAAAGCAAGTCGCCATATATTTGTGTAAAGTGGCTGGCAATGATCCTTTCTGCAATGGCACTTATAAGAATCTTTAGATTCAGGAGATAGTTATGACGTATCCTGCTGGAGCTGTAGCAATTACTCGGCACGTTAAGCCGGGATCTGAAGCTATATTCGAAGAGGCAGTGCGAGGTGTCATGCTTGCCGCTGGCACCTTTCCGGGCTATGCAGGCGGTGAAGTTTTATATCCCACAACGAAGCGTGGTGCATGGCAATTGATCTTGCGCTTCGATAGCCTTGTTCATTTGCAAGCGTGGGAAGAATCTCCTATTTGTCAGGGCTGGATTGCTAGGGCAGATGCACTTACCATCGGAGATCCAAAAGTTTTGCGGGTTAATGGCTTAGAAACCTGGTTCGCGCTGCCTGAAGTGCCGAATGCACTCCCACCCCCTAAATGGAAAACCGCT
>JBGTIK010000013.1:0-2890 GCA_041745715.1 Phormidesmis sp.
TAGCAGTTCAAATGAACTAAGTCATAAAAATTCTCAATTAAGGTTAACTATTGAGAACCATGCTAGAAAAAATGGCTGTGATTCTTATTGCTTCGTTTAAATACCCAATGTGCCAATTGGAAGTGCGGAATGTCGGATAGATACTGTGAGCAGACTGAATTCGTTCGGCTGCTAAGAAAAATTTTCGGTACTAAGATGAGCTTTCAAAAGTTCCGCGCTTGGCCTTGCTTTACTAAAGCCTATGCCAGTCAGTGGGCTAGGCGGTGGGCCAGTCGGTGGGCCTTAGCCGCTGCGCTGATCGTCTGCTCGGTTGGGCTGATAGGCGGACAGCCTGCTTGGGCGCAGGCAGTTATAGAAGCAGCACCAACGTCAGCTCCAGCAGTACCGAATACGCAGGCTCTATTTGAGGCTCATTGCAGCAGTTGCCATGCTCACGGCGGCAACCTAATTCGCCGAGGGAAAAATTTGCAGCAGAAAACGCTGTTGCGTAATGGCTACGGGGAAATGGGCGCGATCGCAACTCTGATCACTCAAGGCAAAGGCGTCATGCCCGCCTATGCGGATCGGCTGGGTGAATCAGAAATTGAGGCGATCGCTCAATACGTTCTAGAGCAAGCCAAAACCGGCTGGCCCTAAATCCAATCAGCACCCAACTCAAGCACTAAAATACTTAGCCGCCTGGTGATACGTCACAATCGCCGTCGTCGATTGCTCCGGATAGAGCTGCTCGCTTTCATCCATGTGCATTCCAATTTTCTCAACGCCCAGTAGCGCCAACTGCTTCGGCTGATCCTGCATATTTGGGCAGGCCGGATAGCCAAAGCTATAGCGCGATCCCTGGTAGCGCTGCGCCAGCAGGTCGCGAATGCCCTCAGGCTCTTTATCGGCGTAGCCCAGCTCACAGCGGATCTTCGCATGAGTCCACTCGGCTAGCGCCTCAGCCATCTGCACCGCCAAACCGTGATAGTACAGATAATCAGTGTAATTATCTGAAGCAAATAGCTTGGCAGCAAACTCAGTGGCAATTTCACCCATCGTCACCGCCTGCATCGGGAATACGTCATACTCACCGGGCTGCGCCTGGCTTTTTGGTAAGAAAAAGTCAGCAATACACAGCCGCCGCATCGAGCGCTGACGCGGAAACTCAAACGAGGTCACCGGCTCAGAAGGCTCTCCTTTTTCAGCGGCCTGCCAGTCGTACACATACAGCGTATTACCCTCAGCTAAACAGGGAAAGTAGCCATACACCAGCTTCGGCTCCAGCAGCTTTTCGGCCACAATCCGCTGCTTCCACTCAGCCAAAATCGGCTGCACCTTTTCAGCTAAAAAGGCATCATAGTCCTCGCGCGATTGCCCTTGAGGCTTACGAAACTGCCACTGCCCCGCGACTAGCGCCTGCATATCTAAATAATCAAACAGCCCTTCGAGCGAAATATCTGCTGGCCCCAGTACCTTTGGCCCCCAAAACGGTGGCTTGGGCCGGTCAATTTCAATGGCGACATCATCAGAACGCCGGGTATCGATTATTTTGGGTTCAGAAGCGATCGCCTCATCCTCCTCCCCGTGATTCACCGCCACCTTAGCTTTCTTAGCACTCTGGCTCATCGGATGCTCATCGGCAAAGCCTTCAAGGTTATCCCACTGATTGGCCTGTTTAGCGGGCATCAGCGCATCCATAAAATGCAGATCAGCAAAGGCATCTTTACCGTAAATTACTCGGCCTTTATAAACGTTCTGGCAGTCCTCATACACAAACTTAGGCGTCAGCGCCGCCCCGCCCAAAATCACTGGCACATCAATGCCATGCTCATTAAAGGTGCTCAAATTGTCCTTCATAAATGCGGTCGATTTTACCAGCAGTCCGCTCATCGCAATGCAGTCAGCCTGATGCTCTTGGTAGGCTGCAATAATATTATCCACTGGCTGCTTAATCCCGATATTCACGACCTTATAGCCGTTGTTAGACAAGATAATATCAACCAGATTTTTACCAATGTCATGCACGTCGCCTTTGACCGTCGCAATCACCACCGTGCCCTTACCCGAACTATCCGCCTCGGCTTTATCCATAAAGGGCTCTAAATAAGCCACTGCCGCCTTCATCGTTTGCGCCGATTGCAGCACAAAGGGAAGCTGCATTTGTCCAGAGCCAAAGAGTTCACCGACAACCTTCATGCCATCAAGCAAAAAAGTATTGACGATCTCCAGCGGCGGATAGTGCTTCAGCGCCTCAGCGAGCTGGTCATCTAGGCCAATGCGCTCACCGTCGATAATATGGCGCTTGAGCCGTTCTTCGAGCGGCAGATCTTCGTCTTGGCTGGTGCGCAGTTGCTGAGTGCTTTTACCGGCAAAAAGCGTGGTGATTTCGCCCAGCGGATCGTAGGTGCACACATCGCCTTCAAACCCGCGCCGGTCGTAGATCAAATCCAGGCAGATTTTTTGATGCTCCGGATCGATTTTGGCCAGCGGCAAAATTTTGCTGGCACTGACGATCGCGCCATCCATACCAACCGCCATCGCTTCATTGAGAAACACCGAATTCAGCACCACCCGCGCCGCCGGATTGAGGCCAAAAGAAGCGTTAGAAACGCCCAGCATGATGTGGCAGCCAGGAAGATTTTCGCGGATCAGACGAATGCCTTCGAGGGTTTCTTTGGCATTGACTCGATCTTCTTCAATGCCGGTCGAAATCGGCAGCACTAGCGTGTCAAAAAACAGCTCATAGGGCGGAAAGCCATATTCCACCGCGTCGCGATAGGCCCGCTGAGCAATTTCAAATTTCTTTTGGGCGGTGCGGGCCATGCCGTCTTCATCAATGGTGCCTATAACCACTCCTGCGCCGTAGCGCTTAGCAATTTCGAGCACTTTAAAGAAGCGCTGATCGCCGTCT
>JBGTIK010000014.1:0-24051 GCA_041745715.1 Phormidesmis sp.
TGGTTGCGCCAAAGTAGACAATCGCAGTCCGGTTTTGATTATGACGCTTTGGGGGCATAGCTTTTACTTCGAGGGGGGATGCCTGAAGTCTATGGCCTGACCACGCTTTTGTCACTAGGCACCAATTTTAGATCTATCTGCACTATGGTTAAACCTACTGTTCCCCAACCAAACCCTAAACCAGATCGCCGCGCTGATCGCCGTGTCTCTAGTGAACTCAGCAAGCAAGATCTCAGCCAAGTACTGCCCGCTATCTGGGAAGCGGAAACGCTCGATAAATCTATCCAAGAAGCGCTTGAAGCAATTCGCGTCGAGTTTGGCTATACGCTGCTATGGATGGGGCTGTATGATCGCTTTACCCATCAGCTCACCACTCGCGGGGTGATTACCAACGGGCCGCGCCGGTTCTCTCATACCTCGCTAGCGCTGCATCCGGGCGATTTGCTAGAGCAGGTGGTGGTGCAGCAGCAGCCGATGGTGGTTGCAGATATTCGCGAGGAGTCACGTGCAGGGGCTTGGGCCCGCATTGCTCAAACCTTTGAGCTGCAAGGTACGGTGATTTTGCCCATTCAGCGCCGGGGCATTTGTTTTGGTCTGATGGTGTTGGGTTCTCGGCGCTGGGGCGTAGAACCTGGCATTTTAGAGAATTCTACGCTGCTGGCTATCAACAATGCCTTAGCAGAAGCGATTCATCAAAATGCCCTAGAAGATCAGCGGCAGCAAACCAAGCAGCCCGCTAAGCCTTTATTGAGCTTACTCAATTCACTCACTTCACTATCGGATCTAGATGCTCGCCTGAAAGCGGTTGCGGACGAAACTCAGCTATTTATAGAAACGCCTGTGAGTGTGTATTGGCTAGAGCCAAGGGGGCGCAGCTTTTGGTGTAGGGTCGGTAAATTGCAGGGAAAACCCAATGGCAGTGTGCTCGTCAATGAGATGCAGGCGCTGTATCAAAGCTTTTGTACGGGTGAAATAATCGCCATTGGTGAAGCAGAAGGATCGCTCAAAGCCAGTATGGCGAATCGGCTGATGCAGCACTTGGCGGTGCAGTCGCTGATGGCGGCACCGATTATCTACCAAGGTGAACTTCAGGGTTTTATGACGATTGAAGGTGCTAGCCCACGGATTTGGAACAGCACCGAAAAAGACTATGTGCGAGGTGTTACCCAGCTGATTAGCTTAGCGATGCCAGTATCGGAAATGGATGCGGCGCTGAGCAAAGTGAAGTCTGATCATTTGCTCAGCGCGGGGGTGGCTCGTAGCATTCATAGCGATCGCGATTGGCAGCACGTATTAGGACTATGCGTTACGCAACTGGCCGCGCGGATTGGCTCCGATCAGCTGATTGTGCTCGGCATCAATCCTGATCGAGGTGGCTTTGATCTGTGCTATCGCACTGGCATTGGCATCGAAAGATCAGAGCCTTGGCTACCGTTAGAAACGGTCGATGAGCAAATGCTGCAAAGGGCGCATTCGCCCGTGAGTGTTGAGAATTTCGACAATGAGCTGAAGTTTGGATCTGGGCGATCGCACTTCCAAGCAATGGGCGTCAAATCGATGCTAGTGAGCAACACCTCAGCCGGTCAAACCCCTGAAGGCATTGTCATTGTCACCGATAAAATAGAGCGCCGCTGGAGCCAAGCCGAGCGCGAACTGGTGCAAACCCTCAGCAGCCAAATTGGCCTGATTTTGCACCAGTGGCAGTTGCAGCGTCAAACCGATCAGCAAGCTCAGCTTCATGAAGCCTTTCAGTGGGGAATGCGCAGCTTACAGCGCCTGACTAAACTCGAAACGCTCGATCAATCGGCCACCCGCCATATCGCTCAGCTATTGCACGTTCCTTTAGTTGCGATTGTCACCTGGGAAAACGGCGAGGCTTTTGCCCAAGCAAGCCATGTCTTACTGCAAAACAACAGCTTTAAAGTAGATGCTAACCGCCAAATTTCACTCGAAGCGGATGCGGTCATCAACTGGGCTGCTTCGACCGAAGGCCTACTAACGCTGCGATTAGAAGATCTCCCCGCCGATGGTCAGCAGTGGATATCGGGGCCTGCGGGTACCCAAATTTTGGCAATGGCGCTGCGCACCGCTCCTGAGCATGAACCGAATGCGGTGATTGTTCTGGCCGATAATGCCAGCCGTCAGTGGTCAGATGAGCAAACGACTTTGCTCGCGATTATGGTCAATCAGCTCGCTTGGTGTCGCCGCCATCTCAAGCTGACCACCGCCATGCTGGCTCATCAGCAACAGCTCACGCAGATCAACTGGTATAAGCAGCATCAAATTGAAGATCTCAATGCAGGCTTCAAAGAATGTTTACAACAGATTAACCTTCAGCTAGCGGCCGGATCTAAACCTGACAATCCCCGTCAGCAACTGTTAGTGCAAAAAATGAATACGCTTAGCAATCGGCTTAGCTATGTCACTGACCACGAGCGCTGGGCCCTCAAGATCTGCTGCCAAAGTACGCCGTTAGTCAGCTTGCTAAAACGAGCTACGGCGCGGGCTAATTCGCTGATTCAGGCGCGGCAGCTATGGTCAAAGGTGCACTGCGAGAGCAATTTGACCCTTGCGGGTGACATTACCAAAATTGAGTTTGTACTGTATGAGCTGATTGCCGAATCGTGCGATCGCTCTCCGGTGGGCGATCTCATTGACATCTGGTGCCGCCCGATTGACGAACAGTGGCTAGAAATTTCAATCACTGACGAAGGCAGTGTCTCACCCAAAATTCTTCAAGAGCTAACCCAAGGCCGCCCAATTGATTTGCTTTCCCCCTCAAGCTTACAGCAGCCTCAAAACAGTCATCTATGGGTTTGTCAATCACTGATGCAGCAGCTCGGCGGCGAATTTACGCTCTCCCAAATGGAAGATGGCCGAATTTTGAGCCGAGTTGTGCTGCCACTAGCGCAGCCAGACTAAACGCACTTTCGACGCTGGCTCTCGCTCTATGGAGGTCAATTTTCATTGGATGGAGGTCAATTTTCATTGGTGAGAGCGCATGTGAGAGCGCATCCTCTAAACTGACTTGAGCCTCACTAACTGCCGCTGCCACATGACAAACCCTTATAGCTGGGTGAACCTATCTTTACAAGCAATTCACCGAGCCCACTGGTATCGCCATGTGCAGCCGATTGAAGGTGCTGGCGGGCCGATAATTGAGATGGGGGGCAAGCGGCTGATTAACTTTGCTAGTAATGACTATTTAGGGTTAGCGGGCAATCAGCGGTTAATTGAGCAGGCCATAGCTGCCACCCAAACCTATGGCACTGGCGCAACCGGCTCTCGGCTCTTGAGCGGACACCGACCGCTACACCGTGAGTTAGAGCAGGCAATAGCGCAGCTCAAGGGCACCGCAGACGCCATCGTTTTTAGCAGCGGTTACTTGGCCAACATTGGCACCATTACCGCGCTCGTCGGCAGTCGCGATTTAATTTTGGCAGATGCGTATAATCATGCCAGCCTCAAAAATGGCGCTGCGCTTAGTGGCGCTCATGTGATCACTTACGCTCACGCCAATCTCACGGTACTAAGAGCCGAACTCACCCAGCATCGAGCCGCTTATCGCCGCTGCCTGATTGTGAGTGATGGCGTATTTGGTATGGATGGCGATGTTTGCTCTCTACCAGAGATTTTGGACTTGGCAGATGAGTTTGCAGCGATGGTGATGATCGATGAGGCTCACAGCGTTGGGGTGCTCGGTAAAACTGGATCTGGATGTGCGGAGCACTTTGACTGCGCTGATCGCCCTCTGGTGCAGATGGGAACGCTCAGCAAGGCGTTTGCAAGCTTGGGCGGCTATGTTGCGGGCAGCGCGGAACTGATCGATTTTTTGAGAAATCGCGCCGCTAGCTGGATTTACACAACCGGGCTATCGCCTGCGGATACAGCTGCTGGCATCGGGGCTATTGCAACCCTTCAGCAAGAACCCTCCCGATTGCAAAAGCTCTCTCAAAACGCTCAATACCTCACCCAGCAAATTGATGCACTGATTGCCGATTTGCCGAGCGATCAGTCAATTTCGATTAAGCGGTTGCCTTCGGATTCGGCGATTGTGTGTCTACCCGTTCAAGACGCTGCTACTGTGCTAACGCTAACCGAGCAGCTTAAGGCCCAAGGCATTTTTACCTCAGCGATTCGACCCCCCACTGCGCCCACCAGTCGGTTGCGCATCAGCTTGATGGCGACTCACACCCGCGCCCATATCGATCAGTTAATCAGGGCGCTGACGCTTTGCCTCAGCCAATAATCCTTTAAAATAAAGCGTGAAAGACCCCTTAGCGTTAGCTTCCTAATAATCATGGCAGACATTAACTGCGCGGTAGAGTGCATCGACGGTTGCGTCCTGGGCGAGCAGTGTCCTCACAAAGGCGCTCAGCAAGAAACCTCTCAATTCATTGAAAATACTTCGCTAGACGACATGCTAGAAATGGCCGCTGAAGCGGTGCGCCGTAGGCAGGCTGAGCGGGCTAGTGAAATCCCTAAATGGGTGTTTCCGGAAGACGGCATCAAGCCTGATTAAGCCTGATTAATCTCGATCTAAACCCAGCGGATCTCGCTCAGAATCAGGGGCCGGTCTCCACTGAATTTCGACCTTTTCTTGGGGGACGCCAATCGCAATCCCGGCTGCATCGAACTGCTGTTTAATGCGGGCTCTGAGTTCGCGGGCAACCGGCCACTGCTGTAAAGGCTGAGTTTTGAGCAATAGGCGCAGCTTAATACCGGTTTGATCGACCGCTTCTATGCCCAGCACATCAGGCGGCTCCAAAATCAGGCGCTGCCATGCCTCTTCTTGAGACAGCTCAAGGGCACTGCTTTTAAGCAGCGCTATGGCTTTATCGACATCAGCCGTATGATCAATCGCGACGGATAGATCCACCTGCGCCCAGTCTTTAGATAGGTTTTGAACGATGGTGATTTGGCTGTTGGGAATGGTGATCACGCGGCCTTCACTGTCTCGCAGTTGAGTGATGCGTAGGTTAATGTACTCGACGCTGCCGGTGATTCCTTGCACCGAAATCACATCGCCTATCCCGAAGTGATCTTCAAAAAGGATTAAAAAACCGTTGATAATATCTTTGATCAAGCTTTGGGCGGCGAGTGAAATACCAATGCCCGCAATGCCTGCACCAGCTAAAAGCGGGGCTATTTCGACGCCTGCGATCGCTAATGCGCTCAGTACCGCTATGCCAAAAATGACTGCGCCTGCGACCCCTTTGGCCGCTTGCGAAAAGGTCGAAAACCGCAAGTCTAGTCGGCGCGATCGCGCTGGAGCCCACCTCGCCCCTTCCTGTAAAGCCAATCCCACCTTATCGATTAGCACACTGCTGAGCCGAATAGCGATATAGGCAATTATGCCCAGCAGTAAAATTTTGGTCGGCACCGTCATCCAATACAGCAAGAGCGTCGATAGCCAGCGGCTGTAAGGAAATAAATCAAGTACCCACAGCAAGCCACCTAGCCACAGCCCAATTTGAAGTAAAATCAGCAGCCCCTCTGCGGTTTCATTGAGCTTGCGCTTTTGGCGATTGTCCAAAAGTGCTTTGAGCTGATCGAAGACAGTATCAAAATAGGTTGGCTCAAACGGCGCTTCTACGACCGGATTAGAGGCTCGATTTGGCCGTAACTGGGTTTGAGCATCGAGTAGTCGGCGCTGCCGATCTCGGAGTCGCTGCCCCATTTTGGTGGCCCACAGCTGCATCAGGATGACCGCCACGATAATACCTGTGGCGACTTTGGCTTGCTGTCGCCAAAACGCTGGCTGACGCTCTTGCCAGTAGCGGTCAAGAGCTCTGTTTAAATCGGCCTTTAGCAGCGTTGCGTAATCGATAGGATTGGTATAACCGCCGATCTGTGCGTCTAAAAGGGTGACCGTTAGCAGCGGCGTATCATCCGCAAAAATGACGGGTAAGTTGCTGGGTTCATCGACTTCAATGCTGACTGTTGGGGGCTGGTTATTAGCGGCAAACGCTTTATCTGCGATCGCATACAGCCGCTGCTGAATTTCTTGAGCCCGACTTTCGGCAGGCCGCTGCTGATCGACAGCAGGCGCACTGATTAAAAATAGCGTTCTGCCGTCCAAGTAAATCGGAGCCGTATCTATAGCATTAGGAATAACCCACTGGTTCGACCACTGGCTAGGCAATAGGCGCTCAGTAGCACTAGGAGCAGCAATAGGAATCTCAGACGAGGGAGTCTCAGCAGCAGGCGGTTGCGCACCGGAATTGCCGGGTAATAGCTGAGCTCTAGCAGGCAAGTGCAAAACTCCACATAGGCAAATCACCAGTAAAGCAGCCCCTAAAAAGGACACGAATCGCGATTTTAGCGGCTTTACCATAGGTCAATTAGGAAGAAGGAAAACGTCTGCTAGCGGATTGTTTGCTTACAGGTACTGATCGCTCACTTAACTTTACAGCCCCTTATCTTCATAGGTAGCGGCAAAGTGCTAGTGGACTCTCTGATAGCCTATAAGAGCAAATGCCGATAGCAGCAAAACTAAGTCAATGGCCTATGCTCATGTCAAATAGTGTCGCAGATGATCCGATAGACGTAGCGATGATCATCCGTTGCTGTGAGTTGGCCGCTCAAGCGGCTGGTCACACTGCGCCTAATCCCTTAGTCGGCTCGGTGATTACTCAAGGCGATGAAATTGTCGGAGAAGGCTATCACCCTCAGGCCGGCGAGCCTCATGCAGAGGTGTTCGCACTGCGCGCTGCCGGAGCGCAGGCGCAAGGAGCGACGCTTTATGTAAATTTAGAGCCTTGCAATCATCTGGGCCGAACGCCGCCCTGTAGCGAAGCAGTCATTGCAGCGGGGATAAAGCGGGTCGTCATTGGCATGAAAGATCCTAATCCTGTGGCCGGTGGCGGGATTGAAAAGCTTCGAGCAGCCGGGATTGAGGTGACGGTAGGAGTGGAGAGCGATCGCTGTCGTCAGCTTAATGAAGCCTTTATCCATCGAGTCATTCACCACCAGCCCTTTGGCATCTTAAAATACGCTATGACCCTCGACGGCAAAATTGCTACTACCACCGGCCATAGCGCTTGGGTGAGTGGACCCGATTCGCGGCGGCGCGTTCATCAGCTTCGCAGCCAGTGCGACGCGGTAATTGTCGGCGGTAACACCGTGCGAAAAGATAACCCTCACCTGACCAGTCATGGCGAAGGCGATCGCAATCCGCTGCGCGTTGTCATGAGCCGTCAGCTCAACTTGCCCACGGCTGCACATCTCTGGGATACAGCTATTGCCCCTACTTTGGTGATCACGCACTCAGGCGCTGATTTGACGGTTGCAGCAGCGCTCACCCAGCAGGGCGTTGAGGTGCTGAGCCTAAATCATCTAACGCCAACAGCCGTGATGGAGGAGCTGTATCAGCGTGGCTTGCTCAGCGTTTTGTGGGAATGCGGCGGCACGTTGGCAGCAGCCGCGATCGCCGAAGGTGCCGTGCAAAAAGTATGGGCATTCATTGCTCCCAAAATCATTGGTGGAACGAGTGCACCCACGCCTATCGGAGACCTTGGCCTGGAAAAAATGACTCAGGCAAAAGCACTCACTGGGCTGAGCATCACCTCAGTAGGTGCAGATATACTGCTACAGGGCTATCTATAAGCCAGGCAGCCTAGATCGGACTTCGATCCAGGCTGCTCGGTCAAATTCGGTGCAGCTCTGGTGCAGCTTCAACGCTTAACCCTAAATATTTAAGCTTGATACAGCCCTAGGCTGTATGAGACAAGATAGATTCTGAAAATCGAGAGCTGTGGGCAATGCCGTTGAGCTGAGCTCGCAGCGCCTCTCGGCTTTTGAAGCCCTCAATGCGATGCAAAACTGTGCCGTCTTGAATGTAAAGCAGCGTGGGCAAGGTCTTAAGCTGATAGCGATTAGCCAGCTTGAGGTTGTCATCGGCATTGACTGCAACGATTTTCAGAGAAGTTGGCCAGTCAGGCTGCACGCTCGTTAAAACGGGCGAAATCAGCCGACAGATGCCACACCAGGGCGCTTGAAAATGAACAAAAACTGGGACTGAAGAGGCTAGGACTTCTTGCTGGAAGTTTTCTTCAGTAACCATCGTCATCATCATAGGTGGGGGCTCTTAATGGTTGTTAAATTTATTTTTTATCGCGGATGGATAGCGGTTCACACTAGCACTTGACTTTATCCGGCTCACTTTATCCGACTGACTTTATCTGACTTTAGAGCAAGTTCGAAAAGCAAGTCTAACGGTTGGCTTCGACTACCCCTTCACTTATCCTACTCATAACTATATTTTATATTCTTTTCCGAAAAAAACATATACCTTTCTCTTCAAATGCTGACTTCAGAAACCTCCAAAGTCAGCATTTTGATCTAGCATGAGCCTTGGTAAAAGGGCCCGCTAAAAACCTGCTAGCCAAAGCCAGCCTAAAGCCAGGGCAATAACCGCGCCAATGGTCGTATTGATGATATTGACCAAATCGTGGCTTAGCCAGCGCAGGCGCTCTTCCAAGGTTGCGCCAATCAAGCTTTCGGCAGTGGTCGCTAAAAAGGCAGCGATCGCACAAATTCCAACTCCGACCAAAGGAATCAGCCAAACGGCCCAAGCGACCGCCGCTAAGGCAATTGACGCGGCAACTCCAGCTAGTGTTCCTTCTAAGCTGACAGCACCTTCTGTGCCCCGAGGAACAGGCTGTAAGGTCGTGATTAAAAAGGTGCGCCGCCCATAGGCTTTGCCAATTTCGGTGGCAGTGGTATCGGATAGTTTGGTGCTAAACGAGGCTACAAAGGCTAATGCTAGCAGAGCGTGCCATCGGGAAATCAGCTCAAATGAGCCTGGATAAAGCCAAGGCAGCGCTAAAAAGGCAATAGCACAAATTGCGCCGGTAAAAGCTGAGCCCCACACGTTGCCGGGGCCGCGCACCCCACCTCTAGCTTCGGCAATGCCATAGGCTTCTTTTTGGGCCATACCTACTTTCGTCACAGCTGAGCCAACCAAAAAATAGAACAGTGTCACTAGGTAGGCTTGCCAGCCCAAGCTAGCCCACACAATCACACCCAGCAGCCAAGCATGGATATAGCCAGCCGGGGTCAAAAACTTTTTAGGCAGCCAGAAAGCGATCGCTATCAAGCCTGTATTTAGCCCAATGGCCACTAGCCAAGGATTATCTATCGCCATGTTTGTCCTCCTCAAAACATCTGCACAGAAACAAGGTATCGCACAAAAAGCAGCTCACAAAAAAGGGCAACTCATAGAGTTGCCCTCACTTCTCCTTTCGCAACTTTTTCAACAGCTTTAAATACTAGCCGAATGAATTGTTACGCTTACGGCTATTACTTCGCTTTCATCACGCTTTCTGACTGAGAATAGCGACCGTTACGGCCCCGATACCAAGTGCCATCGCGAGCCCCGGCTGACAAAATATTAGAAATGCGGTTGCGGGCCTTGAGATAGGAAGGGCGCGGCATGTCTTCTCGAAAAATAGAAGACATCACATCGGCGATCGCAAAAACATCTGATGGCTGAGAGCGTAAAACGCTGCTGACAGCTTCAGGTAAGGCCGCGTCACGATACTCAGTTTGAACATATTTTTGCCAAGTAGCCGCCCTACCGTCTTTTTTCTTTTTGATGCCTTCTGTGTTGGCAACAGGCTTTTGGGCTACAGATTTGGTCGCAGATTCAGCCGTCGTTGGTTTTACCCTAGCTTTCTTCGTGCTCACTTTTTTGGTCTGCCCTTTCTTGGTTACAGATTTCTTGGCTGCGGCTTTTTCGGCCTCTGCCTCTATGACTTCCGCCTCTGCGACCTCTGCCTCTGCGATTTCTCCCTTCCCAACTGCTGCTGGCTCGGCATCTCCCTCTTCTTCATCAGAGGGTGCAGCTTCATCAGAGGGTGCAACTGGCATAGAGGTGGCTGGCAGCGCTTCTATCTCCTCACCACTGGCACTTTGAAACATATTAATAACCGTGCGCAAGCCCTGACGCTGCTCTTGGATTCGGTTAAGTTGCGCGGCCAAAGTCTCAGATTGCTGCGCGAGATCACCCTCAACAGCAACGAGTTGGGAAAGGACAGGATCACTCATGGCTATAAAATCCTCATAGGGGTAGTTGTAAGATGGGGTTAAAACTCCTTGCAGATTGCCCATGTCAGGGGTTAACTCAGGCGTTAAGTCAGGCATCAACTCGGGCATCAACAAAGATAGTCTTTGATATAAAGGTGAGTGTAGCGTCTTCTGTGACCGTTAAGCTCACTTTGAACAACATTGTGTAACATTTTTGACGGCATCAGCGAAACACACATCACCGAAACACAATGGTTTTGCGGTGATGCACAAGCACTCGATCTTCCACGTGATAGCGCAATCCTCTTGCTAAAACTGTCTTTTCAATATCTTTGCCAAATCGAACGAGATCTTCTGGTGAGTCGGAGTGATCAGTGCGTAGCACGTCTTGATCGATAATTATCGGGCCGCAGTCGAGATCTTCGGTGACGTAATGGCAGGTTGCCCCAATCAGCTTGACGCCGCGCTCATAGGCTTGATGATAGGGCTTAGAGCCAATAAAAGAGGGCAAAAAAGAATGGTGGATATTAACGATACGGCCTGCGTAGCGATCGCACATTTGCGCCGACAGAATCTGCATATACCTCGCTAACATCATCACATCGCGTGGAGTCTCTTCAATATGAGCCTCTATTTCCTCGTAAGCAGCCACCTTATTGGCAATCATGATTAGAAATCACACAGGCGATCTCAATATCTAGCTCGCAGCTCCGCCACCGAGACCGTAAATCATACAGACAGTGCCCGCTTCGAGACAGCAAAATAGCCACTCGATCAGGGCAAGACAGGGTGAGGATGTAACGTCTTGAAGAAGCTATAGGTAGTTTTGGATAGGTCGGTTTAGACACGTTGGATTGAATCACTTGAATCATTGGTATGCTTCTGAAGCAGCGTAATTCATTACCGCGTTTGGTAAGTCTTCTGGCCAAGTTTTTGATCGTTCCCGACAAGCTGCCTGCTAACCTGCTAACCCTCTTTCAAATTCATCAAAACACTTATGCAACCTTGGCGATCCCTGATTCCAGTATTATTTCTCCCGGCTGGAGTGGGGCTGCTGATAGAAATTTTTACGGCAGTAACGCCAGCAGATCGTCTGTTGGCGGCGGCGATGACTTTATTTTGCCCAGAACTTGCCCGGATGGCGTGGGTTGACTTGAGAAATGTTGCAGCCGTGACACAGCAGGCCGAACAGCAGGCCGAACAGCCACAAGATTCTCGGCTAAATCGCTTTCACACTGTCGTAGTTAGTACAATTGTTCTAGAAATAACAGGTTTTTATCTAGCGCTGTTGTCTTTGGCTTGGGGAGCGATCGCTGTTATCTTTAGTCAGCTTTGGTTCAATTTGTTGGCAACTGTACAGCTACATCCCGGCCAAACGCCGAATGTTCTGCCGTTTGGCCGCTCTGATCGCCTTGCTGTTTTGATTGCTAACGGCGTTGGGGTAGGGCTGCTGAGTCTTTGGCCTTGGCAAGAGATTCGTATTTGGTTAGCCTCAGGGCTTTTTCTGCTCATCATTATTTTCTTGCTGATTAAATACGTCGTGCCCCAAGTTCGGCTCACTCAGGCCGATAGATGACTTTGATCGCCTATCTTTTAGGCAATATCAAAGTCCCACCTGCCCGTAATCTCCCCTGAATTTTTGCAAATTTTAAAAAACTCTTGATCTATCAAGAAGAAAATGTTTAATTAGTGTTATTCTCAAAAGAGATCATTTTGTCTAAAAGCATTTCAGGTGGTTTTTCTGTAAAAAACGGTCAAAATTGCCGCTTTCGGTAAAGAATTTCTTCGTGATTATTGCTCGATGGCAACACTTAAAGTCCCCTTCAAGGCACTTTGTAAACTTAACCAAGCACCCAACAAGCTGCTCGACAGGCTGCTCAACTAATCTCAGCTAAACTTTTCTCCTCCACAATACTCTGAAGGCTCCATGCTTCTTTGAGTGAGACTTTGGAGTGAAAAAGATGCGAGATTAACCTTAGAGTTGGCTAGTCAAGTGAGCCGACTGGCCAATAAAGTGAGCTGCCAGGTTGGCTGTAAAGTCATGGTCATAAAGTCATCAAGGGGGCTGTGAGGTTTTTCACTCAACACAGCTAATACAACCAAAAGTAAGGAGAAAGTGACCTATGTCCATATCTGTTTTGCCTCAACTTCTAGAGGTGGATTCTGAGCTGTCTACTCAAGCAGACGCTTTGAGTGCTCAGCTCAATCAGCTACAGGAAAAGCGCAAAGGGATTCAAACTGTGATTGCGATGTTTGAGTCGGGAATGAACATTTCCGCTGCTGATATTGCTACAGTCGCGTCTGTGAATGCGGCTGTAGACAGCGCTGATAGTAAGCCAGCAGTTAAAACGGCAGCTAAAACATCGGCTAAAACATCGGCCAAAGCAGCGAAAAGTGCCGAGAAGACGGTTGCTAAGAGCTCTAAAACGACGGCTCCAGCAAGTAAAGTGAAGGTTGCTAAGTCAAGAGCGGCCAAAGCCAAGGCCGTCCCCGACACCAAGGTCAAAGCCACTCGTACGGCTAGCCCTAAAGCAGACATTGCGAAGAATTCTGCAAAGAGCATTGCAAAGAGTAGCGAAACCAGCAAGAGCACTGAAACGACCAAGCGCAGCGGCAGAACAGCCAACTGGCAGCGTTTTGTTAAAGATAGCTATAGCAAAGCGCCTTTGCCCAACGTGATTGTAGGCGTGTTGCAGGCTCAGCCTAACAATATTTTCAAAATTGCCGATGTGATGAGTGCAGTTTTTAAAGAAGATATGCCCAAAAGTCAGTTTCTCAAAGCGCGTAACCGAGTGTCTAACATTCTTTCTGCGGGCGCTCGTGATGGTGGCTGGTATCGCGGTATAAACGGCACCTATAGCATTTCACAAAAGGCTATCAAAGCAGTTAGCTAACTGGAATTTTTGACTGAATTTTCAATAGCTTTGGTAATGGCTAGGTCTGGGATGCGCTTTTTGCTTTCCAGACCTTTTTTTAGCCCCTTTTATGGAAGGTTTAACTGGGTTGGAGCAGGTGGAGCAAATGGAGCCGATGGGGCAGTAGTAGAGCGATAGATCAAAGGAATTGAGGGCTCAACGATGATGGAAGGGCTAAATGATAGGCTCATGTCTTGATTGTTGTTGCTGCGCTCATATACCCAATGCTTGTCTGGGCAAGCTTTAGAGGTCAAATCAGAAAGAGTAGCAGGCCATTGTCCGCTGGTCTCGAAGGTTTGCTTAGCCTCTAACACTTTTTGGGTAAGTTCTAGATTGAGCTGGCGATCGCCCGCTAACTTCCATCGTTGGGCGGTGATAAACAAATCCATCGCGATCGCCTGATGCCACGACGTGTTTTCTGTCTGCATGACCTGTTCAGCCACTATTCGTGTGGTTGAACACACGTTTAGCCTATCAAGCTGATTAAAGGCCCGCTGCGCTGCTTGCAGCGCTTCAATGCGAACAAGCTGCGAGTAGTAAGCAGGCGAAAACCAATAGCTCATTCCTTGTGAAAAGTTTTTGAGCAGACGGTTAGAAAAATTCTCTGTAGGCCCTTCTGAAGGCTTTTCTGACCGCTTTTTCGGGCGCTCTTCTGAGCGCTCTTTGGTAGACTGATTGAATATGGTAGCTAGCGATTTTTTAGAGATTTCGTACTGTAGCCAAGTCTCAAACCGCAGTCCGTCTAAGGCAGATGGATGTAGGGATAGAGAATGAATTTGCTGATCTAATCGCGATCGCCAAAGCGGCGGGACATGGTTGAGATGTCGCAAAAGCGCCGCTTGTTTTTCAGCGACGACAGAGACTAAGACTTTCGAGGTCAGATCAGGGCGCTGAGACAGCGTTTGATTGAGTTGCCACGAGGCTTCTAGAGCTGTCCAGACCTTAGCGGTTTGGCCGGTTTGGCTGCTGTCAATGGCTGAGAGTAACAGGAGCTTTTGGATATTGAGCACATTGATAAAGCCGGGAAATCCACAGTCTATGTCAAACATTTGCTTAAGTTCGACTGACCAGCGAGGCGCTGCTTGTGCTAAAAGATGTTGCTCGACAGCCGATATTTTTCTTTGATGAGCGCTAAGATAGGTCTTTAAATCAGGCGTAAGTGCCCTGATTGGCTCTGCTGTGAGCCGGATTTGCTCGTCTAAAAAGTGATTTAAAGACGCTTCAATAAACTGGTAAGCTCGGGCAGATTGAGTATTGATAGTGAGCTGAGGGCTGTAGGCGGCATTGGGTGAAAAGCCTAACTCTGCACCGAGGCGGTCAAACTCTTGGGCAGAAGCATTTTGTGGATAGCTTTGAATTTGGGCAAAAAAAGCATCTGAGTCAGCATCTAGCTGCGCTTGCTGCTGGCGAACCCTCATCCCTCCGGCTAATAACAGCAGCCACGGTAAGCCCAAAATGCTAATGATGAGACACAATAGGAAAAGACGTGATCGCCGATACTGCTCTTTTTGTTTGACGGCTCTTTCGGTGGCCTGTTCGGTGGCCTGCTTCAAAATTTCATCAGACAAGATTTTGTCAACACTGTAGGGGGATACTTAGCTAAAGACGGCGCATACCCTTTAAAAGATTCCCATTTTCTTGTCGTAACTGCTAGCTTGGCTAAGGGAGTCGCTCTTTTAGCAGTCTGTTTTGCAGGCGGCTTAGCAGGCGTGGCATTAGCAGAGATAAATTAAGTACCGGAGAATCAAGTCTTTAGGCAGCAAAAAATCTGCTGATGGCCTATGTGAGCCAACAGCAGATCTGTAGATGATTGCTAGCTGCTAATAAATGACAGTTGAATGAAAGCTGAATGACAATTGAGTGGCACTCGAACGCCGATTGAACAATGAAAGGGAGGCAATTTAAGTGCGCGGTCTAGCTTTGTTTACTTTGAGCGTACGTCCCATCCATTCTGCACCGTCTAGGGCTTCAATAGCGGCCTGCTCTTCTGGATCGCTGCTCATTTCGACAAAGGCAAAGCCTCTGACTCGACCGGTTTCGCGATCGGTAGGAAGCTTTACAGATTTTACCGAGCCGTATTCTCCAAAGATTTGATTGATGTCATCTTGAGTAGCATCAAAAGACAGATTTCCGACGTAAATTGACATAAAATCACCTCTAGCGTTTTTCTAGAGTCTGGATTACAAAACTTCAGGATAGCAGCATACCCTAAAGAAACAGCTTCTTACAGGTATTTATTCTTCAATGACGATCTCTTTCAAGATACGCTTGCCAAAAGTTGCTATCTGACACAGTAGCACAGTCAAATAGCGTGTCACTATCGCTTTGCTTATGCTTTAACCAAAAATTGCTCAAGCGGGTACCTAAGCGGGCTTTCCACCCTTATGTGTAGCTGTCTAATAGGGGTTTTGACTGTAGCGCCGATTACAAAATCTTCTTCATTAGTTATTCATAGGTCATTCGCACCTGTTTGCCAGTATTTATCAGCCGTTTACCAGCCATTTGCTAGGAGACAGTATGGACGCTATTTTTCATCTATCTTTTCCCGTTGACAGTATTGCTGATACTAAGCGCTTTTATGTGGAGGGCCTAGGCTGTGAGGTGGGCCGTGAGGGCAAGGGATCGCTGATTTTGAACTTGGGTGGCCATCAGCTAGTGGCGCATGTTGTAACAGAGCCGATGCCTTTGCAACAGGGGATTTATCCGCATCATTTTGGGCTAACTTTTGCGACAGAAGCGGCCTGGGAGCGCTGTCTGTTGCGGGCTCAAAAGCAAGCGCTAAGGTTCTATCAGCAGCCTAAGCACCGCTTTAAAGGAGAGCGGATAGAACACCGGACGTTCTTTTTAATCGATCCGTTTCACAATTTGCTGGAGTTTAAGTATTATCGGTATCCGAGTGCGGTGTTTGGAGAGGTGCAGTATTCTAACGTCGGTGAGACTAGCTAGTTCAAGTCGTATTGAGTGGGGAAGCCAATGTGCTTGTGAGCAGGGCTTGGCTGATTGCTCTCAATCCCTGTGGATCTCGAATCATTTGGTTGTGCGCTGACACGGAGAGTTGCTGCATTTGTCCGACGGGCACTTGAGAACTCCAAGGCGGCAAGATCAACAGATCAAAAGGTGTCCACAGTGAGACGAAGTGCAGCCTTTTGATCTGATGGATGTCTTGATTGAGCGATCGCAAGAAAGGACTGTTGGGTCGCATTTGCTGGATGCCGAAGCGATCGCTAAACAACCCCAAAGCCGTCCCTTGGTGAGGCGCAGAAACCGTGACCAATCGCTGCACCCGCTCTAATCCGCCTAGTCGCTGCACATAGTAGCGACTGATTAAACCGCCCATGCTGAATCCGACAAGATCAAACGGTTGCTGTTCGCCTAAGTGCTGGTTGATAAAGTTTGCGAGCTGTTGTGCGAGTAATTCTAAGGGGGCGTCACCGTTGTTGGGCGTCATACTCAGCGCATAGACCTGCCAACCCTCGCGCTCTAAATAAGCCTTGAGCGTTGAAAAAATGCTTGCTGTGTTCCAAATGCCATGCACTAATACGACTGGGTTGTGGGCCAAATTAGAAGATTGAGCCATTACGGCTTTTCCTGATTGCGGTCTTCCCAGCGAAACAAAAACACCATTAGGGCAACGACACCGATTTGTAACGCTAGATTGGGCAGTGATTGTGACAGATCGTGGCCTGCCAGAATTTTGGTAAAAAAGACGAAACCTCCAATCGCACCCGAAGCGCCAAACGATGCATAGAGAAACTTTCGCAAGCCTTTGTACGGCGCTTTGGATTCGGCTACTAAACGCTCGTAGCGCTCTTTGCTCATACCCTTGGGCGGAACCGTAGCAGGGCTGTTGGGCGAGCGATTGGGAGCTTTTTTGGGAGATAATTTATCTTTTGCCATAGCCGCCTTGAATACTTAAGTCATGTTTGTGCCAGTTTTCTTATTTTAAGGCGAGTCGGTCATCGGCGTGAGGACGATTCGCATAGGGGCGAGTGACTGCTATAATCTGTAGCTGAATCGCCGATGTGGCTCAGGGGTAGAGCAGCTCATTCGTAATGAGCAGGCCGTGGGTTCGAATCCCACCATCGGCTTTGACTGGCGGCTTTAACTGGCGGCTTTTTAAGCTAATTGCGCCTTTTGCTGTCCTATCGCTGTGGCGAGATCTGGACGACCGACCAATATGAGCGCCTGGTCGCGGATGCGGCAGGCGTCACAGACACCGCAGGGTACGGGTTCACCCTGATAGCAAGACCAGGTTTTTTCGATGGGAACGCCTAGTTTTAAGGCTCGGCGAACGATGTCGGCTTTGGAATCCATCACCAGCGGGGCGACGAGATCGGGGGCATGGCCTTCTAACCCGGCTTTAGAGGAAAGGGTGGCTAAGTCCTGAAAGGCGGATAGGTATTCTGGGCGGCAGTCTGGGTAGCCGGAGTAGTCGACAGCATTAATGCCAAGGTAAATGGCTATAGCTCCTTGGGCTTCTGCGAGGGATAGCGCGATCGCAATAAAAACCGTATTGCGACCCGGCACATAGGTAGAGGGAATTTCATCGGTTTTGATGCCATCGGTCGGGATGCTCATTGCCTCGCTGGTGAGAGATGAGCCCCCCCACTGAGCCAAATTAATCTCAACGATGTGATGATTGGCGATACCGAAAGTTTGGGCAATATCTTGAGCGGCTGTAAGTTCGCGCTTATGCCGCTGGCCGTAGTCAAAAGAGAGTACCGTAACGCTGAAGCCATCGGCCAAAGCTTGGGCGCAGCAGGTCGCTGAATCGAGACCGCCTGAAAGTAACACCACTGCTTTTGGCTGCTCTTTTTCCTGATTGCTCACAATGCGTGATCTCTATTAGTTAGGGGACAATTTAATAGTTAGTGAACAGTTTAATGATTATCTAATGCCTAGGAATTTGTGAGTTTGTAAGCTGACTCGCCACTCAGGATGCATTAGCACGTAGTCAAATACTAGCGTTTGGCCTTGTTTGCTGCTCCACTCTGGCTGTAGCATCTTTTTCGGATAGTCTGGCGGGTCAGTAGGTAGGTCGTCTAGCAGATTGTTTGGACGGTTAACATGAGCGGCTAGTTTCGCCGCCGCACACTCTGCCCAAGCCAAATCAGCTTGATCTCCAATAATGATCTTAAGCTCATGAATTTGACTGTAAATAGCGTCTAGAGGCGGCTTAAACGGCTTGGGCGAGAGTGTAATCCAATCGAATTCACCGGTTAACGGAGAAGAGCCTGAGGTTTCTAAATGAACCCGTAATCCTTGCTGCCGTAGCGCTGTGCTGAGGTGAGTAAGATCGTGCATCAGCGGTTCTCCACCTGTAATCACAACCATAAAAGGCTGAGCCGCTACAGCTTCTTCGACTAATGAAGCAATCTCTCTTTGGGGATGAGACTGCATTGGCCAAGAGTGCTTAGTGTCGCACCACAGGCAGCCAACATCGCAGCCCGCTAAACGAATAAAAAAAGTGCTGGCTCCTGTCCAGATTCCCTCGCCTTGAATGGAGTGAAAAGTTTCTACCGTCGGCAAAGTATTCGGCAGAGTTGAAATCTGACTTTGTTTAACCGCAATGGTAGGCATCGATGGATTCATATAGATCACCGCTCATGATGTAAGCATTAATTTTTCAGCCAAACAAGGTAGCTAGAGATGTTTTTAGCGAATTTTTGGCTGAAAATAAACGAAATTAGGTGAATTAAAAGATTTTTAGTCAGATTCGTACTCAGCCCAAGAGTCGGGGGTTTCGGAAATGCTGACTTTAAGATGAATGTTGGGACTGAGCATTTTGCTGGTTTTTTCGTGGATGAACTGAGCGATCATTTCGGCAGTTGTTTCGTAGCCTGAGGGCATGACTTCATTCAAAACGCAATGATCTAAGCCGCCTTTGAGCATATCTTTTTTGGCCCAGCGGAGGGTTCTAAAGTCGGCCACCATTGTTGGATGAGGACAATACTCTGAGGCTTGAAGCTGACTGGCTCTTGCTTCTACGCGCACCCGATAGGTGTGGCCGTGCATCCGTCCGCAGGGGCCGTCATAGTCACGGATAAAGTGCGCGGCATCGAACGTAAACTCAGTCGATAATTTCCATTGAGGCATAAGTCTTTTTTTGTTTAAGCTTTTGTTGCATGAGGAAGCACAAACTTCCATAGGGCTCTAAATTAAAGGCGCAGCGTATTCATCGTAAGCGCATTGCTAGCGTGAGGAATCAGTTTTTATGGATTTAGGTTTGACAGGTAAAGTGGCGGTTGTGACCGGCGGCGGTTCGGGGATTGGCAAAGCGACGGCTGAAATTTTGCTCAAAGAAGGGGCTAAAGTTGCCATTCTCAGTCGCTCTTTTGATGACATTGACGATCTCAAAGCCTTTGGCGAGCCGTTTCCAGCCAAGGCTGACATTACTAGCTTAGAGCAAGTAGAAGCCGCCCGCGATCAGATTACGGCGCACTTTGGCGCACCTGAAATTGTAGTCCATGCTGCTGGTATTACGGGGGCTGTGGGTGATTTCTTGGGCATTGATGATGATGGCTGGATGCAGACTATTGACGTGAATTTGATGGGAACCGTACGGGTGTGCCGCACCTTTATTCCAGCGATGCGAGCCGCAGGCTGGGGCCGGATTGTATTGCTAGGCTCAGAAGATGCTGTACAGCCCTACATTGAAGATATGCCTTACTGCGCCTGTAAAGCTGGTACGTTAAATTTGACAAAAAATCTCTCCAAAGCCTATGCCAAAGACGGTGTGCTGACAAATATGGTGTCGCCTGCTTTTGTGGAAACGGCGATGACGGATGCGATGATGCGATCGCGCTCCGCCGAAAGAGGCAGCAGCATGGCCGAAGCCGTCGAAAGCTTTTTAGCTGAAAATCGCCCCGGCATCGAAGTCGGCAGACGCGGCAAAGTAGAAGAAGTCGCCGCAGTGATTGCTTTTTTGTGCTCTCAGCAGGCCAGTTATGTCGTCGGCTCCAACTGGCGAGTAGATGGCGGCTCTGTTTCCACGATTTCGACCTAATCTGACCTCTGACTTCTACCTACTCTAACGCTACTCTCTCTAGCCTTACTGGCAGCGCTCCGTTGCGGAGCTGAACCGCTAGTATTTTTGCGGCTTCCGGTGTAAAGCTACCGGCAATTAGGGCTTCGCCGCCGGTAAGGCCGGTTTTAGCAAAGGCAGCATCGACTAACGGAGCGCTGAGCAGCACCTCATCTAAAAATATGCCGATGGCGCGGTTAGTGCCTGCGAGGGCCTTGGTTTTATCAGCGAAAATATCAGCACCTTGGGCGTTTAGCCAAATTTTTACATCCCAAGTAGGGCTTTGCGCGCTAGGTACGGCCTTGGCGTCTAATAGCATTTCACCGGTTAATTGGCTGGGCTCGAATAGGTCGCTAATTAGGGCTCTAGTGCGATCAATTTGAGGTTGCAACGCCTTGGCCTCAGCTGGCTGATCAGTCTGTAGAAGGGTATTTTGCTCTACTAACAAACGCTGCAATTCTTCAATCCCTTGAGTCAAATCCGTTTTGGTATCGGCTTTTTGCTGACGCAAATATAGCTGTCCGGAAGTGGTGAGCAAAGCTTGGGCCGCCGCCAAATCGGCAGTTTGGGGTAGCCGCACTCGGATTTGATTCGGCTCAATAATTTCTACTTCGCTGGGTTCAATGCCGAGATCAGCCAGTCGATTTTCTAAGATAGCTTTGGTGCCATCTAAGCTTTGTAAATTAAGGTCAGCGCCGCCCTCAAAGGCGATGGCCCGCAGGGTTACTTCCGTATAGTCTTTGATCTGGTCAGTGCAAGCTACGCCTGAAATGACAACGGCTGTTAATAAAACTCCTGGCAGTATCTGAGTGAGCGATTGGGTCATCTAATTTTCAGAATCCTTTTAAAACTGGCCGTTTAGGGCGGTGACGCAGCGATCGCAAATAGTCGGATCGTCCGCCGATTCACCTACATGAGTCGAGTAATTCCAGCAGCGATCGCACTTTTCCCCATCCGCATCGACGACTGCGATGGCAATTTCTCCGACCTCGCCGCTATAGGTTGCTCCTTTCAGATCAGCGGCACTCTCTACTAGCTCTACTTGAGAGACTAATAATAGATAGCGCAGCTCATCGACTTGATTAGACTCCGCGTTAAGACTATCAGCTGGATTAAGCCTAGATAGGCTTGATCGCAAATTAGCATCGGCAACAAACAGCTTCAGCTTCGCCTGCAAAGAAGAGCCAATGGCTTTGTCCGCGCGCGCCTGCTCTAGCACCGTATTGGCCTCATCACGCAGGGTACGCAATTGCGCCCACTTCGCCGTCAATTCAGGCCGCTGCCACTTATCTTCTAGCGTTACCCACCCTGACTCGAAGACGGATTCAGCCGTTGTTTCGTACGGTAAAGCCTGCCAAATGTCTTCTGCCATATGAACTAATACGGGGGCAATAGCTTTTGCCAAATTCTCAATCGCCACCGCTAGCACCGTCTGACAGGCTCGCCGTCGAGGTGAATTGGCTGCGCTAATATACAGCCGATCTTTTGCAATATCTAAATAAAAGTTCGAGAAATCCACCACACAGAAATTCTGCACGGTCTGGAAAAACTGAAAGAACTGATACGACTCAAACGCGCCTTTTACCTCAGAAAGCACCTCCGTCATTCGGTGCAGCATGTATTGATCAAGCTCAGGCAATTGTTCGTAGGGCACCGCATCGGTGGTGGGATTAAAATCATGCAAATTACCCAACAAAAACCGCGCCGTATTGCGAATCTTCCGGTACACATCTGACATTTGTTTGACATTGCGCATTCCCAGCCGCATATCGCCTGAATAATCGACTGAAGACACCCACAGCCTTAGCACATCCGCGCCATAGGGCGGCTCTTGCTTTTGGTTGTTGCCGCCTTCAATAATTACCTTGGGATCTACGCCATTGCCCAAAGATTTACTCATCTTACGGCCATTTTCGTCCAGCACATAGCCGTGCGTCAGCACCTGCCGATAGGGCGCATGGCCATTTGCTGCCACACTGGTTAACAAACTCGATTGAAACCAGCCCCGATGCTGATCAGAACCTTCTAAATAGATCTCCGCCGGATACTGCAACGCCTCGCGCTGCTGCACGACAGCCGCCCAAGAAGACCCTGAGTCAAACCACACATCCATTGTGTCTGTGCCCTTGACATAGGTCTTCTGGTCGCTGCGATAGGGCTCCGGCAACAGCTCTTCTACGCTCATTTCCCACCAAGCATCTGAGCCTTTCTCAGCGACAATCGCCTGCACATGCGCAATCGTCTCTTGCGTCATTAGCGGCTCACCCGTCGCCTCGTCATAAAACACCGGAATCGGCACACCCCAACTGCGCTGTCGTGAAATGCACCAGTCAGAGCGCTCAGAAACCATCGCGGTAATCCGGGTTTTGCCCTGAGCCGGAATCCACTTCACCTGATCAATCGCCGCTAGCGCTTCACCCACAAAGCCTTTTACCGAAGCAAACCACTGCTCTGTAGCCCGATAAATCACCGGCTTTTTCGTCCGCCAGTCATAGGGATACTTATGCGCATACGGCTCGTGCTTTAGCAGCACTTTCTCTTCGCTCAGCGATTCAATAATCACATCGTTCGCTGTTTTCAGCACATTGAGCCCTTCAAAAGCACCCGCTTCAGCGGTAAAATCACCCCGGCCATCCACCGGACACAAAATCGGCAAATTCTCTCTTTGCCCGACCAAAAAGTCTTCCTGACCGTGACCTGGCGCGGTATGAACTAAGCCAGTACCTGATTCTGTTGTGACATAATCGCCACCGACCACAATCGGGCTCACCCGATCAAAAGCGCTGTCTCTTTGTGCTAAAGGATGGCGGTAAGTAGAGCCTACAAGCGCTGCGCCTTTGATTTCAGCAACAACTTTTAGACCATTGTCAAAGGTTACAGACAGCTTCTCCGCGAGATCTTTAGCGATAATTAAATATTTAAACGGCTCACCGGAAGCGCTCTCGACGACCGCATAGTCCAGTTCAGCATTCACAGCGACGGCGACGTTTGCTGGAATTGTCCAAGGCGTGGTAGTCCAAATTGCTACCCCTAAGTGGTCTAAATAAGGAGATAAGATAGCTTGAGCAGCTTCAGCCGCACTCACCATGGGGAAAGCTACATAGATACTCGGTGAAATATGCTCTTCAGGGTATTCCAATTCTGCTTCTGCTAGGGCCGTTTGGGATGACGGGCTCCAGTGCACTGAGCGCAGCCCCCGGTAAATGTGGCCATTCTCTACCATTTTGCTAAACACACCGAGCTGAGCCGCTTCGTATTCTGGCTGCAAGGTTAAATAAGGATGCTCCCAGTCGCCCCAGACGCCATAGCGCTGGAAGCCTGCACTCTGTGCTTCTACGGTTTCGAGGGCAAAGGCCTTGGCTTTTTGGCGTAAGGATAAGGGGGTCAGCTCCCGGCGTACGGAAGATTTGAGCTTTTGCAGCACTTTCAGCTCAATCGGTAGGCCGTGACAGTCCCAGCCGGGCACGTAGCGCACTTTGCGACCTTGCAGGCTTTGATACTTATTGATAATGTCTTTAAGAATTTTGTTCAGAGCATGGCCCATGTGCAGATCGCCGTTGGCGTAGGGAGGGCCATCGTGCAGGATAAAAGGCTCGCCTGGGTTGTGATCGGCAATTTTTTGGTAGAGGTTTTTTTCTCGCCAGTAGGCTTGCAGTTCGGGTTCGCGCTGCACGGCATTGGCCCGCATACTGAAGTCCGTTTGAGGCAGCAGCACAGTGTCTTTGTAGCTTTTGCTGCCGTTGGCTTCGCTATTTGGAGAACGGGTGGAATCACTCACGGGGGTCACGGGATAGAGGTGCGTTGGTTAGGTTATTTTGCCTTGAAGTTTGGGTTGGTTCAAGTTAGTCGTCCCAGTTGCTGTCTTCTGAGAAGGGAGCGGGAGCAGAGTCGGGGGGGGAAGCGGGAGAAGAGGGTGCGGAAGCAGGGAAAGAAGCCGCATGAGAAGCTGGGCGGCGAGGGATTTCGATGACGGGTTTGGAGGGTTTGGGTCGGGTAATGCCAGTGACGACGTCTTTGAGCCAGCTGATTAGAATCAGCGGCGTGGCTAGCAGGTTTGGTTTTTGCGGGATGTTTGTAGGGATC
>JBGTIK010000015.1:0-9906 GCA_041745715.1 Phormidesmis sp.
TTTAAAGCCTCGGCGCTCTGCTTGGAGGCAAATCGCGCAATTTCAATGCGATCTTTGGTAGAGGCTCGGATAAAAAAGCCTAGCCCAATCACCATGAGGCCAGTCAGTAAAAGCGTGGAGGCGCGAGTTGGATCGTTAAAAAACAAAGCACTTCTGGATAAAAAAAGTAGCGCTAAATACTTACCAGTAAAGACTCAAGACGCTGCTTATTAGTTTACCAGTCCTGCTGCTTCCTATTAGCTAGTTATTTATTCAGAGTCTCAGAGCTTTAAGGGGGGGTGCTCTGCTTTTTATGAGGCTTTTTTATGAGCCTGCATACTTGATCTTCGCCGTGAGCGGACGACTCGCTGGCGGCTGAGGCGAACTATTGTAAAAGGCTCGCTGCGGCGTTTTCTGTTGCCCTACCATATAGCGCTGCCAGAGATCGGCTAGCTCACGAGCTTTCATTTGCCAGTCAGGGCGTAGCCGATACATCCGTCGGGGCCGTCCTCGGCCTTCGACTTTTTTCCAATAGCCGATGATCGCAGCCTGATTTTCTAAAAACTTGAGGGCGCTATAGAGCACTGTGTCAGACAGGCGGTAGCTCGGATAGTCGTGCTCAATGGCCTGAATTAACTCAGTGCCGTATGAGTCATGGCGCACCAAAACAGAAAGTACGTAGCAAACGGCTAGTTCCTTATTGAGATATACCGGCGGCGGATCTTCAAAAAATTGATAGATATCTTCAAACTTCATAAGGAAGCTCCGATGGCTTTTGAATGGAGAGATTTGCCTAAAACTTTGGACTTATTTTAGCCACTAAATAATAGACTTACTTAACTTTTGCGGATCTGGTAACTATCCGAAAGGTTTTGTCAGATTTGCTTGGAGGTTTGTGGCTTTAACTGACTTTTTGTGATGTATTGTGAGCCTTTGCCAGGCTGATTGCATTGTTTTGTTGCGCTGTATAAGGCTTTATTACAAAGCTCGCCAAACCCAGCGTTACGGATCAAGCCGGGTGATCTAACGCTACGAAGTGCCGCTACGAAGTGCCGCTGCGGCTGCGAAAAATCACCTGATTGTTTTGCACCGCAATCAGATCGAGATAGACGGGGCCGGTGGTCAAAATGGGCTGACTGGCGATCGCTCTCACTTCGAGTGGGGCGCCGTAGTTTTGAACTTGGCCCAAAAATTCCAAAATAGGATCTGACAAGCCGTTGGCAATAATCGGCTGATAGCGAATGATGCCGTTGCGACGGGCTTGAAATTCAGCGGTGGTGCGCAGTAGGTTGAACCGTTCGATCAGCGCTTCGTTGGTGCTGTTCGCGCCGCCCATCTGGGTGGTGGCTAGCACTTCACCGGGCTGAAAGCGGACTTCGTTGCGCGAAAAGTCAACGTTGACTTGTAAGCAGGGTTCGCTGCCTTGAGTAATGGTGGCATTGACGCAGGGCTCCCCGACGATGTAGTTGGCGGCGGACGAGACTCTAATCACGTAGTTTTCGCTGTCGGTAATGGATTGGACAATTTGCTTGACAACTTCGGGATCGACTCGGATGGCGATCGCATCCACTGCGTCTATCCCTGGCAGCACCGTCTGGACGGCGAACCGGTTGGCGGTTGCTAGGGCGTCGTCGACGGCTCTTTGGGCATTGGCGACAGAATCGGCGCGAGTTATCGTCAGCGCCAGCGTTTCATTGCGACCAATGGCGACATTGCCTAGCCGCAGCCCCTGAAATTCGTCTTCTAAGCGAGCGATTTCTTTAGTCAGAAAAGCCTGCTCGGTCTGAAGTGAGGCAAGCCGGCTTTCGCGCTCGGCAATTTCTTGGTCGCGCTGGGCGATTTGGCTGGCGCGATCGCTGAGTTCCGCGTTGCGATCAGCTAGCTCTTGGTCACGCTGAGCAATTTCCCCATTGCGCTGCTCAATGTCGCGGTTGCGCTGGGCAATTTCTTGGTCGCGCTGAGCGATTTGGGTTCGCACCTTGGATTGTTCTTCAACTAGCGCCTGACGCTCATCGCGCAGATCGGTAATTTCGTCGCGCAGGCTGCTGGCTTGCTCTGAGACATCATCCAGCTGAGACTGGGTATCAAGCAAATTATTGAGGGTTTCTTCTTCGCGGGCGACGGCTATTTGCAGCGAATCGTTAATCTTTAACAGCCGGGACTGAGCCTCTTCTTTAAGCCGCGTAGAATTTTTTAGGGTAGCTTCTACGTCGTTTTTTTCGGCCTGCGTCGATTCTAAATCGGTCTGGGCTTCGGCGAGTTCTTGCTGAATATCATCAAGCTGGAACAGCCCCTTGCGCAGCTGGCTATCGAGCGCAATCATCAGCATCAGCGTCGAAAAAGACGCTAGCATTCCGGTTGCCACACTCACCAGCGTCGCGGTTTGTCTCGGTCTGAGGTTGAATAAGCTGAGGCGAGATTTGCCCACCTTCATGCCAATGCGATCGCCCACAGTCGCAATCACACCCCCCAAGCAGGCCACCGCAAAAATTAATACAAATCCAGTCATTTTTTACCGCGAAAGCCGATGCCCATTCTCCAGAATATAACAACACTGGTTACGCGATGGCTTTGACCAGTGGGGGGAGTATCGCGGGATGGATCAATCTACCCGCCCTATGATCAGGCCAATGATTCAGAATGATTCTAATGATTCTTTCTATAGTGAGCAATCGTTTAGGTGAACTGCTGAGAGAGCGTCACCGGATCGTGCACTGTAATTTTCTTTTTGTGGATAGAGATCATGTCTTTTTCTCGCAGATCGCCCAGCAAACGGGTGACGGTGACCCGAGTTGACCCAATGGCTTCAGCGATTGCCTGATGCGAAAGCTTGAGATCGACCGTAATCCCGCCGCTACCGGGGACGCCAAAGTCACGACATAAGATCAGCAAAAAACTCACCAGCCGCGATCCCATATCGCGATGGGCCAGCGTTTCGATCATCATTTCGGTTTGCAAAATGCGCGATGACAGCCCCCTTAGCATCAGCGCCGATAGCTCAGGATGATCTTTGAGCGCTTGGGCGACCAGATCGCCTTGCAGTGAGAGCAGCTCTACTGGCGTAAAAGCGACCGCATGGTAAAACCGGTCGGATCGGTCGCCTGTGAGCAGCGAAAGTACGCCAAACACGCTGTTTTCGCGCAGCAGAGCGACGGTAATTTCTTCACCGGCTTCGTACACCCGTGAGAGCTTGACCGCGCCTTTTGTCAAAAAGTAGACTCGCTCTGCGGGATCGCCTGGGAAAAAAATAGTTTTATTGCGTTCATAAGACTCAACCACGGGTGGCAGCCCACTGCCTGCTAACGAACGAAACATATCGGCAATAGGCTTGTTGGAAATGGCGGCTGCGATCATACTTGAAAACCGAAAAGGGGCCTAGGAGCAGGAATTAGCGGTTGCGCTAAGAGCAGGATTATCACGCTTTAGGTATCTATGCAGATATCAATCAATCAGATAGTCAGATATCAAGATTCATAGATATTAATGTTATGAGATGCTAACTCGACTTTTCACTACTAAAACCTATGGTCAGATCAGAATTTTGTATTGCCTGCTACCAAGTTACAGCGAAAAGTCTTAAATCAGACATACTTTTATACTTTTAGTGGGTGATTGCATGGGCGCTGAGGGGAAGGGCTCATTGGAGAGCTTAAAAAATCTGCCGAGCAAAGCGCAAATGATTTGAGGCTACCTTGTGATTCCCTTTTTTCAGTATGCTGCTAAGACGCACTCAAGCGGTGATCAACCGTGGTTAAGCTCGGTTGTAAAACCGTCGTAAACCTTTAGCAACCGAAGATTCATGCTAGATCTGACTGGAAAAAAGGCCCTTGTCACCGGGATTGCCAACAATCGCTCGATTGCTTGGGGAATTGCTCAGCAACTGTATCAAGCGGGCGCGGACATTGGGGTTACCTATTTGCCGGATGATAAGGGTAGAGCTGAGAGTAAGGTGCGATCGCTCACCGAACCGCTTGCACCCAGCCTATTTTTGCCCTGCAACGTCCAAGACGATGCGCAGGTAGACGATTTGTTTAATACCGTCAAAGAAAAGTGGGGAACGTTCGATATTTTGATCCACTGCCTGGCCTTTGCCAATCGCGATGATCTCACTGGCAGCTTTAGCGACACCTCCAGAGCCGGATTTGACCTCGCGCTGAGTGTGAGTGCTTATTCGCTGGTGCGGCTAGCACAAGGGGCCAAAGCCCTGATGCCCGAAGGCGGCAACATCTTGACACTGACCTATTTGGGCGGGGTTCGAGTCATTCCTAACTACAATGTCATGGGCATTGCCAAAGCCGCGCTAGAGATGAATGTGCGCTATTTAGCCGCTGATTTGGGGCCGCAAAATATTCGGGTCAACGGCATTTCAGCAGGGCCGATTCGCACTTTGGCTTCCTCGGCTGTCGGGGGCATTTTGGACATGATCCACCACGTCGAGGAAATCGCGCCTTTGCGCCGCACCGTAACGCAAACGGAAGTTGGCAACACCGCCGCGTTTTTATGCAGCGATCTCGCCAGCGGCATTACCGGCCAAGTAATTTACGTCGATTCGGGCTACGCGATTATGGGTATGTAGATAGCTAGTAAAGGCTCACAATCGGTATTGCCAATCGTAGAACCTAATCGGTAAAGGCTGTATCTACCGTACCGAGTAGCGTTTGGCCAATCTCAACGGAGTTGGCTTCGGGCGTGAGCAGTGGCTGTAGCGCTATTGCTTGCGCCATTTTCATTTGCCCATAGCTAAATACGCAGGGCGTCTTTTCTGGCAGTAATGGCTGAAGCTGCTGCCAGACGTAAGGACTGCCGTAAATTACAAGCGCTTGAAGATTAGGGCCAAGCGCTTGAAGGTAGTCATGGGCCTGAGCACTCAAGCTTTCACCGCTGCGAAACGGATTGCCGCGAATAAAAAGCTGCACCAACGTCGTCGCATCGCGATCTAGCCTTGTCACATCGGCGCTGCGACTATCAACTAGCGTCAGCCGATAGCCCAAACTTGTCGGCAGCGTCACCGCAGGCGCAGTTCTATCTAAAAACGGGCAGTGCAGCAGATCATCGACCAAAATTAAATTTTGACCGGGCAATAGCGGCGCGCTGATAGCCTGACTCAGACTTTTAGCGGGTAAGTGGCTGACCTGCTGAGATGCGCGTAAGATCTGAGCGGCTAAGGCTCTCGTTGGCGCTGTGGCCACTTGATCTAGCTGAATCGGCGGCACAGCCTGCTGCTGCCAAGCGTGCTGCGAAAAGGAATCGGTCACCGGCAGATCGGCGATTTTGTGCTTGGCTCGCCAAATTCGCTCGACGGCTCGTAAAATGCTAGCTTCAGCAATTCGCCCGGATTCGACAGCAGTACAGACGGCTGCGATCGCCCCTTCCACATCAGCAGGCATCAGTAAAATATCAGCCCCGGCGGCAACGGCTAGTACGGTGGCTTCGGCTGCGCCGTATTGTTGGGCGATCGCATCCATCACCAGCGCGTCCGTCACAATCAGCCCCTCAAAGCCCAGATCCCGCCGTAGGAAACCGCTCAGCGTCATTTTAGACAGCGTGGCCGGATAGTCAGGATCGAGGCTAGGAATTTGCAGATGCGCGGTCATAATGCTGTCTACACCGGCTGCTATTGCCTGCACAAACGGCACCAATTCCAGCTCACGCAGCCGCTCAAAGTCATGATTTATCACCGGCAAGCTCAGGTGAGAATCAGTCGCGGTATCGCCATGACCGGGAAAATGCTTTGCCGAAGTTAGCACCGGAAATGCCTGCGTACCGGCAATAAAAGCGCTGGTAAGCCGCGCTACGGTTTCAGCCGTTTCGCCAAACGCGCGCACATTGATGACCGGATTATCTCGGTTATTATTGACATCTACAACCGGCGCTAGCAGCCAATTCAGGCCAATCGCGACGGCTTCTTGGGCGATACTTGCCCCCATTTTCTTCGCCAAATTCAATGCTAGCGGCAGATCTCGCTGAGCAATGTCGCCTAACGCCATCGGCGGGGCAAACCAAGTCGCGCCACTAAAGCGCTGCCCTACGCCTTCTTCAATATCAGCCGCCATCAGTAACGGGTATTTCGCCAGCAACTGCAAGTGCTGAGTGCGCACACCTACTTCCGCCGCGCTGCCACCCAGTAAAATCACGCCGCCCACACCCAGATCAAGGTACTTTTCTAGCGCCGGATTCGTCGCTTCCCACTGCGGATAGGCCACCTCATGATCAAATAGATGCCCGGTGGTGCGCACCACTATCATCTGCGCAACCTGCTCACGCAGACTCAGCCGCTCAGGGCTCGGTAGGCGCTCAGCTAGCATTGCTTAGCCCTCATATAGTCTTTGATTCCACTCAATTCCACCCGATGCTGGCAGCGCCTCACGGCGTTTCTTCGTCGCCCAAATCCACTGCATCGATAGAATCGCCCGCCTGACGCTCAGCCGTAATTTGATTCAGCACATTCAGCACATTTGTTGCCAAATCAAACGAGCGGTCTTCTTGAAAGGTTACTTCCGGCGTGCGCCGCAGGCTCATGCGCTGACCTAGCTCTCGACGCACATAGCCCTGAGCAGCCTTGAGCCCTTCCATCGTCTCAGCTTTGGCCTCGTCAGTGCCGTAAATGCTGACAAAAATTTTGGCATGTTGTAGATCTCCCGCGACATCGACATCGGTAATGCTGACCATGCCCGCGCCCACCCGATCGTCTTTGATGCCATTGATGAGCATTTGGCTCACTTCGCGCTTAATAGAGGCAGAAACCCGCGCGACTCGTCTGCTTGTAGCCATGATGATTAGAAGGGTGAATTAATGATGAGTAAACTTGGGATGTTTTGAGCCTTTAGAAATGAAGCCGCTAAGCAACGCCTAACATGCCCTTGAGGGTGAAAGTAAGGCCGACAAAGGCAGCAATTAGGGCGCTGATGAGAGGAATAGCTGTCCAAGGATTCTTTAAAAGCGGTAGTAAAGGCTCAATCGCATTGTAAAAAATCCCTAGCGAAAAGCTAATAAGATAGCGAGGGTAGCGAGAAACATTACTAAAAAATTCTTCCATAATCCCAAACCCCAAAGTGTCAAATGTGACGCTTACAAACTCACCACCCTATCCTACCGCAAGGGATATTCTTCCTGCGATTAGCCCAGTTTTGAATCATGGCCAAAAAAACGGTGTCCGCTCCAATAGCCGCTCATGATCGGGGCACTGATCGACCTCATAATGGCTGTATCAACGAATCTTTTACAGTAGCCTGTAAGCCTTTCCTAAAATGGGTGGGCGGTAAAACTCAGCTTTTACCCCACTTAGTTGAGCAAGCCCCGAAGCAGTTTGAGCGATATTTTGAGCCGTTTATCGGCGGCGGCGCGTTGTTCTTTCGGCTTCAGCCGCAACCGGCGTTTATCTCTGACATCAACCCTGAGCTAATCAACTGCTATAAAGTTGTCAGAGATGACGTTCACGGTCTGATTAAAGATCTCTCACAGCACGTTTATGAAAAAGACTATTACTACAATCTGCGCAATGTAGACCGCAGTGCAGAGTTTGAGCAATGGCCAGCAACCAAACGGGCGAGCCGTCTGCTGTATCTCAACAAAACTTGCTTTAACGGCCTTTACCGGGTGAATGCAGCCGGTCAGTTTAATGTGCCTATCGGTCGATATCGCAATCCTAAAATCTTAGACGAAAAAAATCTGTTGGCCTGTAGTCAAGCGCTAAGGCATACTCAAATTGATCAGGCTGAATTTACAGCCATTGAACAGAACGTTAGAAAAGATGATTTTGTGTATTTCGATCCACCTTATGCGCCTATCAGTGAGACGTCTGATTTCACCAGCTACACGAAGCAAGGCTTTGACAGCGCCATGCAAAAAAAACTCTCTCAGCTTTGCGAAACGCTAGACCAGATCGGCGTTAAGTTCATGGTATCTAACTCAAACGCACCACTCATATTAGATCTCTACTCACAATTCAATATTACATTTGTCGATGCCTCACGCACCATTAATTCTAAATCAGCCAAAAGAGGAAAAATTAAAGAAGTGTTGATCACGAACTATAGGAACTAAATAACAATTCAGTACTATTTTACAGATGCCTCACGGACGTGAGGCATCATCAAGGAGTGCGAGCCCCCTAATTAATCAACAGTTCTCCTTTAAGTACCGTCACTGCCTGTCCGCTAATTTTGATCCTGTTGCTTTCTGTTGTTGCAGCCGTGTTGCTATTTTCTAGCGCACACTGCACCCGCACTACCCCGCCTCGCGCCGAAATCTGCTGCGCTACCATCTCTGACTTACCTAACTTTTCTTGCCAGTAGGGCGCTAGCGAAGCGTGGGCTGAACCTGTCACCGGATCTTCATTAATGCCCACCGCAGGGCCGAAGTAGCGACTGACAAAATCATACTGGTCGCTGTCGGCAACAGCGGTGGCAATAATGCCCTGCATCGGTAGCTTTTTCACCGCATCAAAGTCTGGCTGTAGCGATCGCAGCGCCTTTTCAGACTGAATTTCAACCAGATAATTGACATCGCTTTTAGCCACCGTGCGAATAGTGCTACCACAGCAGAGCGAAGCCACCAGCTGCGGCGGCACATGAGCAACAACTTTCACGGGCCGAGCCGGAAAATCCATTTCAATCCAGTCGCCTTTTTTCTCGGCGCTGAGCCAGCCGCTTTTGGTCAAAAATCGCGCCCTTGTTTCTGCGCTCAAATGCCCTTCGCTCCACAGCACATGAGCGCTGGCTAAGGTGGCGTGACCGCACAGATCCACTTCTACTGCGGGGGTAAACCAGCGCAGGCTGTAGCCACCTTCGATAGGGTGCAAAAAGGCCGTTTCAGAAAGATTCATTTCCACAGCAATGGTCTGCATTAAGTCATCAGCCATTGGCTGTGAGGTCACACACACTGCTGCCGGATTCCCGGCAAAAGGCTTGTCGGTAAATGCATCTACCTGAATGAGAGTCACTGCCACGATTTGTTCCTTGCGCTTAGCTCAAATAATGCTTCAATTTTACTGCCATACGTTCACGGCGCTATCTTTTCCACCGCTGATGAGCGTTTGCGTTGAAGCGGCTGGTGCAAAGGCTACTGCTAAAATCCAGTCCTTGCTGGTGTTCAAAGTCTCTATTAGCTGCTGATTAGGCAAATTCCAAAGCTTTAGGCTATTGTCGGTGCCGGCACTAGCGAGGGCTTGGCCATCAGGGCTGATGGCCAAACTAACAACTCGGCCCTGATGGCCATTCAAGGTAACCTGAAGCTCACCCGTTGCTAGGCTCCATAACTTGATGGTTTGATCCCAACTACCGCTGGCAAGGGTTTGGCCATCGGGGCTAATCGCAATTGTCCGGACGGCATCGTCGTGACCCTCGAATGACTGTAGCAGTTGGCCGCTAACTAGATCCCACTGCCGAATGAAATGGTCGCTACTGCCAGTGACAAAAGACTGGCCATCAGGAGCAATGGCCACCGACCATACTGGCGAACCATTCTCTAGGCTGTAAATTGGCTCTCCGCTTTCTAGCTGCCGTACCGTGATTTGGCCCTCATAATCGCTGCTGATCAAGGTGCGCTCATTGGGGCTAATTGCCACTGACCATACGGGCGATCGCGCTGCCGGAAGGCTATAAGCTAACGTGCCTGTTTCCAGTTGCCAAAGCTTAATTCCATCGCTGCTGCTGCTCACTAACCAGCTGCCAGAGCTAGATATGGCCAGCGATCTAATCGTATCCTGATGGCCAGTGAGCGTCCGAATGAGATCTCCTGATTGCTTGTCCCAAATTTGGATTTGACCCTTGGCAGTGCCTGAGGCAATAGACTTAATCGGAAATAGGTCGCTAAAATGGAGTAAAGGATTATCGAGAGGCAGGTTGTTCGATGAAAGTGAACTATGCAGAGCTAAAGAATAGACCCCGCATCCTGCAAAGCCTGAGCGGGTTAAACCCAAGTGAGTTT
>JBGTIK010000016.1:0-7027 GCA_041745715.1 Phormidesmis sp.
AGTCCACCTAAGCCCCAAAGTCCCCATTTGACGAGACCTCGGCGCGAGGTAGACAGTGCATTTTGGGATGTCATATGATCATATCCTTAAGAGTAATCAATAGCGGTGTGGGCTGTCTTGCGCGCGAGCACGCCCTATTTCCCACATAGCTCTTACCAGTAGTACGAATAATTAGACCCATTAGATGCATACCTTTAGACATAAAAAAGACTTGCTGTTGCTATGTCTAAAGCATCAGAAGAATTAAGCGTTACCGGTTTGGTAACCGCCTCAAAGCCGCTGCAAATGTGCCGTAGCTTGGAAAGGTTCTAAATAAAAAGCCCGACTAAAAAGCCTGCAATCATTCGCAGAATTTTCGCTAGATTCGCTGATAGCTTCTTGACCCCTAGAAGTCACCGCGCTGTTTAATCTAGGCAAAATTTGAAACGAGTTGTAACACTTTTTTGACTGCTTCTCTAAAAGGGAGAATAGTTTATGATTCTTGGTTTTAACAGACGTTCTCGCAAACAGAACGTGCCTTCAGTAAGGCTTGACATATCTGCTCTAGGGGCTAATTTTTTGTGCGTTTTAATTGCCCCAATGTTTAGTCAACTGCCTTGGAAACAAGATCGGCGGGTGGTTGTGCTAAATTTCTTAAAATTCAGTTCTTCTCCCGCTTCACTCAGTCGCACTATCCATTGAGGTTTTTATGAAACGGTTATTGACGAATTTGCTATCGAGTTTATTGGTTGGAGCTGGTTGCGCGATCGCCTTCGATATCGCTACCCCCCAAAGCGCCTGGGCCAGGCCCGATCGCGGCTGGGTCTCAACCACGATTGACGGCGGCTCGGCTAATTTGCGATCTGCTCCGACAACCAGCGCTGGCGTACTGGCAACCCTTCGCAACGGCAGCCCTTTTAACATCGTTAACGAACGCTTCGATACCGCTGGATACCGATGGTATCAAGCCCAGCCAACTACCATCAATCTTACGAATAGCCTGTGGATTCGCTCTGATTTAGTTAGCTTTGTAGCGCCTTTTCCAGCGCCGCCGCGATTGAGCTGTGATGCCGCTATTGCCCAAACCGAGCAGCAAATCAGAGCTGTGCCCAATACTCAAATTACCACTCGCAATCAGCGCCCTCACGGCTATACAGATGGCCCAGCTAATCGGCCCAGTAGCTTTACCTTTATTTTGGGCGGTAGCGGCGGTAGTAACATTTTGGCCTCTCCGGTATTGATGAACTCAATGGCCTCGAAGCTCATTGAAAACTGCGCTAGCACAGGCTTAGTCGCTTTTAGCGTGGGCGCTAACGACGACAATTTTATCAACTACGGGGCCATGCCAGAACGACTTGTGCGGCCATTTCAGTACAAGCTAGGGCCTGATAGTGAGCAAGAGCCAGCGCAGTGGGGAGAGCAAATTCGTCTATAGGCGCGGATCGATTACTGCGGCTAAAATACTACGGCTCAACGGTAACCGGCGTTCCCAAGGCGACTATCTCAAAAAGCTTGCGAATATCTTCGTTATACATGCGCACGCAGCCGTGAGAAGCTGCCCGGCCTACCGACTCGCGATTGGGGGTGCCGTGAAAGCCGATGGTGTTGGTGCCATCTGTCCAGAAGCCAATCCAGCGATCGCCTAAAGGATTTTCTGGCCCAGGCGGCACGACTTCATCGGTAAAAGGGTTTGTCCATCCGGGCTGACTGATTTGTGAGATCACTTTAAATTCGCCCGTCGGCGTTTCCCATCCCGCTTTACCAACAGCCACTGGATAGGTGGCCTCTATGCTCTCGCCCCGGTAGACGTAGACTTTGCGATCGCTCAAACTCAACTTCAGCCGCACTGTCTGCTCTGTCGCTTCCACTGCCGCTGCTGGCATCATTTCGGGAACTACCTCAGCAGGTAGCGGCGCTACCGTCGGACGAACCACAACCGACTCTAATAAAGTACGCAATTTGGACGTTGGCTGTTCGCTGGCGGGCTCATTCGCAGCCGGTTCTATGGCCGATTCAGCTGGCTCTACAATGGATTCTTGAGAAAAAGCCTTTGCTGAACTCAAGCCAGCCATCATCGTCCCGCCGAGACAAACCGCTATAGACTGATAAGCCAAACGGCGGAGAGCTAGTTTTCGATGATGCTGCAAGTTTAAAATCATGAATAATTTAAAATGTAAAAATCTGGAAGCATTATAACCTTATCGAAAACCTATCACACACCGGTTGGTTGCCTGCTCCGGCCTCTGAAGTGTCACAGCGTATGCATCCATTACTATAGGTTGCCCGAAACAGGAACTAAGCTTTGCCTTCATTTTTGCCTTCGTTTTTGCTTTCGTACTGGGCAATCTTGGCCCAGCTATTGGGGCCGACTTCTTTTTCAAATTCTTGAATAACCCAGTCAGCGCCTTTGCCGATGCGCCGCGCACTTTTGCGTAAATAATCAACAATCACAAGCTGCTGTTCCCAAATTGGCCGCGCTCCGTACAGAGATCCAAAGGCCCAGCTTTGATGAGGTAGGCGATCGCATTGTTCATAAAAAGCTCTATCAGCCCAAGTAGGCGCATAGCCTCGCTTAAAAGCCCGACGTCGATGGCTGTGATATAGCTCCATCAGCGTGGTGACATCGCGAATTTGTCTGGCCTGCTGATTAGAGTAAATTTCCACCATGTCTTCGGTGTTGATGGGGCGATCGCTCACCCACTGATGCGCACAGTCTGGGCATTTGACAATAAAAGACAATACAATTCGTCCGCAGGCAGGGCAAGGCTTAGTCGGGGCAACCCCGCCGCCGCCGCTCGACTGCTTTTGATTCGGCAGCTCATAATCTTCAACATCTTCCGGAAAGCCCAATCGCTGGAGGTTACCGGCCTGATCGAGAATAATCCCGTAGTCTTTGCCAGTATCAGGAGAAATTCGCATCACCCGGCCCAACTGCTGAAAGTGCATGGCGCTAGATTGCGTCGGTCGTAGCATTAGCCCAACTTCTACACTCGGTTCATCAAAGCCAATGCTAATGACATTGCAAGAAGTCAGTACCGTCAGATCCCCTGTTTTTAGGTCGCGATAGAGCTTTTGGCGATCTTTAATGGCGGTGCTGCCATCAACGGTTTCGGCGCTAATACCCGCTTTGCGAAAAGCTTCCGCTACATGGTTGGCATGTTCTACATCGACGCAAAAGGCAATTGTCCGCTTACCTTGGCCGATGCGGTGCCATTCTTTGACAATTTTTTCGATAAGTTCGGTGCGATCGCAAACATTTTTCAAATCTCTCTCATCATAATCTCCCTTAGAAATACCCACCTCTTCCAGATTCGCCATCCCATCTCTCGGCATACTGTAATACTTCATCTTAGAGAGATATCCCATCTGCTGTAAGTCATACGGTATCGGGGAAGACACCAGCGTATCTAAATAATCTCCAAGCTGTTCTTTTCCTAGTCGCAGCGGCGTCGCTGTCATCACTAGGTGTACAGCGTCTTTGTGGGTACGCAGCATCACCTTTTTACCCACCTGACTAAACAGCGTGATATGACCCTCATCATAAAAAACCACATCCGCAGGCCACTGTTGCCACCAGCGCCGCTTCGCCATGGTTTGAATGCTGGCAATTTGAATGGGCGCATCGCGATTCTCTTCCCAGCCCGCTTTAATAAAGCCACACTGCAAGCCAAATGCTTTCATCTTTTCATAGGTTTGCCCCACCAGCACATCTAAATGCACTAAAAACATCAGCCGCTTTCCCGCTTCTTCCGCATGGGCGCAAATCTGTCCGCTGATAATCGTCTTTCCGGCCCCCGTCCCAGCGATAATGGCCACCCGCTTATGACCCGCGTTTAGCTCGTGGTAAAGGTCATTAATAAGCTGCACCTGGTAGGGTCGCAGCTGAGGCGGATCGGGTTTTTCGGTGGAGGTTTGGGGTAGATCCTCTTCTGCGAATGACGACATTGCAAGTCGGGCTCAGTCAGCATGAGCTAGTTAGTTTGAACTAATTACCCATGGTATATTCAGAGGGCTAAAACCGCTAATCGTGCTACGGACTTTTGGAGTTTGAACTTACGGCATGAGGTCAGCCAAAGTGAGTGTCAAAGTGGGGAAGATCCTTGAAGCGATTGGATCGTATAGTCGAAACTGTTGCTTTTGATAGTAGCCGTCTTGCCGTTGACAAACTGTGATGGTTGGCTGCTTGGGTCTACCAATAAATTCTAAGCCGCCTAATCCTCGAAAATCAACAATCCAATATTCTTCTACCGCTAGCAGTAAATATTCTTCTACTTTACGAGCATAATCGTCTTGCCAATTAGTGCTGACAATTTCAGCGATCGCAACAATCGATTGACCCGACGCAATCACCGGCTCCTTTTGCCAAAAAGGTTCTTGGCCTAGCTTTACTTTATCCAACACAATTACGTCCGGTCGCAGCGCCGTAGACTGCGCGGCAGGCGGATAAATCAGGCAGTTTTTAGGAATCGTCCATGACTGAGCAGCGGCCTGCGGCCCGCTTTTAAAAGCCGAAAACCAATGGCCCGCTAGCTCACCAGCCACCGATTCATGCGGGCCTGTCAGTTCCAAATCTCGCAATTCTCCATCAATAAGTTCATATCGCGAATCATCTCCGTACTGACTGATGAAGTCTTCGACGGTCAATAATTTTGATGGCGTGTAAGTCATGATATGGCCTTTGCAACGATCCGCAAGTAGAAGTATAGATGCTTTTAGCTATCTGCTTTTTCCGCCTTTCCCGCTTTATCCGCATCGAGAAAGTTAGTTTTAGCGACTTCAAAAGCTTCGGCCATCACCTGCTGAATGCGGGCCGGATCGGGCTTTTTGCCGCCCATCAGATCGCCAAAGTAAGCGCAGGCCCCTTCGCCGAGTGCCCAGGTGTAGCTCGCTGCCCAAGAGGCCGCAATGACGCTGCCAAAGCCAGGGATAAATTTAATCAGCTCACGGCCAATCGCCTGAGCAAAAAATCCACCCGCGATCGCACTCATTACCCCGCCCGCTTGCGATCGCGTCAGCCGCTGCCCATAGAGCTGACCCAACAGTCCCACCATCGAAACCTGCAACGCCGTCAGCACCGGCATCGTCGCAAAGGGTAGCGGCACCGCTGCCAACGTCGCCGAAATCACCGCAAAAGCCGAAATATAGCGCCGACCCACATCTCGATATAAGTTACCAAGCTGAGTACTGACCACCGTTTGATCATCAATGAGTTGATAAATCGCTTTGGCTTCTGCTTCGGGCAATAGATCTGCTAAGACATCTCGCAGCGCTTCTTGGCCGTAAAAAACCGGCTCAAAGCCATCTTCTTCCAGCGTAAAATCCAGCAGCACCGCGCGATCAAAACAACCTTCAAAAGACTCTTTTATTGCTGCAAACGCCCGGTCTAAGGTTTCTGCTTTCGGCGGATAGCTAGGATGGTTCTCCCACTCAGGCGGATAGATCTCATGCAAGCAGGTGACCGCTAGCAAACAAGGAATAGCAGGATAAGTGGCCTTTAACTGACGAACAATGTTTAGCAGTTGGTCAACTGCAAAGTCAGTAATCTTAACGGTCACAATCAAAATCCGAGCGCGGCGGTTGTTTAGCTGTGAACCACCGCTCAAATTACCGTTAAAGCTATCATTCAAATCATTCGTCAGCTCTGTCACCAAATCTGAGGTTTCTTGGCCAATGTCTCCTAAGCCCACCGTATCTGTAAAAATCAGCAGCGGCAAATCTTCAGAAGGATACGCATAGCGCTCTGTATGCTGCGTATGGGGCCGAAAGCCTTGGCCTATAATCTCGGCTGATACGCCCGTCAGCCCGCGCACAATAGAGCTTTTGCCCGCTTGGGGCTTACCGATTAACAGCGCTTCTGTGGTGGGCAGTTCGGATCGTACCTGCTGCAAAATGTCAGCAATTTTCTCATCGCTGACATTAAACAGCTTTAGAAAATCTTTCTGAAGAGCGCCCTGAAAAGTGCCCTGAAAAGTGCCCTGAGCATTGGCATAAGCTTGGCGTAGCTGAATGGCATCTGTCGGCAGCCATTTGGTCGTTTGGCCAATAATTTTATCTGTAATTTGGCCAGTAATTTGGCCAGTGACACGAGTTAGCTGACGTCGCGTATCTTCCCATAGTTTCGTAGCGCTTTGCCAAGCCTGACGAGAAGGGTTCTGTATCTGTGTATCTTGCGTGTTGTGCGTGATCTGAAGCGGATCTTTCTCCGGTTGGCCTGGCGCATTATCTGCCAAGTTTTCTGCCACCTGCTTTTTAGAGTCATCCATATGCACCGGCCCAACTTATCGAATAATACACTTTAAAGTCTAAACCTTTATTTTAGACAATTAAACCATCACTGATTCAACTACTCAAGGAAAATCACGAATGGCTTGCTTAAGCCTGAGTGATATAGTCGCAGTCACTTACTCTTTTTGCCCAAGCAGTACACAGACGATGCAGGCTTGTTGATGGCTAGCACCAGTCACACTCTGCATCAGCTAGATAAATTGGTAGTGCATTAATGTAAAGGATAGAGGAAAATAAGACATAGACATTGCGATTCCAAAGGAGTAGAACAGATGAAAGTTGAGATGACTTGTCCGAGCTGTGGCTCCGCCGACATTTCAAAGAACGGGACAACGCGTCGAGGCAAACAAAACTACAAATGCCGAGACTGCAATCGGCAGTTTGTCGAAGACCCGCAATGGCAGCCAAAAGATAAGAACGAGCAGAGCTTAGTCGATCTTCTGCTGCTAGAGAAAATTCCGTTGGCAGGCATCGCTAGAGCCACAAGAGTCTCTGAGAGTTGGCTGCAAAGCTATGTGAATGTCTGCTATGAGCTAGTGCCTAAAACAGCAGCAGTCGTGCCAAAGGCAAAAGGCAAGCTGACCGTGCAGATGGATGAGTTGTGGTCGTTTGTCGATGACAAAGGCAACAAGCAATGGGTCTGGCTGGCGATTGATGCGGATACCCGAGAAGTAATTGGCTGCCACATCGGTGACCGCTCAAGAGCATCAGCTCGGTCATTGTGGCAATCAATCCCGGCTGTGTACAGACAATGGGCCACGGT
>JBGTIK010000017.1:0-31250 GCA_041745715.1 Phormidesmis sp.
CTTACCTGTCTAACCTTATTTTTCTTTCTGTTGCCTTTGCCCCGGCCCTAATCATGATTGCCATGCAGCCAAAATCTCGTCAAATATTGGGGGTTAATCAGCAGACCTATCAAGCGCTGAAAGCCTCTTTGAGCCTTAATCTTCGTCGTCAGTTGCTGATTGCAGTCTGCGATAATGTCAGCTTGCAGCAGCGCTTAGCCGATCAGCTAGAGGCCGATATTTCTAAGGACTTTAAAGATTCCAAGGATTATAAGGATTATACAGAAGGCTTTAGAGAAGGTGCTAACGGCTTAGAGCAAATCATTCTCGATCCTGAGGAGGGTGATTTGCCGCAGCAGGTGGCAAATTGGGTGCGCCAAACTCTATCGTCGCAAGATCTGCGGTCAAATGGGGGGGCGAGCGATCCGCTGCCAACCTTGCAGATTCTAGGTATAGAGCAAATGACGCATCAGAGTGCGATCGCTCAGCATCACTTTTTGCGATCGTTCGAAAACGTCGAAGCGCTTTTGCCCAGGCTCAACACCAGTCTGTTGGTATGGCTACCGTGGCCGTGGCTACGCACTATTCAGCAGTCATCCCCAACGTTTTGGACTTGGCGTAGCGGCGTATTTGAATTTGCCAGTGAATATGGTGTCGAATATGGCAATGAATACGGCCATGACTATGACGGTGACTATGACAGTGAGGCGAAAATTTCCGAGTTCGCTACCGAGTTGACGACTCGGCCAAGTACTGAACCAACCTCTGAATCACTGGCGGCTCCTGCCGATTTGCAGCTTACTTTTAGCGGCGGGCTATATGGTGAATCACTAGAGAGCGAATCGGTAGCAGATGCCGATATTTCTCTGGTACAAACTGCCGTTTTTGACGAGAACTTTTTCGAGAATCAGGTGAACCTTGCTATCGGTGCTGTAGACGCTATCGATGCTGTAAGTGACGGTTTAGAAAATGAGTCAACGGCTTCAGAAACGCCTATTGAAACGCCAAGCCCAGTCGATAACTATTTGGCTGAAGGATTAGGCTATCGCAATCAAATAGAGTCAGGCGTTAGAGATCTCGCGCTCATAGAATCGGCGATTTTGTCTTACGAAAGAGGATTGGATCATCTGGCTGATTCCAGCTTAGCAACGCAGCCAGCCGGATCTAGCGATCATCACGCGGCTAATATCTATTACCAGTGGAGCAGTGGCCTCAACGATCTGGGCACGCTCTACTGGCTCAAAGCGCAACAGCTCATTGAGGCGCAGCCGTCGATAGACTGTATGCTGCACAGCATTCAGCTTTATAAAGAAGCTCTGAATAAAATTACCCTAGCCGATGCTCCGCCAGCGATTAAGGCTTCTAGTACCTCTGCTCCAGCTTCTTCAGAAGCTTCACCGACGGCTCATTCATCCCCGGCGAGCTTGGCAGAGCAGCTTTATAGCAACATGGGTGCGGTCTATAGCATGTTGGCGACCTATGATGAGCCAATAATTTACCTTCAGCAAGCCGCTGCTGCCTATCTCAATGCCTTGCTATGGGTATCGGTTGAAACAGCACCTAAAGCCTATGGCATCTTGCAAAATAGCTTGGGATCGGTCTACTGGTACCTATCGCATTACGATCAAGCAGCGGTGAATTTGAATCAAGCGATCGCTGCCTACAATCAAGCCCTGCTAGGCTACAGCCCACAGCAGCATCCGCTGGACTACGCAGCGGTCAAAAACAATTTGGGCATCACCTACTCGAGCTTAGCCAAGCACGAGCAACCGGCCCTTTATTTGAACTACGCGATCGCTGCCTACCGCGACGCCCTCAACTACCGCACCGTAGAGATAGACCCTTCTGCTTGCGCTACAACCTACAATAATCTAGCTTTGGCCTACTGGGATTTATCCAAGCTAGATATCAATGTCATCGGTCAAGCGCAGCGCATTCGCTGTCAAAAGAATGCCGTAGCTGCCTTTGAATCTGTACTAAAAATTAGCCAAGGCACCCCTGATTCAAGCGCCGCCATCTTAAGTGCAGCTGATACCGCAGCCGTTCACCACTGCCTGGGTGACATGCACACTCAGATGGCCGCACTGGCCACCACCCCTAGCGAAGCCGCTAGCAACTTAAAAAAGTCTCTATGTAGCTATGTTCAAGCGATTGAAGGATTGTCTTCTGGCGCTCCCGCTTTTCGAGAGCGGCTAGCGGCCATTGTGGCCAATGTGAAGGCCCACCAGCAAAAGCTAGGGCTTCCGGGGCAGCAGTTAGCCTTAGCACAAGTGCCGTCAGCGCTGCTTTCAGAGATTTTGATGGCACTGTAGCTGATTGGAAAAAGTTTTGTGCTAAAGCTTGCTGTTTTGTTATTTCCAGCAGTCGTTTAGACGCTCCTCACGTTAGGCTGTAAGTGTTTTTCAAAGATCTGGGTGAAATGCCTGGGTGAGGGCTTACATGCCGCTGTTAATCGTTGCCGCCATTGTTATTGCATTTTTCGCGATCGCCTTTGCTCTGCAAAATAACCGCCTAGTCGCCATCAATCTTTTAGTGTGGCAATACGAAGGCTCCTTGGCGATTGTGCTGCTCTCAACTTTAGCCATCGGCGTTTTAATTGGTCTATTGGTACTGCTACCGGCTTTATTAAAACGGGGCTGGCGAATATCACGGACCCAGCGCCAAGCCGCTGACTTAGAATCTCAGCTAGCCACCCGTGGGCAAGAGCTCTCTACCCAAAGCCGAAACGCCGAAAGACTGCGCCAAAGCCACGAAAACCTGCTACGTTCAATGGATCTTACCGATGCGAATACCGGTATGCTCGATGCCCGAATGCTACCGCAGACGCTCTCCGCGCTAATCCAGCAAATGAAGCTTCAACCCGGCAATCCCGAGTTTGATGCGATTGGCCTACTGATTGTAGATGCCCACCGTCAGCAGCCTCTAGGGGCTATTGATACCACCGCTCAGCAAAATGCCCAGCTCGATGTCGCGATCGCCGCTGTCATCCGCCGCAGCGTCACCCTCGATACTTGGCTCTATTGTGACAGCCGCGATGCCAACGGCGCACAGTTCATGTGTGTGCTCACCGGCATAGATAAAACCGCGCTGAAGCAGTACGGCGAATCGCTGCGTTCAGCGCTGATGGATCAGCCGCTATCGCTGCCGAATGCTGCTGCCGTTGCCGTTGATGTCAAAGTCGGCGGGGCGATCGCTGATCGCAACCATCCCACAAACGAAGAGCAGCTCATTATTGGCAAAGCTTACCAGGCTTTGGCGGAAGCCGGTAAGCATTCACTTAACCCAATCAAAGGCAATCAGTCCATTAAGATCATTCAAGTGACTGATGCTTAAACTGCTAGCCTAGTCGGCTGCTTCATGCTCACGCTATCATTTATTGCAGAATCGTTTACTTGGAACTATTGCGCTGTTCCAGTCAGCCAACCACCGCTCAGTACGACTGTCAGCGCCATAAATACAATCGTCAGCAGCCAAGTCGCTCGGTTGAGCGTTTCTTCTGCGCTTTTGGCGCTGGTAAATAGCTGCGCTTGACCGCCTAATGCGCCCAAGCCATCGCCTTTAGGGCTGTGTAGCAATACCAAAATACACACGCCAACAGCAGCTACAGCCCAAACAACCTTTACAACCGTCACTATCATGGCAAATCCTTTCCTAGCCCTAAACCAGCCTAGATACATTCGTTTCTGATTCTATCCTACCTCAGCTAGACCCTAGCCGAATCTTCTGGCCTTAACCGTTGGCTGGATGCTCAAATGGGCTCTCAGCGCTATCGCTGCAAAGACACCTTGATCGGCGTTCGGTTTGGCTTATATTCAGCCGCTTCCTGCAAAATCATGGATTTACCCGTCATTTCTTCTGGGATCGGAATCTGCAATATCTGCAAGATGGTCGGCGCGACATCTGCCAAACATCCCCCCTCCCGGAACTGAACATCACCGCCATGACCCGGAATTTTTAGCCCTTCGCCTTCCACCAAAATAAACGGCACTGGATTTGTTGTATGTGCAGTCCAGGGTCTGCCTTGCTCATCGTGCATGTATTCAGCATTGCCATGATCAGCAATGATTAAAGCCGTACCACCGACCCGGCCCAACGCTTTTATCAATCGACCTACCTCGCGATCTACTTCCTCTAGCGCTGTAATCGTCGCCTCCATTTTGCCCGTATGGCCCACCATATCCGGATTGGCATAGTTTATCACCACCAGCGAATGAGCCTGTCGATTGAAAACCCTAATCGCCGCATCAGTGACCTTTTTGGCCGACATCTTCGGCTCTTTGTCATACGTTGCCACCATCGGACTCGGAATCAGCTCACGCTCTTCGCCGGGGAAAGGCTCCTCTAAGCCGCCGTTAAAAAAATACGTCACATGCGCGTATTTTTCAGTTTCGGCAATGCGAAACTGCTTCAGCCCGTGACTCGCTATCACCTCACCCAGAATATTGATTAAGCTCTGCGGCTCAAAAGCTACCCCTACCGGCAAAGACTGATCGTACTGAGTCATGGTGACAAAGCTCAGCGGCAAAATGGGATCGCGCTCAAACCCCGTGAACTCACGCTTTACAAAAGCCTGAGTCAGCTCACGCGCTCGGTCTGGGCGAAAGTTAAAAAAGATCACCCCATCATTGGCGCTCACTGCACCCGGCGCTAGCCGCATCGGCTCAATAAATTCATCATTGAGGCCCGCTTCGTAGGACACCTTGATTGCCTCTACCGCTGACTGACCCGTACCTTCCCCCTCATCTGTCATGACCCGGTACGCCTTTTCAACCCGCGCCCAGCGATTGTCGCGATCCATCGCATAGTAGCGACCACTCAGCGTCACGAGCTTTCCAATGCCCATTTTATCAATGGCATCTTGCAGTTTTTGCACAGCGAATACGGCATCCATCGGTTTGGTATCGCGCCCGTCTGTAATCACATGGATGCAAATTTCAGAAAGATCCTGCGCTTTGGCCATTGCTAATAGCCCCACTAGATGATCTAGGTGTGAGTGCACACCGCCTTCCGAACATAAGCCGACTAAATGCAGCTTGCTACCTGCGTAACGCACCTTTTGACAGACTTCCAATAGGGCCGGATTTTCTTGAATCGTCTTATTTTCTACCGCGTCAGAAATTCTCACCAGTTCTTGGGGCACCACTCGACCCGCACCAATATTTAGGTGCCCGACTTCAGAATTACCCATCTGGCCATTAGGTAGGCCCACAGCCTTACCTGAGGTGTTAATGGTGGTGTGAGGATAGGCCGCCCATAAGCTGTCCATGATGGGCGTATTGGCATGACTAATGGCATTGCCGTTACTGTCTTCCCGGCATCCCCACCCGTCTAAAATCACGAGCACCATAGGAGCAATAGGCGAGTGTGCCATACCAGAAAATCCTCTAAAATTTGCAACAGTTTGGAGGTGCTTTACCTTAGGCGCTAGCGGGTCTAACAAGCGCTTTCAAGATATTTAGCATAGTAAAGGTTAATTTTCGCCCACCGGATGATGGCCAGTTTCTATCGCCGTCTTGCAAGCAAGATTCAGACGCTTGAGAAAAATTGCCTTGGGGAGAGATGCAGCTAGGAAAAAATAAAATTTAGTTCTAAAGCACCACCAGAATAGCGCTATTTTTAAAGGAACAAAGAAATTATAAGGTTTTATTAGGGAATGAAAAAAGGTTCAGTGATTCAGGAAGCTGCCTGCCATTAGTAGGCTGTGAGAAAACTAGGCTGTGAGAAAACCAGTCCGTGAGAAAACTGTGGGTAGCTCATCATTTATTTAACATGACTCTCTACCAATTTTAAAGAGATCCCCAAAAAAGCAGCTAAAGCCACTGATTTTTTATTAGCTTTTCACTGGCTTTTAGGGGGCCTGCACAGTCATCCTAATAAGCTGACTAATGGGCTAGGTTCTACAAATTTTAGCCAAAATTCAGCCCATTAACAGTTTTTGATGTCTTTTACGTAGCAGCTTTAGTCTTGCGCTTCTCATCCTGCTTTTCGCGTTGTTTTTGGCGCTTTTCTGCCGTTTTTACCGATTTTTCAGCTTCTATTTTTTCCAGCCTGGCGCGTTCTTTTTCTTCGGCGATTTTATCTATGTAGTAGCGATAGTCGCCGCGATACAGGCGCAGCTCACCATCTCTGATTTCAACGATTTTATTAGCTACTTGAGAGACAAAATAGCGATCATGAGACACGATTAGAGCGGTGCCATCGTAGTTTTTAAGCGCGTTTTCTAACATCTCTTTGGCTGGAATATCGAGATGGTTGGTCGGCTCATCGAGAATAAGCAAATTAGCGGGCTTTAAGAGCATTTTGGCTAGGGCTAAGCGAGCTTTTTCTCCGCCGCTTAGCGCTTCCACCTTTTTGAAGGCCGAAGCGCCGCTGAACAAAAAGCGACCTAGCAGAGTACGCACTTCTTCGTTTGACCAGTCGGGCACTTCGTCGTGAATGCTGTCCATCACGGTTTTGCTCAAGTCTAAGGCTTCGGCTTGATTTTGCTCGAAGTAGCTAGGCAACACATTGTGCTCGCCCATGGCGACGGTGCCCTCACCAGGGGCTTCTAAGCCTGTGATCAGTCGTAGCAGTGTGGATTTACCGGCACCATTGGGGCCGACAAAGGCAATGCGATCGCCCCTTTCAATCTCCAACGTGGCTCCCAAAAACAAAATCTTGTCGTCATAGGTGTGGGTCATATCGCGAATGGTGACCACCTCTCGGCCGCTGCGAGGAGCAGGCTGAAACTGGAACTGCAAGCCCCTGAGATCAGCCGTTGGAGCTTCTACACGCTCAATTTTGGCAAGCTGCTTTTCTCGGCTTTTTGCCTGGGTGCTGCGGGTGGCGCTAGCGCGAAATTTTTCGACAAAGGCTTGTTGCTTAGAAAGTTCTTTTTGCTGACGTTCGTAGGTGCTGAGCTGCGCGGCTGCGCCTTCGGCCTTTTGGGTGAGGTAGGTGCTGTAGTTGCCCAGATAAGTGGTGGAAACGCCGCGCTCGGTTTCAACAATGGAGGTGCACAATCGGTCTAAAAATTCGCGGTCATGGGAGACAATTACCATTGGGATTGTCAGCCCCTTAAGATAGGTTTCTAGCCATTCGATGGTTTCTAAGTCGAGGTGGTTAGTCGGCTCGTCCAATAGCAACAAATCAGGCGATTGCAGCAGCACTTTGCCCAAGCCCATGCGCATCTGCCAGCCACCGCTATAGGAGCTGACTAGGCGATCACCCGCGTCGCTATCGAAACCCATCTCTGGCAAAATCTTTTCAATTCGAGACTCTAGCCCGTAGCCGTCTAAAGCTTCAAACTGACGCTGCTTTTTATCGAGCTGGTGAATCAGCTTTTCTAATTCATCGGCGCTAGCGTGCTCCATTTTCATGGGGATCTCAGCCAGCGCCTGCTGGATTTTGTTGGCGTCAGTGAACACCGTCCAGAACTCTTCTCGCACGGTGCGCCGGGGATCAACTTCAAATTCTTGATTAAGGGCGGCAATGTGCATTCCGCCGGGGCGGACTATGGTACCAGTGGTGGGCTCTACTTCGCCCTGAATTATTTTGAGCTGAGTTGATTTACCTGCGCCGTTGACGCCGACAAGGCCAATGCGCTCACCCGGTTTCACTTCCCAATTGATATCTTTGAGAACTTCGCCGTTGGGATAAATCTTGGTGATTTTTTCTAAGCGCAGCATGAAAGAGGCTCCTTAGGTAAGAGGGTGACGGTGAAACGGGCGCTATGAAGCAAGCACAAGTGGCGGGGAATAGGCCGCTTGAGAAGGTGACCCTAGGCTTTGAGTTCTCGTCCGCAAAGTCTGCTATATCTGGCTGCTAGCGTTTGGCTGTAATTCGGCTTTGGGGTTCGGCTAAACTTTTGCCGAACTTCTACGAACTTCTACAGAGGTTTGACAAGCTTTTGCCGAACTTCTGTGAAGCCGAACATCTATGAAGATAGCGGGTGGCTAATAGCGACAATTTGAGGGACGGGCTAGGTTTTTAGTATATCTTAACAAAAATGTAACAAGATTTGCATAACTAGAAAGTCTTTTGGTGGCTGGTTTAGAACTTTTTTGATTATTTGTACCATTTGAGCAAGCTTTTTATGATCTCATCGCTGCGTCTTTCTACTTCATTGGCTGTGTCTGCGCTGGTTTTGCTGACCGCTTCGACTTTGGACTTGCCTGCGATCGCTCAGTCAGTTTCTGTAAGCCAACCTCCGGCTGTCGAACAGAGTAATCCGCCGCTGACGCTACCGGCTCCAGAGCCTTTAGTACAGCCAGATGAAACGGCTGAGGTGACTCGCTATGCGGATGCAGCGATCGCGCTAGACTATCCAGCAGCTTGGAAAATTCAGGTCGTAGACGGCACGGTCACGATTGCCAATGTGCCTGAGACTGCTGAGAATGCAATCGAGACTCAAATTTTTCAGATTGCGTCGCCGCCAGGGCCAGTCGTCAATGCCAATATCGATAGCTTTATTGGGGAAGGATCTGCCGTTGGACGCTATCGCACCGTCACGCTAGATGGCCAGGATGCGCTGGTGATGTGGCTTTCTGATCGGCCTAATGAGCTGCCGTCAGCGATCGCGACCTTCATCGGCTACGGCAATCAAACTATCCTGCTCTTTAGCCGCTACTCACCCACCAATGAAGGCGCTGAAGCCGATATTTTACGATTGCATAGCTCCTTTACCAATTTGGCCGTCACGCCCACTGCGGCAGAAGCGCTGCCTAGCCCTGAGGTTCAGAACCCTGAAATTCCGTAGTAGTCGCTAGTTCCAAGGCAGACGATTGAGGTTCACGCGGCCTAGTTTTCACCTCGCCCGTTTTAGCCCCACCCATCAAATACAGTAAGGCCATCCGCATCGCGACGCCACTGGCCACCTGCTGAGACACCAAGCTCAAATTGGGATCATCCATGAGATCAGAGGTGATTTCGACGCCTCGGTTCGTCGGGCCGGGGTGCATAATTTTGACGTGAGGATGGCAGTGCTTGAGGCGATCGCGCGTGATCCCAAAACGCTGATGATACTCCCGCAGGCTCGGTAGCAAATGATCGCTCATCCGCTCCTTTTGCAGCCTCAGCGCCATCACAAAATCAGCCTCCTTTAAAGCGGGCTCAAGCTGCCAGTGCACAAAAACTTCGCGAGTCATAGGCGAAGCCATCGATTCATTTGACCCATCGGTTAATCCCTCTGGCAATAAGGGCACCGAAAAAGCCGCTTCAAACGCTTTCGGTAGCAGGGTCGGCGGTCCCACCAAATGCACCTGAGCGCCGCACGTACTCAAGCTCCACAGGTTGGAGCGGGCCACTCGTGAATGTAAAATATCGCCCACAATCACTATTTTTTTGCCTCGCAAATCCTGAGTAGTCGGCTGCTGTGGATTCAGCGAGTTGCAAATAGTCAGCAGATCTAACAGCGCCTGAGAAGGATGCTCATGTTGACCATCTCCGGCATTGAGAACCCCTACTCCAGCATTGAGCCGATCCATTTCCTGAGCAATGGTCGCCGGTACGCCAGCGCTCTGATGGCGAATCACCATCAAATCGGTACCCATCGCTAAGTAGGTTTTGGCAGTATCTAAAATAGTTTCGCCCTTAGTAAGCGAAGAACTGCCCGGTGAAAAATTGAGCGTATCGGCAGATAGGCGCTTGGCGGCTAGCTCAAAACTGCTGCGAGTGCGCGTAGAAGGCTCAAAAAAAAGATTGGCAACGACTTGGCCCTGAAGCGTCGGCACTTTTTTAGTGCGCCGTGAGAGCACGCCCTGAAAGCTCAGTGCGGTTTGCAGCACGCTCTCATATTCAGCAGGCGTGAAGTCGGCTAGCGAAAGGATGTGGCGTCGGTTCCAGAGAAAATTCGTCAAAATGAGTTAGAGGAGGTCAAAAAGAACTGTCTGTGGCAGGCGAAATGGCCTGTATGGGCGTTTTATCTTGGCAAATTGGCACATGCCTGATTTATCGCAGTCATCTGTTTTGTAAGATGTGACTGTATATTTTATTCAGTGCTGTACTCAGTATTTCGTCAGATGGTTCGGTTGCTCAAGTCATTTTCACGCCCTACATTAGAGCGCATTTCAGCACGCACTTCACCGGACGTTTCACGGGGGCTGTCACAGGGCGTCCGCTCAAGTGCCTATGGCCTAGCCCTAACGCTAGCGTTGGTAGTTACTAGCTGTGCAACCGCGCCCAAAGAAGATGTCGTTGTAGACCCGATTCCTAGTCCTACCCCTAGTATTGTCCCACTCCCGAAGCAAACGTCCCCGGTGGCCACTGAAGCGACTCCTGATAAAGATCAACCCGTGTCAGCCCAAACAGATGGACAAGCTGACAATAAGCAGCCTGCAACCAGTGAACTGGTTGCGGTGCCGATTTATACCATTGACAGCCAGTGCAACGACTTTGTTGAAAAAACGGTTGAGGTACATAGTGATAAAGCTTTGACTGAAGCCGTTGGCGAAGCGATGAGCGGCCTGGATTACACTGCCTTTAAAATTCAGAGCTACGAAGTGAATATGGATGGCACGACGGCTGTTGTGGACATGGAGCTAGCGCCTAACTCTGAGCGTAAGTTTGTGTCTCTTTCTAGCTGTGAGCAGCGATCGCTCTTCGGCAGCATCGAAAAAACCTTGCTCGACAACCCTGATTGGGGCGTGGATGCCGTCAAATTTACCAGTAAAGGTGAAGAATTGGCTCTGTAGGGTGGGTTGGTAGGCTGAGTTGAGTAGGTGGGTTCAGTTAGTATCTAGAAACCGCTAAATTCCCTTGCAGATACCAGCGCCAAGACCGCTCAGTTGCTTTCGTGATCCCAATACGAGTGGTCTGGGCGATCGCTGCTGGCGGTATTGGCTCCATTCGGGGCTCTAGCCACAAGCCGCTTTTCGGAGCATAGGGCACACCATCTAAGCCGCGATCAATGTCCAAAGCCCGACACAATTTTCCAGGCCCTGCCGCGACACGGTGGGGCTTCTGCTTGGTCTGCTGAGGTAGATCCGCTAATCCGGGTGGCACAGCGTCTAAATCAACCGCTCGAATCAAAACAGCGCTGCCCGTGCCCACAGCTTCCGTCACCACATTTAAGCAGTGATAGAGGCCATAGATTAAATACACATAGCTATGCCCCGGCGGGCCAAACATCGATGCGTTGCGTTTGCTTTGGCCGCGATACGCATGACAAGCCGGATCATTAGGCGCATAGGCTTCGGTTTCGACAATTTTGCCGCGAATTAGGGAGCCATTCGGCAGTTGCCTGACTAGCGTGCAGCCGATGAGATCAGGGGCGACTTGGATAGAGGGGCGATCGCACCAGCTCGGCTCAAGCCACCTTTTGGGCCATCTTTCAGGCGAATTATGAGTAAATTTGTCATAAACCATTAAGAATTGACCTCCCTGTCAGATGAAGTTGTTACGATCACCTCTGAACCGTTCATAACCTTTTGAAAATTCTCATGGATATCAAGCTCGTTCTTTTTGTACTCACTGGCTTATTTGCCGCAGCCTGCTTATTCTTTGGCACCCGCAACGGTTTTTACGACTCCAAAGACTATCACGGCAACGGTTCTGCCCATTAATCAACCGATTTAGCCGCAATTTGACCGCCGGTTTAACCGAAATAGATCGGCTCCGATTAACAGCCGTTAATTATCTCCGTCTATAATTAACGGCTCCCCCACCTTAACTTAAGCCCCCTTCACGTTCCATTTTGCCAAAAGCTGCCCGTGCCTGAGCTGTCTTGCCTGCCCTATAGCGTCGGCTACGAAGATGAAGGGGTCTGTCTGAGCGTTCAGATTGGCCCCTATTCTATTTTGCTCGACTGCGGCTTAGCCGATATTAGTGCGCTGCGCGAAGAAGCCGCCGACTTTGTGTTTTGCACTCATGCCCATACCGATCACATTCGCGGGCTGCTGCCGCTGCATCGGGCGTTTCCACACCTACCGATTTTTAGCAGCGAAATCACCGCTCGGCTGCTGCCGCTCAACTGGCCTGGTCAAGCAGATGCAAAATTTTGCCGCTCTTTACCTTGGCGAACGCCCATTGAGCTAGCACCGGGGCTCTTGGTGCAGCTATGGCCCGCCGGTCATTTGCCGGGAGCGGCTTGCTTTTTAATTACGTACAAAACGCCCCAGCGCACCTACAGCGTGTTTTATTCGGGCGACTGCTTTTTATCGAACGGGCGGTTAGTCGATGGCTTGCCGCTGGCTGAATTGCGCAACCTTAAGCCAGATGTGCTGATCATCGAAGGCAGCTATGGCACTGAGCGCCATCCGCATCGCAAACAGCAAGAAAACTATTTAGTTGAGCGTCTTAGCGAAGCCCTCAAAAGCGATGGGACGCACCACGGACGAGCAGTTTTCCCTTGTCCTTTGTTAGGGTTAGGGCAAGAATTGCTGATGTTAGTGCGATCGCATCATCAATTCACCGGTCAGCCAATCAACGTCTGGGTTGATCCGCTGATTGCGATGGGCTGCGACGCCTATCTAGGGGCACTGTCAGCCTTACCCGCCACAGTGCAAAACTTTGCCCAACACCAGCCGCTGTTTTGGGATGAACGAGTGCTCCCGCGCGTGCGCCGATTAGATGCTGATACAACGACAGCCGATCTTCACGCTAGCTCGGAGCCCGCTATTTTTATCGTGCATCCGGCTACGCAGCCGAGCCTTTATTGCCAGGGCGATTTGGCTCACTGGACAGTATTTACACCGGCTTTGAGCGACATTCCGCGCTGGCAAGGCCAAATGGTAGGCCAGTCAACCGGCTCATTCACCCGCTGGTACGGGTTTGATTGGCTGGCTGAAATGCAGGCTCAAACGGCTTCTGAAGTCGTAGAAATTGAGCACTATATGCTGACCAATCACTCTGATGTAGGGGGCACGACTCAGCTCATTCACAATCTCAGGCCGCAGCACGTCATTTTTGTGCATGGGCAGGCGCAGCAGCTTGCCAATTTGGCCAGCCTAGATGATTTACAAAGCCGCTATCAGCTCCACTTGCCGACCGCGACTCAGCTGATTGATCTGCCTTTGGCTGAGTCATTTTGGCAGCCTGCGCCGCCACAAAGCACGCTGTATGAAGGCGAAGTTGAGTCTACGCCAGAGCGGGTGAGGGTCACGCTCCCCACTAGCCTAGAGAGCGATCCTCGCTGGGTGCAGTTGGCCGATACCGGCATTGTAGAAGCCACTTGGCAGGGCGATCAGCTCGTGCTTCGCGGGCTCAATCAGCGAGAGCTGATGCGGGTTACGCCGCGAGCGGGGGCTGCGGTTGGCAAAACCTGCTATTACTGTCGGCATTTACGCGGCCAGCGCTGCCGCAATCCTGACTCGCCACTGGTGGGGTTGCAGGTCACCTCAGATGGCACTTGCGCTGCGTTTGAGCGCTCTAGTCAGGGCTTAGAGAAAGGCTTGGAGTAAAAGGAAGGATTTGCTCAGATGGCTTTTTGGTACAGTGGAGCGCTGTTTGAGGGGGCGCTGTTTGAGGAAAATAGCGCGGCGGCTTTGCCGTTAGATAATGCGGGTCTGCGGTTTGGCGCGACGGTGTTTACCACGATGCGGGTGTATGACCAAGATCTGGCGCATCCCTTGACTCAGTGGCAGGGGCACTGCGATCGCCTCACCTACTCCCTTCAAACCTTCGGCTGGAAGCCACCCGACTGGGCTGCGATTTACAGCGGCTGCGAAGCCCTGAAATCCCGCTATTCAATTTTGCGCATTACCCTATTTCCCGACGGCCAGGAGTGGATCACGGGGCGCGATTTGCCCTCCTTACTGGCACAACAGCAAGCGAACGGCGTTACGTGCTGGGTGGCCCCACCTGACTACACCCGCAGTTTGCCGACCCACAAGACTGGCAATTACTTAGCCTGCTGGCTAGCGAGGCAGCAGGCTAGCCGCCACGGCGCTGACGAAGCCATTTTGACCAACGATCAAGGTGACTGGCTCGAAACCAGTACGGGCAATCTTTGGGGATGGGCCCAAGGGCAGTGGTGGACGCCTTTAGATACGCCGTGCTTACCAGGCTTAATGCGGGACTATCTCAGACGGCGGTTAATTGCCAGCGGGCAAACGGTGCGGGGGCAGCGGTGGGACTCGCAGCAGCTTGTGAGGTTTGAAGCGATCGCTTACAGCAACTGCGCTGTCCAGCTTTTACCAGTTCACACAATCATCAGTGGGACGAGTAAACTGAAACATAATCCCCAACACCCTAGCCTTAGAGCTATGCAACAACAACTTACCCAGCTAGCATCCGCGTAGCCAGCCTTCGGTAGAGACTCAACAGAGCCTGTGTAGGGATTTCTGAAAATGAGTTAACATAAATTAATAACAAGAAAAACTCTCACCCAAGCACAATAGGAGGCTTCCCTCGGTGAACAAGCGCTGGAGAAACGCGGGCCTTTACGTACTACTCGTCGTGGTAGTCATTGCTCTCGCAACCACATTTTTTGATCAGCCTCGCGTCGAAACGCAAACGATGCGCTACAGCAAATTTATTGACGAAGTTGAGCAGGGCCGCATTGAAAATGTGGTGATCACTTCTGATAAGACCCAAGCTCGATTTGCAGCCCCCGATGGCACCGGTCGCGTGATTGTCGATTTGCCTCAAGACCCCGGCCTGGTAAATATTCTAGAAACCAATAACGTCGATATCTCAATTCAGCCCACTCAAGATGAAAGCGCTCTAGTGCGAGTCTTTAGCGCATTGATTTTGCCCGTACTGGTGTTGGTCGGTCTGTTCTTTCTATTCCGCCGCGCTTCCAATGGCCCTGGCTCTCAGGCCATGAACTTTGGCAAGTCCAAAGCGCGAGTGCAGATGGAGCCTCAGACCCAAGTTACCTTTGGCGATGTTGCCGGGATTGACCAAGCCAAGCTAGAGCTAGCTGAAGTCGTGGACTTTTTGAAAAATGCTGACAGGTTCACCGCCATCGGCGCAAAAATTCCTAAAGGCGTCTTGCTCGTTGGCCCGCCAGGAACAGGTAAAACGCTCCTAGCTAAGGCTGTTGCGGGAGAGGCAGGCGTTCCCTTCTTCTCTATTTCGGGTTCTGAATTTGTTGAAATGTTCGTTGGCGTGGGTGCTTCTCGCGTTCGCGATCTGTTTGAGCAGGCTAAGTCGAACGCGCCCTGTATCGTCTTTATCGATGAGATTGACGCTGTGGGCCGTCAGCGAGGCGCTGGTTTGGGCGGCGGTAACGATGAGCGCGAGCAAACGCTCAACCAGCTACTGACCGAAATGGACGGCTTTGAAGGCAACACTGGTGTTATCATCATCGCCGCGACCAACCGCCCCGATGTATTGGATGCGGCCCTGTTGCGTCCTGGCCGATTTGACCGTCAGGTCGTAGTAGATCGCCCCGACTACGCTGGTCGCTTGGAAATTTTGAACGTGCACTCGCGCGGCAAAACATTCTCGCAAGATGTGGATATGGAGAAAATTGCTCGGCGCACACCTGGTTTTACCGGCGCGGATCTGTCGAACTTGCTGAACGAAGCGGCTATTTTGGCCGCCAGGCGTAACCTCACCGAGATTGCGATGGATGAGGTCAATGACGCGATTGATCGCGTGCTGGCTGGCCCTGAGAAAAAAGATCGGGTGATGAGCGAAAAGCGCAAAACGCTGGTGGCATATCATGAGGCGGGTCATGCCTTGGTCGGAGCGCTCATGCCTGACTACGACCCGGTACAGAAAATCAGCATCATCCCTCGCGGTCGCGCGGGCGGTCTGACTTGGTTCACACCTAGTGAAGAGCGCTTGGAGTCGGGACTATATTCTCGATCTTATCTGCAAAACCAAATGGCGGTTGCCCTCGGCGGTCGTCTTGCGGAAGAAATCGTCTTTGGGGATGAAGAAGTCACGACTGGCGCTTCTAATGACTTGCAGCAGGTGGCTAGCACGGCGCGTCAGATGGTGACTCGCTTTGGCATGAGCGATAAGCTCGGCCCCGTGGCGCTCGGTCGTCAGCAGGGCAATCCTTTCTTAGGCCGTGATATTTCTAGTGAGCGTGATTTTTCTGAAAAGACAGCCGCTTCGATTGATGCGGAAGTTCGCGCCCTGGTGGATCAAGCTTATGATCGCTGCAAAGCCGTCTTGCTCGAAAATCGTCATATTCTCGATAAGCTAGCTGAAATGCTAGTCGATAAAGAAACGGTAGACTCGGAAGATTTGCAGAATTTACTCGCAACCAACGATGTGAAGATGGCTAGCATCGCCTAGCTCCACGATCTTCGTCACTCCGTAGAGAACTAGCCCATTGAAAGCTGACGCTACTCTTCAGCGCTTAAAAGCCGCCCCTAACATCCAGTTAAGGGCGACTTTTTTTGGTGTCATACCTAGCTGTTCTTACCTACACTGGCCCAAACGCTGGCCAAAACTGGAGGTGCCCGATGCGCACAATCGAGACTCTCGGCATCTTCTGCAAAGACTTCGGCTGAATTATTAGGGCTTTCAATCAGCTTAACCTTGTGAAGAGTTGCACCAATCTCTCGGATAGGTTGCTGCAAAAGCTGACAGATGCGGATGACAATATTTTCGGCGGTCGGGACGACTTCACTAAAGTAAGGGATGTCTTTATTTAGAAAGGTGTGATCAAAGGGTTCGATGACGTGGTGAGCGATCGCTGCTTGCAACGCCACCAAATCGACCAGCATTCCAGTCCGCGAATCGACTTCGCCTTTGACAGTGACCTCTACCTGGTAGTTATGGCCGTGACCATTGGGGCGAGCACACTTGCCGTAAATGTCGTAATTTTCTTCGTCGCTCAAATCAGGCAAAGCCAGTCTGTGCGCTGCACTAAAGTGAGTTGATACGGTCAGATAAGCCTGCATTCCATTTCCTTCATAGTCGGCCCAAAGTTCTGGGGTTTCGTGTAGCTGAATATTCGCAAGCTTTAAAGGGGATGGTAGATAAGGGTCGAGGCGCTGCCAAATCACTCGTGCGATGTTTTCAGTTGTGGGCAGCGTTATGCGAAATTCATCCCAGGCTTCGTTCAGGTAAGTAAAATCGAGCGGCTCAATCACCGCTTGACGGATGGTTTCTTTGGCTTCGTTGAGGTTGAGCACCATGCCATGGAGGCCCACTTCGCTCTGAATCGAGGTATGAAGTACGTAATTATGGCCGTGTCCCGGCGCGCGGGCACATTTGCCAAAGCGCTGATAGTTTTCCTCACTGCTGATCTCAGGGAGCCAATAGCGGTGACTGGCGCAAAACTGCGATCGCCGATTGATAATGCATTTCATACGTAAAGATTGATAACTAGCACGGCTATCTTTTTTGGTGGTCACGAAACCCTCACAAATCGCTGAGATGCTAAGCTAAGGGCAAGCATTTAACGAGTTTCTAAGGGAAAACGGTTGGGGATCAGCCCAAGCAGGAAGTTAAGAAATAATACGGTTGCAGGCGCTCAACTGCCGAAAAAATAGCTGTATTCCTTTTATAGCAAAGAAAACCGAGAGGATATCCGTATATTTCCTGGGGTTGCCACGATAAGTCAGAACTGTAAAAATAGATACAGAAAAAGATACGGTTACGTTCACTTCAATCGGTGGCGCTAGAAATATTTTTAAGAGATATTTTAAGAAATATTGCTAGGAATTCTCAGGATTGAAACGGAAGTAAGGGTAAAATGACTCAATTAAGCCGAATTTGATTGAGCATTCTGCACTCTGAAGGAACGCGTTACCTCACAAGATCTTTTTGATCCATAAAAAAGTTTTTGGGGAACGAAAATGAAACTCACTTATCGCGGCGTTGATTACGACTACAACCCTCCTATGCTGGATGTGACTGAAAGCGAAGTTACTTGCCGGTATCGGGGCAATGCCTGCCACTATACCTATGTGCGCCACGTGCCCATTCCTCAGCCTGCTGAGCAATTGATGTATCGAGGAGTCGCTTATCAAACGACTCGTCAAGGTCATATTGAGCAGCTAGCTAGCCATCCATTGGCGGCGAATGGTACAGTCCTATCGGCTAATCGTCAAACGCTCTCCTCGCTGCGCAATCAGATGATGGGGATCAGTCCTGCCGCACAAGCTCGCCGAGAGCTTGTACAAGAAGCTAGCCTCACGCACAGGCAAAGTATTGCTCGTTCGCTGCAACACCGCATTGAAGTGGCGAAAGCCCAAGGTAATGCTCAGCTCCTTCAGCAGTTAGAGTCGGAAATGAGCCAGATTATTTAGGCTTGACTTCTTTAGTATTCACTGTTTAGCACTACTGTAGCAGCTATGCATTAGCCAGAATAAATAGGTAACCAGGCCTATCAGAGGATTGTTGTTAAGCCTCTGGGCGTGAAGCTCAAGCCCAGAATAGCCAAATCAGGGGATAAACCGAGTGGTTTGTCCCTTTTTCGTTGTCTGAATGAGCGCTTGAACCTTACAAGCTTTATAAATTCAAGGTTTAGCGCTGTTTCTATCGTTAGAAACGCGGCGTTCTTGCCAACACTGTGGCATGACAATCGCAGATGTTAACTTAATGAAGGCGATTGGGCAAGTGGCTGTGCCACAGCAAGTTAGTGTCTACTGATATTTATTTTTATATGGGGTGGATGATGGGACTTTTAGATCAGGTGTTTGGGGTAAAATCTGAAGCCAAAATTGCGATGAATTCGGCGGAGGCGTTTGCGGCTATATGTTTGGTAGCGATCCCTTCTGATGGCTATCTCTCTGCGTCTGAAGAAACAGAGATGAAATTGCGGCTTAGCCGAATGCGGCTCTTTCAAGACATTGTTAACAGCTCTGAAAAAGGGCTACAGCGAGTCCAAGATTATCTAGTTGATCGGCTCAAAAAATATGGCCCCAATGAGATGATTGCCTGTGCCAAAACGGCACTGCCGCCGATGCTAGCGCCGACTGCGTTTGCAGTAGCGGTTGATTTGGTATTTGCAGATGGCACTGTTTCGGGTGACGAAAAAGCCTTCATTGATGACTTACGTAAAATTTTGGCCATTCCAGATGAGATGGCTCTGAAAATCGTGGAGGTGATGACGATTAAAAACCAGGGTTAGGATCAGCCAACCCAATCAATCTAGCGGCTTTTTGCTAGGCACACCCACCGCTCTCGGCAAATCTGAGGGGGTGGGTTTTTCTTTATGAACAAAAATGCAGTGACGAACGCTCTGGGTAAGCGGCGTTTGCCAGCTTTGCAAATCAGTGATTTCGCCGCCTAGCAAATCCACCACAGGTGCCAATGCTTCAGTATCTTCTATGCTCCACTGACCGCGAAACAGCACCGCCTGAGCGCCTACCTTTAGCAAAGGAATGGCATATTCAGCGCAGGTCGCCGCTGAGCCCACGGCCCGCACCAAGGCCAAGTCGTACTGTTCTCGGTGGGCAGATTGCTGACCCAGCGCTTCGGCTCTGTTGGCAAGGCAGGTCGCTTTTAGCCCCATCTGCTGACAGGCCACTTGCAAAAACTGGATTTTTTTGCGGGTGGAATCGACCAGGGTAAGATCGACATTACCCTGCATAATGCCCAAGGCGATCGCCGATGGAATGCCGGGAATGCCAGCACCTGTGCCAATGTCGATGATACGAATGGGGCCTGAATCATCTGGATCGGGCACTTCTGTTTCTTCAAGATCTTCGGACGCTTCAGACAGCCAAGGCGCTAAGCCGCTTAAAGAGTCCCATAGGTGCTTTTCCCAAAAGTCTTCAGGGGTGGTGATGCGGGTAAGATTGAATTGCTGATTGCCTTCGACGATTTGGTCGTAGAGGGCTTGAAAGAGCGATCGCTGCTCTATAGTCGGCTGCCAGTGAAGGGTTTGTTGCCACAGATCTAAATGCGCGGGCAGGGTGTCGGTCATAGGGTCTCTTTTAATTTCTCTCGATCAGCTACATTAAGCTGGCCGTGATCAATTGTCCAACAGTGGTCAGCAATGTCTATCAGATCTTCGGCGTCGTGAGAAACAATTAACAGGCTCCATTTTTGCTTGAGTTCACCTAGCAAGCTTACGAGCTGCTGGCGCATAGACCAGTCGAGCCCGGCGGTAGGTTCATCCAGCAAAAGCAGGTAGGGCTGACGAATGAGCTGTACGGCTAGAGCCAGTCGGCGCTGCTGACCGCCACTGAGCTGGTGGGGAGACGCCTGCAAGGAGAGATCGTCTAGGCCGACGGACGCAAGGGCTTCAGAGACTCGATCGGAGCTGAGTTCGGGGTGACCTAAGCGGAGTTCTTCAAAGACGGTGTGGCCGCAAAAGTGGCGTTCGGGAAACTGAAAGACCAAGCCGCCAAGCTGCTGGAGGGCTTCGGGCAAAAGCGGGCGATCGCGCCAAAAAATCTTTCCCTTAGTCGGCACCGCTAGCCCGGCCAAAATTTCTAGCAGCGTACTTTTGCCCGATCCGCTCGGCCCGATAATCAGCCCCAGCTGTTGCGGGGCCAGATCAAACGATACCGTCTGAAGAATCGGCACGGCACTGGCGGCAGGATGATAGCTAAGATCGCGTAAATGCAGCATGGAGAAAAGTATCTTCAAGAAAAAATAGGCTCAGACGGCGCTCAGCCCACTTATGATCTGTATAGTGCATATTAGTTGATATGGGGTAAGCCAGCGTGCAGGTTCAATTTCGCGAGTGCGACTTTTTTAATTTGTGGATTTGGCTAGAGTTTGAAACTGTGCCATCGGTAGCTGAGCAGCAGTATGTGGAGGAAATTTTTGCCTCGTGGTTTTTCTTAGGCAAACTGGGCGGATTTAATGCCGAAAATCTTCAGGTGCAGGAGACCGGCGTAGATATCAGCTACTTTGACTACGATGAAGAAGAGTCGGAGCGATCGCTGCTCTCGCTCATGCACAATATGAGCGAAGTTGAGTTCAAAGGGCTGTGGGCGCGCTGCTGGTTCGACTTGGGCACCACCGATGCCTTGGCGCTCGATGTGCTGATTAACACGGTGCGACAGTTCAGCAAGGACTTCGTGGAGATTAGTGCGATCGCCATTGGCGGCGAAAATGAAGACTGGCCAACGCCTTCAGAAAATCCTGAAGCGGCCTTTCCTGACTAAATACGGTGAATACTTATCCAGATCAGCATCTGGATAAGTATATTGACGAGAGCCCAAAGGAGCGCCCAAAGGAGCGCCCAAAGGAGAACCCTAGGAGTGTCTATAAAATGGCTAAGCGGATTCGACCGATTGCCCTTGGCTTAATTGAGCATCATGGGCATGTATTTGTCAGCAAAGGCGAAGATTCTAAAACAAAGCAGTCCTTTTATCGGTTTTTGGGCGGCGGCATAGAGTTTGGTGAAACCAGTGCGGCGGCTTTGGTACGTGAGTTTGCTGAAGAAATTCAGGCGCAGCTTACCGAGATTGAATATCTGGGCTGCTTAGACAATATCTTTACGCTCAATGGCAAGCCCAAACATGAGTTGATTCAGCTCTTTCAGGCGAAATTTGTCGATTCGGCGTTTTATCAGCTAGATCGGTGCTTTGAATTAGTGGAGGGCGATCGCCTCGATCAAGCCTTCTGGATAGATACCCGGCGCATTTTAGCGGGCGAATGCCGCTTAGTGCCCGAAAGCTGCCTCAGCTATCTTTCCGCCCTGATGTAGCATTCATCCGAACCGTCGTCAGCCGAGGGCCCTATCTCTGGGCGATTTTTTACTGATACGTTTCGATACCTACTGCCCTGACGCGAAAATGTGGTCAACCGTAAAAGCAAAAGCTGGAAAGGTGGGAGAAATAATCGGAGTACCGCCACGGAACTGGTTTAGTTCGTACTCGCCTTCCGCCAAACTGCAAACGGTGAAGGTTGGCCGCTTAGGAGAGCCGATGTAACGCCGCCCCCCAATCCCTAGGTAATCGACAATCCAGTATTCCTGAATACCTAGCGTCTCATAGTCTGCCAGTTTAAATAAGTAGTCATCGCGCCAGTTGCTGGAGACAACCTCTACCACTAGCTTGATTGACTGGCCGGAAGTCACAATCGACTCGCGTTCCCAGCGCGGTTCGTCGCTGATTTTCTCCTCATCTAAAACGATAATATCTGGCTCATATCCCGTATCGTTTGAGATTTTTACAATACACTCTCTAGGAATGAAATAGGGCTGATTCGATTGCCGAATGGTAGCACCGAGATCATAGGCCAAATCACCTGCTAAACGGGAGTGCTGCCCCCTCGGTTTAGGCATCTCGATAACAGCTCCCCTTCTCAGTTCGTAACGATTTTCTGTATCACCTGGATACCAGTCCACAAACTCGTCAAATGAAATAGGTTTTCTATCAACAACTGCAACCATACAGAACCAGCGTAAGAAGGGCTTAGCTTATACTTTAAGAGTCCGTGAGCGTTGGCAAAGTCCCTTTGTGTTCACTCAGCAGCTTGAAAGACTATGGTAATTGTACAGCCCAAATCTGTAACGGTTGAGCAGTTTCTAGCTCAGTACAGCGATGACAATCGTTATGAGTTAATCGACGGCGAGGTATTCGATTTGGAGCCTACTGGGCCGCACGAGCAGGTAGCTGCTTTTATTGATCGCAAGCTGAATGTTCAGCTCGATAGTAAACACTTACCCTGGTTTATTTTGCAACGTGGCATCCTTCAGCCGTTGGGCGCTTTCACTGCTTTTCGGCCAGATGTTAAGGTCGTTGATAGCGAATCTTTGGCTCAAGAGCCGCTTTGGGCGCGTGAATCAATTCTAACGCTGGGCAGCTCTGTCAAATTTGTGGCAGAAGTGGTGAGCAATAACTGGCAAAATGACTATGCTCGAAAGTTTGAGGACTATGCGATTCTAGGCATTCCAGAGTATTGGATTGCTGACTATGAGGGACTTGGGGGTGAAGTCTTTATCGGAAGACCTAAGCAACCAACACTAACGCTTTGCATCCTCGGTGACGATGGACGCTATCAAACTACAATGCTGCGCGGAGATCAGGCTATCGACTCTCCGACTTTTCCAGCACTGACGCTTACCGCAGCTCAGGTTTTAGAATTGGGGCAATGATCTCGTTGAATAAGCGCGCAGACAGCTTTTCCAATGTTATAGAAGTCTCCCCAAATCTAGCCCACTCACAAAGCCGTACTTACAAACGATAGGATGCTTGTGAAGAAGGAAGGGCTGCGATCGCTACACACAACCGCAACCCCCCAGAAGCTAGCTTTCGTCAGAAATTGGGCTATAACCTACCCGCCTACAACGACTCCGCCGTTCGGATGCAGCACTTGGCCGGTCATGTAAGAGGCGTCTTCAGAGGCTAAAAATACAAAGCAGGTCGCGACTTCTACGGGCTGACCGGGGCGCTTCATTGGCACCTGTTTACCGAAGCCTTCTACCGCTTCGGCGGGCATGGCATCGGGGATAAAGGGTGTCCAAATGGGGCTGGGAGCGACGCCGTTGACTCGGATGCCTTTGTCTAGTACGCGCTGGGAGAGCGATCGCAAAAAGGCCAAATTCGCGCCTTTGGTGGTGGAGTAGCTCAGCAGTGAGTCATTGCCTTTGTAGGCATTAATCGAAGTGGTGATAATAATGCTGCTGCCTTCTTTGAGGTGAGGCAGGGCAGCTTTGGTAAAGTAAAACATCGGGAACACATTAGTGCTAAAAATGCTGCCAAGGCGGGCTGCATCAATTTCTTCCCAATCTTTTTCGGTGTATTGCTCAGCCGCGTTGCTGACTAGGATGTCAAGCTGACCAAGTTCATCGACCGTTTTTTGAACCACTTCCTGGCAAAATTTCTCATTGCTGATCTCTCCAGGAATCAAAAGACAGCGCTGGCCCACGGCTTCTACTTCTTTTTTAGTTTTCTCAGCATCGCCGTGCTCATCTAGATAAGAAATCGCGACGTCAGCGCCTTCTTTGGCGTACAGGAAGGCAACGGATCTACCAATGCCACTGTCACCGCCAGTGATTCAGGGCTACTTTACCCTTGAGCTTGTCGCTGCCTTTGTAGCTGTCGCGATCATAAATCGGTGATGGCGTCATCTCCGATTCGAGAGCGGGCTGACGATCTTGAGTTTGAGCTGGAATTTGATCGGCAGAAATGACCATAAAAAGTCTCCTTTTGACGAGCTGCGCTTTCTATAACAGCGAATTAACTCAGTTTTTTCACCGCCTAAAAGGAGAGCTTTTAAAAGATAGCGTTTTTGATCTCTATGCCGTAGGAGTCATATAAGAGAGCAGATCAATGCTATTCGCTATCTGTCGGTTCGGTCGCGCCGATGATAGTTGTTGCGAGCTGAACGGCCCAGCCAAATACGGCGGCAAACAGCAAAAGCAGTAGGGGCGCGAAGCCGGCAAAGGGAAACGCTATCAGCAATAGGATAGAGAGTAATATCACGAGGCGGGTCAAATCGTTATTCATGGGTGAGACGTCTCCAAATTTGCGGCTAACTTAGCATAGCTTTAGCTAATAGCATACTGCCTCTAAAATACATCGCCGGTTTGGCAGAGTTTGGTGTGGTGTTTTAGTTTCAATGGTTGGGATTAGGTAATAGTTCGTAATTTCCTCGACCTCTGCTGTAAGAACCTATGCTATACCGCTAAAAGCTAGCAGATACACGACATTTAGGGTTTTCTGGTTTGGGAAAAATAGGGGCGTGTGATGGAGCGCCTGATGTTGGAATTTGTATTTCTGGGTGTCGTTTTGCTGGGGGTGGTGTGGAGCTATGCGCTAGCTTTGGAAAAGGGTGTGCCTTGGTTTGATTGGAATGGTCAAAAGAGAGGCAGCAGCGGAGACAAGGGCGATCGCCTAAAACAATCCTTGAAAGGGGAAAATCCTTTCAGTTTAGGCGACCTGTAGCGCAAGCAAGCTGTTCGTCCTTATTTCGTCGGCTTAATGAGCTAACGAGAAATCGTGAGATAACAGAGCGGCTCATTCAGCACGTTTCCCAGCGCCATCCAGACAAAACTGCTGAATGGTGCATTGAGAAAGCTATTTATGACCTTGAGCGCGATCGCATGGCCCGATAGTAGGATTTGAGTCGGTGGATGAGCGATCGCGCTGTTTCAGTCCCGATGATCGGGATTATTTGATGGCGCGCGGCAATGATTGTTTATACTGTGCGCGGGCTACACGAGTTTCAGTCCTGATGGTCGGGATTATTTGATGGCGCGGAGGACGGAGGCCCAGGCAGATCTAAAGGTGGGTCATGTTTCAGTCCCGATGGTCGGGATTATTTGATGGCGCGCGAACGCCTTCTGCTGTTTTGATGCGAATATTTTGGTTTCAGTCCCGATGATCGGGATTATTTGATGGCGCGCAAACGCATAGTTCACAGGCGGTGCATCAAATCTACTGAGTTTCAGTCCCGATGGTCGGGATTATTTGATGGCGCGCCGTGGAATGAATCAACAACAAAGCCGGGGAAGTGGTGTTTCAGTCCCGATGGTCGGGATTATTTGATGGCGCAAGGTAATCATGGAGCTAATGTCAGCGACAGGATTAGTGTTTCAGTCCCGATGGTCGGGATTATTTGATGGCGCGGACAGCGTGGCCCCCGTACTGTCGGGTGCGTCAATAGTTTCAGTCCCGATGGTCGGGATTATTTGATGGCGCGGATATCTAGAGTCAAAAGCGCCACGCCTAACCAGTTGTTTCAGTCCCGATGGTCGGGATTATTTGATGGCGCGTAGAAAGCCCGCTTACCCTCCCGTAGCCAACAGAACGTTTCAGTCCCGATGGTCGGGATTATTTGATGGCGCGCGAATGAGTTGGTCGGTGATGACGTAAGGGCTACCGTTTCAGTCCCGATGGTCGGGATTATTTGATGGCGCGAAGGCAGAAGCAGGAGGCGAGACAAAAAAGAAAAAGTTTCAGTCCCGATGGTCGGGATTATTTGATGGCGCGCTGTCAAGTGTTTTTGCAATGCTTGCAGAAAAGAGCCGTTTCAGTCCCGATGGTCGGGATTATTTGATGGCGCGTCCAAGAGCCGGTAGAAGCAATGGTTGCTTTCATCTAGTTTCAGTCCCGATGGTCGGGATTATTTTATGGCGCGATTTAAGATTGCCGAGGCCGATAAAACTAGCCAAGAGTTTCAGTCCCGATGGTCGGGATTATTTGATGGCGCGCGTTAAAACTTCGCTGGGCCTGATGTTTACCTGGAAGTTTCAGTCCCGATGGTCGGGATTATTTGATGGCGCGTCCGGGCTCTGTGATGCTTATCCTAGCGGGATTTCGCGGTGGGTATTAGCAAAGGTGTGACTTTGGGCTGCGGTTTTGAGGAAACGAGCTGCCGTCAATCTTGCCGAAAAGCTTGAAAATATTGAATTTTCTAGGTTCTGTCATTTTGGCAAACCTCCTAGGAAATTTGACCTCGCTTTACTTTGCCAGAAAAACCTAAAAAGCGCTAGGACTCTAGTTTTTTCTTAATGAGCCGAAGCGCTTTGCTAAATGCAATTTCTAACCCAAGGAAAGCCTATCCGCCGTAGTTCCATCCGGTTGATTCGAGCAGTAGCGGCTTACCCTCATGATGTTCGCCAGCCCCGATCACCTCACCGACATACACCGTATGATCGCCATGATCAACACTACCGACAACCTTGCATTCCACATAGCCCAGAGACTCCTTAATAATCGGGCAACCGGTCTCTTCTCCCAAATAAAACTCAATCTCTTCAAACTTATTGCCAGTGCGGCGCAGCGGCTTAAAAAAGTTTTGGGCAATGTCTTTTTGCCCCTCTTCCAACACACTTAGCGCAAACACACCACTCGCTTTGATCATCGCGTGAGAAGTCGAATCTGTCTTTACGCAGTTTACGACTAGCGGCGGCGTAAACGAAGCCTGCATCACCCAGCTTGCCGTAAATCCATTCACCTCTTCACCGTCCTTAACGCCGCAAACATAAATCCCATGCGGGATCTTACGAAGAATATTTTTCTTGGCTTGTTCGTTTAACACGGGGCAGTTCCTATTTTTATGGCCATTACCTATTGTAAGGCACACCGGAGAGCGCGGTCTTCAGCCTGGAGTAGTAGCTGTCGTTACCTTAAGGCGGCTCTATGAGATAGGTGGCAAAGCGCGATTGCTCCTCCCCACTCAGCCGTCTGGGCTTTTTACTCTGCAAATCAATAAACAATCCTCGCTGTACGCCTACTGCTGCAAACTCCCCCCGCTGATTAAAAAACTCAAACTCCATGCGCGCCGAAGCGCCCCGCAATTGCGAGAGCCAAAGCGTCGCGAATACTTTGTCACCTAAATAAAGCGGCGTTTTATAGCGAATGGTCGTTTCCACCAGGGCAGGGCCAAAGCCTGCTTTGGCAATCTCTTCCATCGGCATTCCGACCGCTTCTAGCAGCAGCACCCGGCCAATTTCCATCCATTCGATGTAAATCAGATTGTTGACATGACCAACGGCATCAATATGAAAGGGATAAATAGGCGGAGAATATTCGAGTCTAGGCATCCGTTCCTTCTTGTTTTTTTTACCTGTTTTTTGGCCTATTTTTTGGCGATGCCAGCAGCTCTCGCAACTTCTTGAACGGCGGCAGAAACAGCAGGGGCAACGCGCTTGTCGAAGACGGAGGGCATGATGTTGTTGGCGGTGATTTCAGGATCGGGAATTAGAGAAGCGATCGCTTTACCCGCCGCTAAAAACATATCTGTTGTAATTGCCTGAGCGCGACAGTCGATGGCTCCTCGAATCACACCCGGAAAAGCGAGAACGTTGTTGATTTGGTTGGGGTAGTCGCTGCGACCGGTGGCCATGACGGCAACAATGCCTTCTACAAGTTCGGGCTGAATTTCGGGCACGGGGTTGGCCATTGCAAAAACAATCGGGCTAGCAGACATAGATTTCACCATCTCTACCGTCACCACGCCCGGCGCACTGACGCCCATGAAAACGTCTGCCTCTTTCATCGCATCGGCGAGGCTGCCCGATTGCTCGACGGCAAAGGCTTGTTTGTTGGAAGTGAGATCGGTGCGATCGCGGCTCACAATTCCCTTAGAATCACAAATCGTCAGCCGCTGCACCCCAGCTTGTTTAAACAAATTCCCCATCGACAGCCCCGCCGCCCCCGCGCCATTGATCACCACATGAATCTCACCGATTTTTTTGTTCACCACCTTCAGCGCATTTGTCAGCGCCGCCAAGCTCACAATCGCCGTCCCATGCTGATCGTCATGAAAAACCGGAATATCTAGCTCAGCCTGCAAGCGCTTTTCAATTTCAAAGCAGCGCGGCGCACTGATATCTTCTAAATTCACCGCCCCAAATACCGGCGCAATCCGCTTCACCGTCTCAATAATTTCTTCCGTATCTTGCGTATCCAAACAAATCGGAAAGGCATCGAGCCCCGCAAATTCTTTAAACAGCATGGCTTTACCTTCCATCACCGGCATCGAGCCCGCCGCGCCCAAATTCCCTAGCCCCAGCACCGCACTGCCATCGCTGACAATTGCCACCGTATTGCCCTTAATCGTCAAGTCAAACACCCGCTCAGGGTGTTTGGCAATTTCCAGACACACACGCCCTACCCCAGGCGTGTAGGCCATCGCCAGATCATCCTGCTCTCGCAGCGGAATTTTGGCTTCTACCCGCAGCTTACCGCCCCTGTGCAGCGCAAACGTGCGGTCATACACCGCCTGCACCTCTATATTTTGCAAAGCGCGCACCGCCGCCTCTATAGTATTAGCGGCCTCTGTACTAGCGGCATCGACCGAAATCTCACGGACAATGTGATCACGGCTTTTTTCAATCACGTCGATATTGCCTAAGTTGCCTCCTGCTTGGGCGATCGCTTCAATCACCGCCGACAGTCGGCTCACCCGATTGGGCAGCTTAATACGGAGCGTTAAACCGTAGCTAGGATTCGGTGTCAAACTGACCATAATGATTTAAGCGATGAGTGAGAAACGATGAATGATGAGTAAAAGGGTAGCCCTTTTTCAATCGTTCGGAGCACCTATCCTCATCTTCCGCCCCGCTTTTTCGTCTGCCGTCCTCAGCCTTACTTGTTTGCAAATGCCTACTCTCTACGCCGAAATTGACATCAATGCTCCGCAAAGCGTCGTCTGGGATGCACTGATTCGTAAAGATCAGTGGCGGTTCTGGAATACGTTTTTGTACGACTGCGATCCGGGGCTGCCGCTAGCGCGGGGCAATGAAATTTTTCTGTCTATGCAGCGGCTAGAAGGCGATGAAGAAACCGAGTTTCAGCCGGTGATCACGATGCTGCGATCGCCCTATATGATGCGATGGGTTTCGACAATTCCGGGGTTGCGCAGTGAGCATGTATTTGAGCTGCGTGAAAATGTGCCAGGACGTACGCATTATCTACACCGGGAGCACTTCTCGGGCATTCTTTCCAAGGTCTTTTTACCCTTTATCCGGCAAGATGAGCGTCAGGGCTTGCGGCGTATGGCCCAGCAGCTCAAAATGCATGTAGAAAATACGGTTTTGGGCAATCCAGTGGAGCGCTCAAACGGCTACAGCCCTTACGGAAATCGTCCGTATCCGGAGCGCGGTTATGATAATCGGGGTTATCGTGATCGCAGCTATGACCCCAACTATGGGCCTAACTACGACGACCGACCACCCTCTGGCTACGACGGCTATCCTCGTGATTATGGCCGTGGTTACGATGATGGCCCTGCCGGTCGTTCGGGCCGCACGGATGGCCCGCGCCGCCGCTGAGGTCGCTGAGATTTAGCGAAAATTAAGCCCTTAACTAACGAGCTTAATTTACAGGGCTAAACGAAAGCTGATAGCGGTACAAGGCTACTGGCTGATCTTTCGCCTTAAAGTAATTAGGATCTTGCGGCGATAGATAAATCGCGGTCATTTGATCCGCCCCAAATGGAAAATTTGGATCTGAGTGGCGGCGGTAAATGGTTGTATTCTCCACTTCATTGAGGTATACCGTCGGCTCATTATCGGCATTTTTAGGATTGCGAAAAAACTGTTGAAAAACTTCTGTTGTCGCAAAGGTTCCCGCGTTAGGAGTCTCGACCAAACGACCCGTCACCGTAGAAATGAGCTGCTGATTGTTCTTTAAAAAAGTAATCTGCCGGTTAGGATTATCCGGATCGGCCTTCACTGCTTTTACGCCATCATCCCCTAGATAAGCCCTAGCCAAATTCAGCCCATTAAAAGCTCTATCCGAAACAATTTGCACCTCGTCATCTTTTCCGGGCAGCGCCCGATTCAAAAAGCTCCCTTTAGAAACCTTCACCGGCACAAAGCGAATAATCGCCGGAATCGGCTGATCTAAAAACTGCCGATTGCCCTCAAATCCAGGCGTTTTAATCGCCGGAGCCAGCGGGGCCACCATGTCAATCAGCGTCGAAGTCATCCGCCAAGTGCCCGCCATCCACTGCGGATAGGCCAAATCGCCTTCAGAAATCTGCACGGGCGGCTTACTCTGCCAGTGAGGAAACGCCTGCTGCCGCTCACTCAGGCTTTCAGCGGCGGCTTGCGCACTACACATCAACCATACAAACACCAATAGCGTCAGCCACAGTGCATTACGCCGCAGTCGTTTTAGCAACAGGCTTTTGCCACTCGCTTTTTCTTTAATCTGCTCATCAGATTTCATAGCTCACCCAGACTTAGCCACTGTCTCAATTACAGTGTGAGCTTAGCTTAACGTTTGCCAGAGTTCGTTGAGCCGCTAGTTTTTAAGGACAGCACATACCCGTTTTGGGCCTTTTTGAGATCGGTGCTGGGGCGCTGGGGAATGCACCGCCCACATCCCGATACGACTTGGCGGGCGATGGAGCGGTTTTCTATGGCGCTGAACCAGTGGGTTAAACTTGTAACATGAGTCCATTTCCCCTAGCGCTTCATTCATGGCGAGAAATTGCCAGCTAAATTTTGGCACAGGCACCGCACTTTGACTTCGCCAATCGCTATTGTCATGCCTTTTCTTGCATACTATATCTAGCCTTCATGTAGCCTTCCGGGAGTTCCACCCATTGCCTATATCTTGATAGGATAGTAGTGTCTGCTTTAAGTATGTAATGGTTTCCCTGTTTAACATATGACCAGCTAGCGAGAATAGGAATTTAAATATGGATTTAGATCAGCTCGAAGCATTTTTAAAGAAAATGCAGTCTGAACCTGCACTTAAAAATGAGGTGCTCGCAACATCCACCGCAGATGATGTTGCGCGAATAGCACTAAAGCTTGGTTTTGAATTTTCAGGTGATGAACTATTGAGAATGTCAGGGAAGAAAGTTGGCGGGGTCACTGTTATAAAAAAAGCAACTCCTGGAGAGTACAATTAAATGCTTTTTGAATATTTGTTTGTTTAAGTGTAGGGAGAATAAACAAATATTTGTCTCAAATCAAGAGTAGCTTGACCCGAATTTAGAGAGCGAAAATTCCGGAAATGGGTACTCTTCCCGCTCAGAGGCGTACCTTCTCAATCCTGGGGTCGGTGATCGCCTTATTT
>JBGTIK010000018.1:0-1705 GCA_041745715.1 Phormidesmis sp.
CGATGGGAAGGACTCAAACGGGTGGGCATGATTGAGTCAGAACGGCGCATTAACGGACAACCGCCGACGAGTGAACGGCGCTACTACCTAGTGAGTTTAGACGGGGGTGTAGAGCGCTTTGCCTACGCTAGTCGGGGGCACTGGGGCATTGAGAACAAGCTACATTGGAGCTTAGATGTTGCCAGTCATGAAGATGACTCGCGGATTCGCAAAGGCCATGCCCCGGAGAATATGACCGTCATCAGAAAGATTGCTCTCAACTTGCTCGCTAAAGAATCGTCCCAAGGCTCTAAGAAAGGCAAACGCCTCAAAGCGGGATGGGATAACGATGTAGTGACCCCCAAAATTAGGACAGCGGCTAGAGAGAGTAAGCTAAAGTCCAGTAGGGAAAAGGTTCATGGCAAGCAAGCAAAGAAACTACAGCAGCAATTCAAGGCTAAAGTCGTGCTAGAGGTGGTCAGTGGCCAGCGCACGGTGAGCGAAGCGAGCCGCGCCCACAAAGTTCATTCATCGGTGCTCAACCGTTGGCGCAACGAATTTCTCAAGCAGGCTCACCAAGCCTTTGGCTCGAAAGGCATGGGCAAGGATTCAGCCGCGAAGATAGCGGAGTTAGAACGGATGATAGGTCAGCTAACGATGGAGTTGTCCATAGCAAAAAAAGCTTGGCAGTGCATTAATGTAAAGGATAGAGGAAAATAAGACATAGACGTTGCGATTCCAAGGGAGTAGAACAGATGAAAGTTGAGATGACTTGTCCGACCTGTGGCTCCCACGACATTTCAAAGAACGGGACAACGCGTCGAGGCAAACAAAACTATAAATGCCGAGACTGCAATCGGCAGTTTGTCGAAGACCCGCAATGGCAGCCAAAAGATAAGAACGAGCAGCGCTTAGTAGATCTGCTGCTGCTAGAGAAAATCCCGTTGGCAGGCATCGCTAGAGCCACTTCCCCTGTCTCTGCATGATAAAGGGCGATGGTGATAGGGCGAGCTCGCCAGCGGCCTTTTACCGGATCGGTTTGAATCAGGCTGAGGCAAAAGCGATTATTGGTAACTCGGCGGGCGCGGACGTTGATTTGGACGCCGACTTTGCGGGCGGGGCCATCGTCTCCTTCGGCCCTTTTGTGATGGTATTTGATAATAGGGACACAGACTTCTTGTAGGGTGGAACATATTGGGAGCCTGCGCCTTGTTTCGCGAAGCGAACGCTGCCACGAGGAACCACAATATTGACGGGTTCTGCTGCATAGGGGAGTGGGAAAAGAAGCGTATCTGGACTGTGAGTAGCCTGGGTACGCAACAGGTAGCGGCGATTGGTTTCAAGGATATCTTCGCCGATGGGAAGGGGCATTTTGTCGGCGGTGGCGATGGGTTTGCGCTGGTATAAAAAACCGTGGTCGGCAGTGATAAGAACGTGAGTCCCGTTGAGGCTGTTACAAATGCGCTTAACGAGGCGAAGGATTTCAGAAATTGCATACTCGCAGGCTTCCATTACCTTATTTTCGCTGGCTGCTTTATCGCCAATAGCGTCAATTACATCGTGATAGATGTAGATTAGCCGATGGGGCTACCCCTGTTAAGGTGAACAAATGAACTATCGCTGATTTATGGGCGTTTCAGCGATCAGCCTTCTGAAATTAGAAATTCACGTCTACTTTCTATTTTGCTTTTCAGAAAAATAGAAAGAGCCGAAGCTGCAAAGCCTT
>JBGTIK010000019.1:0-14306 GCA_041745715.1 Phormidesmis sp.
CGCTTTTGAGCTTTCTTAGCCGCTTTATCCGAGGTGTTGGTCTGACTGAAACCTGGGCTCATCGCTACCTGCTTGAGGGACGCTTTCATGATCTCGCTAGCAACCATACTTTGCCAACTTTTTTCTTGCGCTTACCCTGCATTGCGAATAGTTTAAGTTTAAAGAATTGAGTTTTTTAAGGTCTGGTAAATAGCTTTTTAAGAGTGCATCTATAGCATCTATATTTAGCCATTAGCAATCTTTCCTATCCAAATTTATAGGGGTTAGCTGATGGCTATTTTTGTCTGTTTTTTTAGTGCTTGGGCTGTAACTTAACGGCTGTTAGTCCGCCATTTTCTGTTATTTACCGATGGCCTTGACTAAGCCAATGCCTCCGAAATACAAAAACAGCACCGCGCCGCCGAGCAAGCTTTGCGTCACAGGATCGGTAGACGGCGTGAGCACAGCGCCTAAGATTGCCGCACCCAGTAAAACATATCGCCAGCCGGATAGCATTTGCTGGGAGCCGACAATTCCTAAAAGACCTAGTAATAGCTGAACAACCGGAATTTGAAAGGCCAGGCCGGTACTAAACAGCAGTAGCAGCACGAACTCGAAGTAGCGATCAATCGACCACATTTGTTCTACAACGTCTGCCCCGTAGCTAATAAAAAAGTTGAGTGCAGCGGGCACTAAAGCGCTGTAAGCAAAGGCTAACCCGGCAAAAAAGAGGACGCTAGAGCCAACCACCACCGGGGCAATCAGGCGCCGCTCACGGCGAGTTAGCCCCGGCAGCACAAACTGAATAATTTGGTAAAGAATGAATGGGCTGGCAATTAAGATGCCGCTGTAGGCTGCGACTTTAATGGAGACAAAGAAGTATTCACCGGGCGAGAGCTGAAGGAATTTTGCGCCTTGAGCGGGTACTTCTAGCAGCTCAACAATTTGCCTGACTCTGGCGAAGCAAAGCACGACGCCTACGAATACGGCAATTAGAGCATAGAAAATTCGCACTCGGAGTTCGTCGAGATGATCGAACAGAGACATCTCAACGTCGCCTGGCACTTCATCGAGAAATGTCTGTACTTTTTTCGGCGTTTCCGTTGGCACCGTTCCCTCTGGCACCGCAAGGTTGGCAGCAGTTGCCGTCTCAAGGTCAGCGGGAGGCGTCATAAGCAGGTGCTTGGGTAATGGGCTGAGAGCGTGAAGTGGATCTTAGGAAGCGACTTCGGTATCTATTGTATTGCCTATTGTATAGGGTGTGTTTGGATTATGGGTTGTCTAGTTAGGTGCCTGGGGATCTACTAGCACTCTGGCTATATTGGCCTATTGCTAACGTGCGATCACTAAAGCGCTATTGCGGTGAAAAAATCTTCTCTTCAGGCTGACCGGCTGCGCCCATGACGGCGGCGGCACCACCATTGGCGGCTAGCGTCAGTCCGCCTGCATTGCCCGAATAGATGCTGAGCGTTTCTTTAGCCTCCCAGAGCTTGCTGTCTCCAGGCTGTAGGGTGCCTTCAAAGATGCGATCGCCGTCAGCGATAATGCTGACCCAAGATGCTGAGGTGGCAGTCGCTTTGACATAAATCGGGGCGGTGCTAACGGGCGGTGCGGGCTCGGTCGCGGGGCTAGTGGGAAGGGTAGGGAGATCGCTCGTGGCAGCACTATCGGTCGGCTGTTCCGTGGCGGGTAAGGTGCCCGCCAGGTTGGGCTGGCTTGAGCCTCTGCCTAACACATTAAACAAAATCATCGCCCCTACCGTCAGCACTGCGGCAATACCCCCGATCACAAACGGCATCAGCTTCGGAGAATCTGCCTGTGATTTGCCCATCTCGACGCCTACAGGGTCTACAGAGCGACTGACTGAAGGCGTCACCGACGTTGCTTCCGTGGTAAATGCCGCTGGCAGATCATCATTGAATACGAGATTGGCTGAGGGCTCAACCGACGGCTCAATCGGCGGCGTGGCGGTGGATTGATCGACGCTCGGCAACGTCATTTCATGGTCAGCATTCACTGGCTCGAAGTTAAATGAATCAGAAGTTAATCCATTCTCTTGAACGCTAGGCTCAGTCACAATTGGGGGCAAACTGGCGATGGGTTCTGCCGCTATAGGTTCTGCTGCTATAGGTTCTGCTGCTATGGGCTCCGCTATCGGATCTGCTGTCGGCTCGGCTATGGGCCTTGCTGCTATGGGCTCCTCAATCAACGAGTCATTGGATGCTTCGGATGCTTCGGGCACCATTTGGAAAAAGGGTTCCTCAAAAGGGGTGCTTTCCAGTTCGGGCTTAAGTGACGTAATTGGCTGAATTTCTTCTGGCTGAATCTTTTCTAGTTGAATTTCTTCTGGTGTAGCCGCAGGCGATGGTGCGACTGGTGTTGCTACATCAGTCGCTGCTGGATGATCTGCTGCTGGATGATCTATGGAATGCAGCGGACTAAATATTGGAGTAGCTGCTGCCGAGGTGGTAACGGGCTGTTCTAAAATTTGGCTGGCTATAGGCGAATTGACCGAAGAGATTCGAGTTAATCGGGTCGTGGCACTGTCTGCTAGCGGTGCCTGCTTTTCAGGGCGAGGGGTAGAAGGAATGGAGGTGACGGTGAACTGCTGGGAAAGTTCGATGCCATCGAGCCCTAGTGCTTCGGCGTAGCGACGAATAAATCCTTGGACAAAGATAGGTTCAGGGAGCAAGTCTGGGTTACCCGCTTCGAGCCCATTGAGCAATTGGGGGCGAATGTAGGTGCAAATAGCAATGTCTTCTAAAGACTTGGCCTGCTTTTCGCGGTTATCGCGCAAAAAAGCACCGATTTGCACAAGTTGACTCTGCTGCGGGGCACTAAATTTAGTCACGATACTCCAATGAAATCAACTGAACTCAAAAATTGCCTAGAACTGCTTGGGTAGATTCACGTAACTATCCTACCAACGATAGGGCTTCGGATAGTAGCAAGGTAGTCGAGAGCTGCGAAAATCATCAGGGCGCCTAGAGTTGATTTTAGCGGATATTAGCACCGGCTCAATTTAGACCCACTCTAGAGCCGAGTATTTGCTGGATGTGAGCTTATAACGCCGCTATTTTGGCCGCAACCTCGGGGTTGTAGAGCCTTAAATAATTCCAATAGCCGCCGAAGACAGACTCTACGTAGCCTCTGGTTTCGGGGTAGGGAATTTTTTCGACAAATTCGTCGGCATCAGTAAAGTTTGCTTTCTTGATCCAGCCATCGACGCTGCCGGGGCCAGCGTTATAGCTAGCGACGGCAAATAGCGAATTGTTACTGTATTCTTTGTGCGTGTAGTCGAGGTACCAAGTGCCGAGCTTGACGTTATCTTCGGGAGCATTCAAAGCGTATTCTTTATCGCCGGTTTGCTCCGCGATCCAGGCGGCCGTGTCAGGCATGACCTGCATTAGACCTGTGGCACCGACGACAGATGAAATGTCGGCTTGAAACCTAGATTCTTGGCGCACCAGCGCGGTCACCAGTAAGGGATTGAGCTTTCTTTGCTGCGCCCAGCCCAAAATCAGCCCCGAGAAAGGGAATGGGTAGAGGGCTTGCCAGTAGGCGGAGGTTGTTTTGATTTGCTGGTATTCGCTTTTTTCGGTGGGGCGATCGCGCCCAGCCAAACTCGACACCATAAAAATGCCTTCCAAATTATCACCCACGCCAAGTCTGAGGAGGCCATCGGTAAACTGCTCGACCACTGTCGGCGCTTGCCGATTGACAAATTCAGTTTGCCACTGCCCCCAAGCGGCAACATCTTGGCCCAATAAATACAGCTCCTGCACGGTGGCAGATCCGGCGGGTAGCAGCGATCGCTGTGACGGAAACGCAATTAAGGGCGTGAAATTGCGCACTGTATCAAAATCGCCAACTTTCCAGTCTAAATGCACGGCAGATCGCCAAGCATAATAGGATTCGGGATGTTCGCGAATGACTTCTTTAAAGGCGCGCTCAGCCACATCTGACTGGTTTTGATTGAGTGACCACTTGCCCAGCAAAAAGCCTGCTTTGGCAGCTAGATCAGCTTTGGGAGCGGCGGCTACGAGCTGCTGAGCCCAGTTAATCGCTGCGGCATAATCGCCCTGGGCCGCGCTGGCTTCGGCTTTGGTGAAGCGAATTTCAGCGGCCGCGACTGAGTCAGAATACTGCGATAGCACTGAGGCTCTAGCTTGCTGAGCAGACTCTGTGCTTTTGAGTTCATCGAGCAAATCAGCGCGAAAGACGAGCGCTTCTGCGGCCTGATCTGGAAAGCGGGTCACGACTTGATCGAGCAGCGTGATTGCCAGCAAGCGTGGTACCAAATTGGCTAGATTGAGTAGACCGTTAGCGGTTTCAGGTGCTTCTGGGAAGGTCTGATTGAGCTGTTGGTAGGTGGCGATCGCCGCTTTGGATTTACCCGCAATTTCATGCCCTCGCGCCGCCCGGTAAAGCGTCATTGGGGTGCTGGGCGCTTTGCTATAAGCCTCACCGGCCTTTTCGTAATTTTGAGTTTCCCAATAGCCAAACCCGATGGCTGCCCAGTCTTCCGGAGAGAGTGTGCTGCTGTAGCTTTGACTCAAACGATCCAGCGCCGCAACATAGTTAGATTGGCTGTTAGAGCCACTGAGCCCGTGGTAAGCAACGATCTTAAACAGCGCTAAATCATCTAGAGCCGTGAGATTGTTCGTCTCTGGACTGGTTTCTGGACTGGTTTCTGAACTGGCCTTTGAACTGACTTCTGGCTGAGTCGGGAAAAGCTGTTTGAACGCGACTTCAACGCTGCGCGGGTGGGCCGGAATTTCACTCAGCAGCTTATTCCAATAGGTAATCGCCGTCGGCGCGGGCTGATTGCCTAGCTGGTAGAGCGCTTCAGCGGTAGCGCCACTGCTGGGATAGGTTTTGAGTAGCTGCCTCCAAGTATCTTGAGCGGCTCCCGCTTGGCTAGCTGCGGCTTGAGCCTGTCCTTTTTTCAGCAAAATGTAGGGAGCCATCGTCTCATAGCCACTTGCCGATTCCTGGTTCAGCTCATCCAGCAATGGCAGCGCACTGCCGCCTTGACCTTGATCGATTAAGTCAGTAGCAAGCAGGTAGCGGGCGCGATCGCCTTCTCTGGTGCGATCGCTTTTAGCAATGATATTGAGCGCTTCCCGGCGAGCTTCTGGCAGCTGCGTCACTAGCTTCAGCACCACCGACGCTTCGTTCTCCTCTGATTGCAGCACCGGACTAAGGGAGAGATTAGCAGGCCGAAAGGGGTCAGTGGCTTTGATCAGTGCCACCATCATTCCAATCGAGAGCGCACTGACGCTAGCGATCGCAATCAGCGGCCACCTGGCCTTAATCGTTTTTAACATGTCAAATTCTCAGAACCTTGCTTGAATGCGCTTAGGTGTTAGCTTTGGGTGTTGTTAGAGGCTGCCTGATAAGCTTAGGGGCAAAGGGCCTACTAGGGGTAAAACTTAAGGCAAAAAAATACCAGCTTCTGAGCTAGCTTCTAATGAAGTTTTAGCAGAAAAATCCCAATGCAGTCAGAAAAGTTGCTAAATTCGCCGGATAAAAACAGGCTGACAGCCGCCTCAAAGACCCTCAAAGGTTCTCAAAAATCTTCAAAGATAAGGAGCCAAAAGCGCAGACCCGCTTTGCCAAGGAAAACTGCCCAGAACACGTAAAAGAGCAAAATCAGTAGATACTATAGAGCAAGCATTTAAAGTAGACGAACAGGGAATGGATTTTATAGCGTCAGATCAATCTTGCCTGAGCTGGACAGGAGATTGCCTAGTAATCGGCCTTTCGGAAGAGTCTTTGCCGTTGACAGGAATCTTATCGGAACTCAACGACAAGGTATCAGGGCTGCTACAGGTACTCATCGAAGAAGAATCGTTCGAGGGCAAAACAGGCACCACAGCAATTACTCGCCTCGCCCCTGGTTCTCCCATTAAAAAAATTGCCATCGTCGGGCTAGGTCGATCTGACGGGATGGCGCTAGAAGGATTGCGTAAAGGAGCCGCGATCGCCGCTCGTCTCGCCAAAAAAGCCAAAAGCCGCTCTCTCGGCATCAGCTTTCCGGTATGGAACAATAGCCAGTCATTAACCGCCCAAGCGCTGAGTGAAGGCGCAATCTTGGCGCTCAATCAAGATCGCCGCTTTAAGTCCGAACCCGATAAAACTGAAACTCAGCTAGAGCACATTCATCTCCTCGCGTTTCCGGGCGAAGAAGCCGCTATTCAAACCGCTCAAATCGTTTGTGAAGGCGTGATTTTAGCCCGTGAGCTAGTCGCCGCCCCGCCCAATGTCGTCACCCCCGATATGCTGGCAGAAACCGCAGCTCGCATGGCGCATGACTACGACCTCAAGCTTACTGTGCTAGAGCGAGAAGACTGCGAAGCGTTAGGCATGGGCGCGTATCTGGGCGTTGCCCAAGCCTCAGATCTTCCGCCTAAGTTCATTCACCTCATCTATAGCCCGCAAGGCGCTGCCAAGCGCAAGCTGGCGATCATCGGCAAAGGGCTCACCTTCGACTCAGGCGGGCTAAATCTCAAGGTTGGCGGAGGATCGGGCATTGAAATGATGAAAGTCGATATGGGGGGGGCAGCGGCGGTGCTGGGAGCGGCAAAGGCGATTTCTCAGCTCAAGCCCGACGTCGAAGTTCACTTCATCAGCGCCACTACCGAAAATATGGTCAGTGGCCACGCCATGCGACCGGGCGACATTCTCACCGCCTCCAACGGCAAAACCATTGAAGTCAATAACACCGACGCTGAAGGTCGTCTGACGCTAGCCGATGCTCTAGTCTATGCTGATCAGCTAGGTGTCGATGCCATGATTGATTTGGCAACTCTGACGGGCGCTTGCGTAGTGGCCTTAGGTGACGACATCGCCGCGCTATTTAGCCCCGATGAAAATCTCTCTCAAGGGCTCAGTGCTGCGGCTAATCTATCCGGTGAAAAACTCTGGCCCATGCCAATGGAAGACAGATACTTTGAAGGGCTCAAGTCAGTCGTCGCTGACATGAAAAATACGGGACCTAGAGCCGGGGGCTCAATTACCGCTGCGCTGTTTCTCAAGCAATTTGTCAAAGAGACGCCTTGGGCACATCTAGACATTGCGGGCCCGGTTTGGTCTGAAAAAGAAAACGGCTACAACAGCCCCGGCGCGACGGGCTACGGTGTTAGGCTGCTTGTTCAGTGGGTAATGGATAGCGCGGGTATAGGTAGCTAAGAAAACTGTTGAAAAGGCCCGCTAGGGTTGAAAAGGCCCGCTAGGAAAGTGGAGTAGAGAATTGGGACACCCGCAAGGTCTGGTAGGTGTTTGATTCGTCTGCGTCTCGCCGATCCTTTACGGGTTTTGGATGGGCCGGTAAATGGGTCGGTAGATGGGCCAATAAACTGGACTCTAGCCTGGGCATGTCTTGTCGACAAGTCGCGCAGAACCAGCGAATGCCCTCTTTGCGAATGTGACGAAGTAGACTGTCATCACACAGCGTGCAATGAGTGCCAGGATAATCAGGCGAAGTGGGCATGGCTGTTGGCATCAAGGCTATACCTAATAACATAGCTTTTATTTCGCCGTCCCTAAGCCGCAGAATTACTGGATTTGAAGGTGTTAATGCTGAACTGGATTTGAAGGTGTTAATGCTGACACCAGAATGCTATCGTTGCCCACTACATCATCGATTCAAATAAGCCGATCAGATTGCCTTCAGGATCGCGAAAGTAAGCGACTTTGAGGGCAAATTCTGCATTTTGAGTGGGCGGCTCGGCAAATACGACTTGGGCATGGCGCAGCTCGTGGTAGATGGCATCAATGTCACGAACCGCTAATACAAGACCAAATTTATCTTTGCAGTCAGTGGCGGTTGGCTTTTCGCTGGTACGCAAGATTTCGGCCATTTCCTGCTGTCGAAACAGCGAAAGCCGCATCTGGCCGACTTCAAACTCGGCGTAGCCCTTTTCTATTTGCACGGTGATTGGTTTGAAGTGCAGCACGTCGCGATAAAACTTGGCGCAGGTGGCAATATCAGAAACGTACAGGCGAGTATGCGCAGATTGAACTTCCATGTGCTTTTAGGGTTATTTTTTAACAAAAGGTCAGTTTTTAGTGTAGTTCGAGCAGCGCCGTTCGCGGTTCTCAGAACCATCAGAATTTTGCGCGAAAGACGATGTAGCTCTATTTTCAAGTGCTTTTCCTAAGAGATTTGCCTAGCAAATCAGTCTGGCAGATTTGTCTGGAAAGGCGATCGCTTGTGCTAACCCTCATCCTAGCTGCTAGTTCAGCTACAAATTTTGTTGTGGAAAATCCTGCGCCTGCTGATAAGCTGACTCATCCTGCTCCCACAGCGGCTCCTCAAGGGTCTGGTAAAATCCTTTTGTTGTCGGTTGTCTACGCCTGTTTCTTTTTCTTCACCCTGTGGGCTGCCTACCACAATCAGCTACCGCTAAATTTTCTTGAGCAGCTGCCTAATTATGACAAATTTGGCCATGTGATTGTGTACTGTATTCCTAGCTATCTGGGCCATTGCCTGTGCAGACAAAAGCATTTCAAACAAGCTGGCTGGTCTCTGCCCGTATTTCCAGTACTCTTTGCGCTATTTACGATCGCTGAAGAACTGCTGCAAGGGCTTTCTCCCTACCGCACGCTGGATGCAGGTGATCTGATTTGCAGTTTTGCAGGCATTGGTTTGGGCTACTAGTTTGCTCAGCGAGTGGGCAGACACACAGACCCTAACTGCCGCTAAAGCATAGCCCTTGGCTATAGATTGAAGCGGTGGAGGCTAGAAATTTGACTGGCAGGGATGACATGTCGGTTCACGACGGCTTTGCTGCTTTCTTGCTGAGTGGCCATGTCGATGGCGATCGCGGCAATCTGCACATCTAGACAATCCATCGGCACCAGCATCTGAGTCGTCGCTTCTAGATCGCCTAGCGCATCAGGCTTCAAGTTAGTCAGCAGTTTAGGTTCTATCACCAAACTCCGGCTCTGACGATCTACCATCCAAAGCTTGATAAAAGGCTTAAAGGCCGATGGCCGAGTCCGCACCGTAATCGTCACTAACTCGCCCGCCACCAAATCTCCCATCGGCACACTAATCACCGGCAAGGCCATTTCCGACAGCTCTGCTTGAGCCTCTGCTTGAGCCTTTCCGGGAGCCGAAAAAGCCGGTTGCATCGGCTGATCAAGGCGACTCGTTAGTGGACGGCTCAAAGATTCTGGGACTGGGCTTTGCTCTACACTGCGGCTTTGGCCCGCGTTGGTTTGGCGGTTAGCTTGCAGGTTAGCCAAACGCTCGGCTCGACGCTGCTCAATAGCCTGGTTTCGGGCAAAATCAGCGTGCTGAGTGTCTCTCTGGGCGTCTCTCTGAGTGTCTCTCTGGGCGTCTCGTTGATTTGATTGGGTGGCGGCAGGCTCGTCATAAACTACAATCTCATTGCCATCGGTAAAATCGCTAAGCTCTGGCTGGTTAGCGGTGCGCTTTTGGCTAACCCCAGCGGCTTTCATGTTCTGGGCTAGCTGAATCGCTTCTTGACGGCCTTCATGCGTCAGGTGGGTGAGCCGCTGCCAAAAGTGATCTTTGAGCTTAAGCGACTGAAAATTGAGGCCAGAGCTTTCGGCTGAATCAGTTGGCTCCGACTGATTGTCTTCTAGCCAGTCAGTGGGCTTAGCAGATGGCTGTTTTCTTTGGCTACCGGCTCCGGAGAGCGCAGCTTCTATTCCCGGCGGCTCTAGCGCGTCTAAATTAGAGTTGGCTGAGTGCAAATTTTCATCAATGTCTTCCAAGACGGCCGCGATTTCGTCGGCATCTAAGTCATCTTCTAAAATGCTGGTGCCTAAAAACTGCGCTGGTTGCGACACCATCGGGGGGTAGCTCAGAGGCTCATTGGGGGGCGTATTTGGCGGCGAAGTTGAGTCACTCGATGGATTAACAGCAGTCGTAGATTCGGGTGCGATCGCATCTACTCCATTAGCCGCCGCACTCACGCCAAAGGACGGCAAGTCGAGGTAGTGAGCGGCAGGCGCATCGGTCACATAGTCGTCTCGATGGGTGCGATCAGGATTTTGATTGAGCGGCGGGGGCAGCACGACCCCGACGGCTGGAGCCACATTCTGAGACGTCAAGTTCAGCAAGGTCAGCGGCAGCACGGGCTCGGCAGCAGCTTGGTGATGCGGAGATTCCGACTCTAAAAGCACCGCAATGTCTTCTTCAAAAATGCCAGCATCTTGGTTGGCAATCGTATCGAGCAGTTGGGCGATACCGGCGGTAATGGTGAACGCGGTAGACGCTAATACTGGCGTGGGTGCATAAGTATCGGTCGCCGCTGCTTTAAGAGAAACTTCTCCTAAAATTACTCGCCCTGATGTCTCTGCCGGAAGCTGTATTTGCACCTTAAAGTCAGCCGGTAACCGCGCTAAGCTCAAGGGCCGATGCGCTTCCATAATGACTTGCGCGGTCTGTGGATTTTGCAGTCGAATCCACAATTCGCTCGTTTCTTCTTGCAGCGCTTCAGTCAAAGAATTGACCTTGCCAACAATCGTCATCGGCTGATCGGGTCGAGCCAAATAAGCCTGCTGTCTCAGCGAGATGCGGTAAGCGCGATCACTCGGAGCTAAACTGAGAGCGGGCTCTGCTGGAGAACTGGACTGAGAACTGGCCGATATCGGGTCACGGGTACCGCTATCTTCTATCAGAACGCTGGCGACCGTTTCGGAATCGGTCGGGATCGGCCACTCTGATGACCAGGCTTCTTCAGTGCGGGCAAACACATTGAGCTGCACATGATACTGCCAGCTCTCGCCTGTTAGCTCATCTAGGTGATTGGGGCCACTATTGAGACCACTACAGCGCAGCTCCCATTCACCGGGGTTGAGGTGCATGAGAGGCGTGACCACGATGAGGCCAGTGTCGTTCGTTTTAGGAGTCAAGCAAAAATAACTTGGACTAATATTTGTTTTTTAAGTTGTTCAATCTGAAATTACCTTTGTCTCAAAAGACGATTTAGCAATGGCTTCCATAATCTAGAACAACTCTATTAGTTGCGAGAGCATAAGAAGATGTTCACCTTATTTTTTCATGGCCCCTTACCAGTGCGCTTGCGAACGCGCTTTCGCGGTGGCAACTCGTCCGTAATGAGCTGGCTCACCCGAATATCCATCGGGATTTCAATACGATCTGTGTGAGCGACGACTCGGTAGCGACCTTCTAAAATCTCTACCTGCTGGGCTTCTAGCGGTAACCAAGTTTGATCGCCTTCTCTTTGGATCAAAAATTCCCAATGTTTCATGTCGCTCGCTCAGGTGGCCAGAATGCAGTGTATGGGCATACAACCATGAAGTATAGGGGAAATCGTAGCCGAACGTTTTAGCAGAGAGCACATCTTTGTAAAAAAACAGCGGTTTCTCCGTAAAACTGCGGAGCCTTGCTGTTAGGTAATCACAGTGGGCTGATCGCGGCCAGTCAGGGTCTGAATTTTGGCGAGGTGGTTGGCGATCGCAATCAATGGATCCAAAGCCACCTGCGCATCGAGCCCATGCTTGGACTCATCGGGCTCATAGCTTTCTAAATACAGCCGCAGCGTGGCCCCTTGCGTGCCCGTGCCTGAGAGCCGAAACACCATCCGCGATCCATCGGTAAAGCCAATCCGAATGCCCTGATTTTGACTGATGCTGCCGTCAATCGGATCGGTGTAGCTGAAGTCGTCGGCGTACTCTACGGTGTAAGCGCCTAGCGAGGTGCCAGGAAGAGTTGCAAGCTGCGCGGTGAGCCCATCCATGAGCTGTTTGGCCTTAGCGCTATCGACGCCTTCATAGTCATGCCGCGAGTAGAAATTGCGCCCATACGTCCGCCAGTGCTCTAGCACAATTGCTTCAACAGACTGCTTTCGTTCTGCCAAAATATTCAGCCAAAATAGCACTGCCCAGAGGCCGTCTTTTTCGCGGACGTGGTTGGAGCCGGTGCCGAAGCTTTCTTCGCCGCAAATAGTGATTTTGTCGGCATCTAGCAAGTTGCCAAAGAACTTCCAGCCGGTCGGGGTTTCGTAGCAGTCGAGGCCGAGCTTTTCGGCGACGCGATCAGCAGCTTGGCTAGTGGGCATGGAGCGAGCGATGCCAGCTAGGCCATTTTTGTAGCCCGGAACGAGCTGAGCGTTAGCAGCGATCAGCGCCAGACTGTCGCTGGGGTTGACAAAGAAGTTGTTGCCCAGGATCATGTTGCGATCGCCGTCCCCATCCGAAGCCGCCCCAAAATCCGGCGCACTCTCTGAGAACATAATCTCGACTAGATCATGGGCATATACTAAGTTCGGATCAGGGTGTCCGCCGCCAAAATCTTCCAGCGGTTCGCCATTCGTCACCGTGCCTGCTTTCGCGCCTAGCGCCTGCTCAAAAATCGCCTTAGCATAGGGGCCAGTAACGGCATGAAGCGAATCCATGCACATACTGAAGTCGCTTTCTAGCAGCGCCCGAATTTTGCCAAAGTCAAACAGCTTTTCCATCAGCTCAGCGTAGTCCGCCACCGCATCGACGACTTCGACGCTCATATCACCTACCGTCGTCGAACCGAGCGTATCGAGATCAATATCGTCTGTTTCGACGATTTTATATTTGCTGATAGACTTCGTATTTTCAAAAATGGCGCTGGTCACCTTTTCGGGAGCAGGCCCGCCGTTAGAGACATTGTATTTGACGCCAAAGTCGCCTTCTGGCCCACCCGGATTGTGGCTAGCCGATAGGATAATGCCGCCAAATGCGCTGTATTTGCGAATCAGACAGGAGGCCGCTGGTGTAGAGAGAATGCCGCCTTGTCCAACTAAGGTTTTGCCGACGCCGTTTGCAGCCGCCATTTTTAGAATGACTTGGATGGCGAGGCGGTTGAAGTAGCGCCCGTCGCCGCCTAGAACCAAGGTTTTACCCTGATAATCGTCTAGGCTATCGAACGTAGACTGGATAAAATTTTCTAAATAATGAGGCTTTTGAAAGGTCGGAACCTGCTTGCGCAAGCCAGAAGTACCGGGTTTTTGGTCGTCAAAAGGAGTGGTGGGAACCGTTTTGATAGCCATCGTGAGTTCTATAGTGCAGTGCGGTTTAAGTAATTATCCTTGATGATCTCACACTACCGTCCTTTGTCTTTGTGTCGCACCTTTCACTTGGCTGATTCACTGGGCTGCTAAAGCGCTATTTAAATTAAACGCTAGAACTTTTGCAGAATCACCCACGCGTAAGGTGCTGCCAAATGCCGCAGAGTGCTGAATGCAGTTTTGGCCAAACCAAATGCCCTGCTTCCAATAGCGGTAAGTAGAAAGCGTTTTGGTTGGTTCTGAGGTACGTTGACCGAGTTTATCTTTGGAGAAATCTCCAGTCATCGGATCGACGTTGGGAATGGAGCAGCGATCGCACAGTTTTGGCAAATGAAACACCACCTCACCGATCTGCACCTGCTGCCAGCTGTCTTCATCGTGAGGCGCTTCAACTCCTTTGATGACAAAATTAGGCCGAAACCGCTGCATCGTCACAGGCGTTTTCCCTTGCGCCGTTAGCTTTTCATTCAGCCCCGCCAAGGAAGCTTCAGAAATCAATAGATACGGGTAGCCATCGGCAAAGCTCACGAGCTGATTGTCACCAAGCTGGCCGTGGGCAGTGGGCCGGTTGCAGTTTTCTGGCATGTATACGAGCTGAGCGTCAATGCCGAGAAATTGGGTAAACCAGTGTTGGCTATCGGGGCCGACGGCGATGGCGGTGAAGCGATCGCCCCACACCTCCACACTCACCCAATCCAATGGCTCATTGCGATCGCCCGCATCGAGCCCTAAAGAAAAATCTACCGGCACCGACAGATCGGCCATTCCCGGCGCACTTAGGCGCAAGCAACCAGCGCTTTCATCGAGGCGCACCCCAATCAGCGCCATCTGAGGAAACCGCCTTTGAGTCATGAACTTGCCCTTGGCATCTACAACCATCCAGCGCCGATCATAGCGCAGCCCCCTAGCCGTCAATTGCGCCGCCTGCACCGCAATTCCTGCGGCTGATTTAATCGGATAAATATGTATTTCGCTCAAAGACAGCTCAGCCATACTCAAAGTCCCCGCTTGCTAAAGTTAGGCTCTTAGTAAGCGTACCGGTTCTGACTAGGTGTGAGGCGTTATGTCTAATTCTATTGACTTTGATTCTATTAACTTTGATTCCATCGACTTTGATTCCATCGACTTTATAGCTGACTCATTCCTGGTTCCACATTAGTTTGTGTGCGGTGATTTAGTGAGCGGCCTCCTGCCGTTGAGAGATGATGCGATGAGGAAATTGCGCATCCAATCATCGTGATAGCGAAACCCATTGAGCTGTTCAAAAGGACATAGGCACCCCTC
>JBGTIK010000020.1:0-18791 GCA_041745715.1 Phormidesmis sp.
CCCAACAACTTTGCACTAGCTCGTAATCTATCCCTCAATTTGTACCGAGACCACGGCTTTGACAATATGGCTCAAGCTCAACGCAAAGCCGGACAGGGACTTGATTTGCTCAAATCTCTCTTTAGAATGAAATAACCCTGCCTATTGCAGCCTCTCGATCTAAACAGGCCCAAGGAGTTTCCTCTTCAACCTTATTTTTGAGGCAAGCAAATAAACGTTCAGCCGCAATAGAAATCTCACTGCGAGACCTTACTTCACTCAAACAGTCTGCTGCTAGCAAAAGGTGATTTACGTCTTCCTGTTTAATTAGTTTGCCTGATTTATCTAATAGATAATCAATAATTTCTCCGACAAATCGCGGCTCTATCATCCCGGCAATTAGCCGCAACACCTCACCCCAAGCTTCATCTTGAAAGTGCTCGCCATAGAGCGCTTTTAAGCCGTCAGCATTCAATGTTTTCTCTTTTTCAAACCGATAGATAAACTCACTCGCACAAAAGTACTCTAAAAATGTGCGATGAACAAATGCATATTGATCCTCACCCAAGTAGCACAAAACAAAGTTGCGCTCTCGCAACTGCTCGATCATAATTTTGGCAACAGCTCTAGCCCGGTCTACCCCAAGCGTCTTCAAATAATCTGTCAAAATTCGCTCTAGATCGTCTTTGGTAATGATATTACCCGATTGCCCAGATTTATTAGTTTGCATATGATGCGCTACTTTTCGCAGCACCGTTTGCTTAGCACCCAAATCTATTTGCCAATACTTAAGATCTGCCTGTTCATGCACCTTTGAACCCACATCCCATTGATATAGCAACACCTCCGAAGCCTTCTCATACAGCCGCACCCGATCTCTCGGCAGATCTTGATTTCGATTTAAAATCGCCATCATCGTTAGCAGCAAAGGGGTACCTGCCAGCTCCCGAATCGCCCTAGATTCTGTGATCGCCTTTTTTAACCGCGCCTGCTTGCGTCCTTTTTCTTCTGCTTGCGCTGCCGCAAAAGTCAGACTATGCCACTTTTCTAAAAAGTTTTCAATTTGCTCAGCCGTCAAATCTTGCAGCATGTACTGCTGAAACCCCGCATTTCGCAGCGTCTCTGGCTTGTAGCCCAGACAGCGAGAAGTCACTACCATTTGCACCTGCGAATAGAGATGCTAAAGCGATGAATATCATTCACCACCGCCTCTCGCAAATTCGGGTCAAAAACCTCGTCTACCCCGTCAAACAGCGCCACTGCATGGCCACTTTTGAGCAGCGCATCTAGCTCTCGCTGATTGAGATGGCAAGTTGTATTCCCCTTGTGCAAATACTCCAAAAAACTGTTGCACTTATTCGCATTTTTATCTTGTGCATACAGCCGCAGCTCAATCAAAATCGGTATCGGCTCATTTTTTAAGGCTGCTGCCGACTTCTCTGCCCAGCTCAGCGCGATCGCCCGCAACAGCGTAGACTTGCCCGACCCCGGATTACCCAAAATCACCGCCCGCAAAGCAGAATAAGGCCCGCCTAGCCCCACCACCCCGCTCACCGGCTCAGCCGGTTTCTCAACGTAGCTGCGGTGCTGTTGTTCTATCATCGCCGACGACAGCCGTGGATCTATTTCCACAGCCGTCCGAAATCCCATAGATCGCTCATACATCTGCGATGTAAACTCCGCCCACTCCCGTACATCTTGCGCCACAAAAATCTTCCACAGCCGCAAATTGTCATAGTTCGCCCCCGTCGTATCCAGCGAATCTAAGCTAAGACTGCCAAACTTCTCCTTCAGCGCCTCCTGATACTTCCTCAGTTCAAAATCTACCGGCACACCTGCCATTTCAGCCGTAGCCGCACTCGTCTTCGCCTGATAATCCAGCGCTAGCTGCCGAGACAATTCCGCATCATCGCGAACTATCCTTTTCACCCGGCGAAAATAGCTCTTAGCTAGCTGCTCCCAGTCAAAATCCTCCAGCAGGCTAGCCGTACACAACCCCTGCCACTTAGTCTGCAAAAGCTCCCAATCTATCGCCTTCGCCTCAGTATCAAACGCCTGCCCCAATACCTGCCTCACTTCCTTATCAGCCAACAACTGCTTCAGCGGATCAGCAAATTCATGACGGGTCAGTGCTTTTGGCAAGCCGCAGGTTTCTAGCTCAGTTTGAAACAGGGCTAAAAATTCTTTGAGCGATCACGCGATCGCTCTTTTCATCGGTTCCGGCGCATTCTGAGCCAGCTCATTCGCTACCGTCTGCTTCAAAAAATCTTTATAAAAATCTTCCGCCGCCGCCCCCATCAGCGGACTGAGCACATCCTTGATCAGCCACTTGGCCCCCGCACTCAGACCCGCCAACGTCAAAAAATCCAGCATGTTTGATGAAGTGCGATAACTACTCCCTGTCAATATGCCATCAATCAATCAAAACTGCTGTGATATCATCCGGTTGAGGCACTGCTGCCGAGTTAAAGATAGACAGTGAGCTCACAGCCCTGAGTTTCTAACTTTGTAGCTAATCTCTTCAACCGGTAGGTTGTCACTATCCCAATCTCCGTAGCGCAACTGTAGGCGCTTTTCGCCCGCATGAAAGCCAAATTTCCCGCTATAGCGAGCGGCTTCGGTGCCTAGGCTTTGAATGCGCACTTTGCCATTAAAGACGGTTGCGCGAGCTAGATAAATCACCAAGTCATCGCGGGAGGGCCGGTTGACCGTCGTGCTAGCGGTGAGATGCCCCAGGCCGCGTTCGTCTATTTCTTGAGCGAGGGCTATAGCCGTGTTGCGAATACCGCGAATAGCGACAATTATCGCCGCTACGGCCATCGTAATCTCAACGCCCTCGTCGGTGAGAATTTGATTATTAGACAAATACTGAAAATTTCGTTCGCCTAAGTCGTCGCGAATGCGGCGATGAATTAGGTTTTGGGGATGATAGTGGCTGAGCGCGCCGACAATGGCTCCACAGGCGGCCCGGGGTTCTCGCCAGGGGGATTCACGGGTTTTGCCGTAGCTGACGTGGTTATCGCCGTCTCGCAGCCTGCCGACATGGGTTTTGAGATCGATGGCGACGAGCGAAATCGATTCAGGGTTGCCTGCATAGAGCTGATTTTTGAGATGTTCATCTAGCTCATGGGCCACGGTGACATGGGCTAAGGTTGCGCCATTGTCGGTGCCGCCTCCAGCGGGGAAAAAGGCTTCTAGCTTGAGTTCGCCAATTTCTGACAAGGTGGCAAAGCGCGAAGCGACCACATCTCGGTAGCGTTTGGTGGCTTCGCCTTGATGGATGCGATCGCCGCAATTCGTATAGGCCAGGGTCGTCACCACGCTCGGCAAGCTCAAATCGGCCCCGCAAGCCTTAACCGCCGTTGGGCTAGCCGCCGCAAACTGAAGCTCATCTCGCAGGATTTGCAGGCCGTGAATCAGCGCGTAGCGGTCGCTGACTAGCTCATTAAGATAGTTGTGATAAGCGTTGCGCTCCATGCCAAAGCTAGCCGGAAGCTGCCAAAAATTGTCAACTCGCGCATGAATGGCAGCGGCATCGAAGGGAAAAGACATCAGATCGCAAGACTCCCAAAAGTAGACCTATCAAAAACGCTGTGACGGATATCAATTCTCAGCGGCACTCAGGCGAGCGGCGGCTCAAAAGCCGTTTTTTTAGAGAATTTTAAGAAACTTATGTAGATTTCTTTAAAGCAGTATCTAGATTTAAACTGGCCGTCGATATCTTACCTTGAAGCGTCTTGAAACTGATGCGATCGCCGCATTTTAGCGCTCTCACAAAAATCTTAAATATCTCTGAAAGTATTGGCACAGCTAAAATACGAATGTTTTCAGCAAAGCCCAAATGCCAAGCTGCATAACCCCACTAGCCAATGTCTGACTCCACAGTCTCCTTGCTCATAAGCCACAAAATCACCCCTGCTATCGGCTCAGAACCCTTATTTTCTGCGGTATAGTACTTGCGACCTATTCATTCTTGTGTTACAACTACATCGAAGTTTTTATTGCGTTATCTTCCATGAATAAAGGTGAACTCGTCGATGCAGTTGCAGAAAAGACAGGCGTTTCTAAAAAAGACGCCGATGCGGTTGTGACCGCTGTCGTAGAAGCAATCATGGCATCTGTTGCTGAAGGCGAAAAGGTCAGCCTAGTTGGCTTTGGCAGCTTTGAGCCTCGATCTCGTAAGGCCCGCGATGGCCGCAACCCTCAAACCGGACAAACGATCAAAATCCCCGCCACGACCGTACCCGCCTTCTCGGCAGGTAAAGGGTTCAAAGAACTTGTTGCCTCAGCTTAGGCTTGCTTAGACTGAACCTAGACTGAATCTAGACTGAAGGTTGCCTTGGTAATAGTTCATTAGCACTGCTACCAACGCAACATCAGACATTCCACTCGACACTATCAAGGCTTACGAGATAGTATCGAGCCTAAATTTAGATCTGTTTCTCAAGCCGTTTTCTTACCCACTGCCGAAAGGCTCTAATAGTTGCGTTACGGCCTAAAGCTCTACTCTGCTCCAAATATTGAGGAATAACCTTCTTCAAACCCCAATCAGGAAAAGCTAAGCTTTCCTCAACTTCTGTATACTCATCGGTTTGCAGCACATAAATGCTAAGCCCCTTGCACTAAATCGCCACAGCTCTGGTACGCCTAGCGCTTCATAGGTTTTGAGATGGGTTCGAGCAGTAATATCTATCTCCAAGGCCAAATCAGGCGGCGGATCGACAGTCAGATCAAGCCGACGTTTGCCGCGAATAGCCGCTTCATTTTGAATGTAAAAACATTGATTAGGCTCAATACCTTTAAGCATATCCGGTTTTTCAAAAGTTGTTGAACCTAATGCTCTAAATTCAGTATCAAGTTCTTCCAGTAGAGCCTTCAACAAATCTCCAATGATCTCTTTATCATCTTCATGTTCAGGCAGAGGAACCATAATCTCTAGTCTTCCGTTGTCGTAAGCAACTCTAGCCGCACGTTGTTCACCCAGGTCTTTTAAGATATTCTTGAACTGTTGCCAGCTCACATTGTTGATCCGTATGCATTGGCCCGGAGCAACCTCAATTTGAGAAACTTGAAGTGCTATCATTGCCACGCCTCCTCAGCCGCCAAAATCTGGTCAAGCGTCAATCTAGGGAACAGCCCCTATCTATCTATCATCATAAACCGCTTCACATAAGGATGCGATATATAGAGAGTTTACTACCTAACAACCTACGTCATACCAGTCGACATACAATAGGTGCAGTTGCCTGTTGAATCTCTATGGTTATGCTACAGCTTAGGCAAATTAAGGTACTACCGGGTCAACGGGTTGACTTGGAAAATATCAACTGGGCAGAATTTCAGGCGATTTTGGCAGAGCTAGGAAATAGCCGCAACACCCGAATTGCTTACAATCATCAAACGCTGACCATAGTGGCTCCTCTATTTCAACATGAAAAATCTAAAGTTGCTCTAGGTGACATGGTAAAGGCGCTATTAGAGGAACTAGGCATTGACTATGATGCATCTGGCTCAACCACGCTCTTCCGCGAAGATGTGCGCAAAGGCGTCGAGCCCGATGATTCCTTCTACATTCAAAACTTTACTCAAGTTCTCAATAAAGACCGGATTGATCTGAATATCGATCCGCCACCTGATCTAGCAATCGAGATAGACTTAACCTCCAAAACAGACGCGGAAGTGTACGCAGCCTTGGGTATTCCTGAGCTGTGGCGCTACGACCAAAACCAACTGCGAATTGATGTACTGCAAAGTGGCTACTATGTTCGAGTTGAAGAAAGCCCCACTTTTCCCGGCTGGCCGGTAGCTGATCTCGCGAAGCGATACGTGGCGCGTGCTAGAGAAGCTGGCCAAGGTCGAGCTATTCGAGAGTTTCGTTCATGGATTCGAGAACGCACTCAGCGCTGAATGTGATACACCGTGCCAGTAATTTGTCGATTGTTTGAGCTATGGTTTAGGGCTTGGACGGCTATTGCCTGCCGCCTCACCTTTAGCTTTGCCTGCTTCAGGGCATAGACAAATCCGCCCCTCGTAGACCTATCCGGATCGCTGATCAAACACAGTCCACCCGGCGCTAGCACGGCCTGAATAAAGGTTATGAGCGGTGCAATATTACGCTCTTCATAAATCACATCTGCCGCCAAAATCAAAGGCACTTGCAAATCGGGCGGAACGCGCCAATCTAGCGGCAGCGTTTCAAAATTTTCAAAGCCATTACGAACGGCATTACGAGCCGCAAAGTCTATCGCTGTTGCATCATAGTCACTAAAAATCACGCGCATTCCCAAAGAAAGCGCTACAATTCCCGGCAAACCCACCCCGCAGCCAATTTCTAACGCCGTACAGCCAATCGGCCAATCAGTCAGCCAATCCTGCTGAAGCAGCGCCTCACCCAGCATTTGCGCCGAAGGCCACAGCTCAGCCCAATAGGGCATATATTCATCAGCTTGAAAAGCGCTGTGAGTACTCGGATGATCCAACAGCCGATCAGCATCACCTGGATAGTCCATTTCAAAGGTTTTATCCCCTATTTTCACTGACTGGTGAATCAGCTTCCCTAGCGCATCGGCAGGCGTTGTGTGTAAAAAAGGTTGAAGATACAAGTTAAGATGCCCCCCTATACGAACAAGACTAACTGTTGGTTCTGATTGGCAAAAGCAGATCCCGTATCGATACAGTCGAGCGCTTCGCAAATATTTTCGGCTAGTCGTCTAGCAAATTCAACCGGCACAGCATTACCAATTTGTTTGTGAATATCGCGCTTGTTGGCCCCCAAAAATCCCCAATCATCTGGAAAAGTTTGGAGCCTAGCATATTCTCTATGTGTAAATGAGCGTAGTCGAGAAGCCGATATTCGCCATAGGGTGACATTTGCCATTGGATTACGAATATGCTTGCCATTTACCCTATCTTTGGTTGTGCGAACGGCTTGCACGTTGCCCTGAGCCCAACCCCAAACAGTAGCTGTGTCAATAGCCGGAAAAGGTTCATCAAAACTTCTGACCGGGTGCCCATCAGAAGCAGTTCGAGAAAACCGAACCGGTTTTATACCGTCGGTTTCGCTGAAGGATTCACCAGTCTCTAAATGTACTGAGCTGCAAAATCCCCACGAGGGATCATGATTTAGCAAAGGTGAAACCGTAACGTTAGCCCCTTCATTAGCAAGATCAGATAGAAAAGGGCGAATAGACATCACTTGAGCATCCGGCTGAGGAAGACTGTATCCTTCAGGAGGTGATTCGCGGAAGGCAACAAACACAAACCGCCTGCGAGTTTGGGGAACGCCATAATGGCACATTTTAAAGATATCTTGAAAAACTGTGTAGCCGCATCTTTCCAAATCTTCAGCAATTTGAGCTGAAAAAAGTTTGCCAGTGTCGGGCGATCTCATTTTGCGAAGATTCAAAACATTTTCAATCACAACCACTCTAGGCTTGGCTTCACCCGCAATTCGTAGCACATGCTTGTACAGTTGATTGCGTGGATCTGCATCCTTCCGATGGCCTCCTAGCGAAAATCCTCGGCAGGGAACACCTGCTAGCAAAACATCGGGAGAATCTTCTAAACCCATCTTCAAGTCGCGAATGTCTCCATGACAAACCGACCAAAAAGGACGATTTCGAGCCAGTGTTTTCGTTGCCCATAGCTCGTTGTTGATCGCATATTCGTGAGAAAATCCTGCCATCTCAAAGCCCAAATCCAATCCACCTGCACCTGAGCAAAGACTCACAACTGAAAATTTTGAAGATGATGTTTTAACCATAGAACAGTATTCTAACGAAGCGTTACTTGAGGGCCAGGAGCGTTGTTAATAGGGCGGTATGCCACAAAGCAATGCTCCCTGCCTGCTGTTGGGTTGTCTACATAGTTAGCTATTGAGGGTATTGGTGGTTAGATCAAATGTGTATCCTGCCATCATCCGGTCGGATTCAATGCGTTTGATATCGCCTACGGCTACGGCTGCATCAGGCTGAATCCAGCTTGCTGGTAATATCAGGGTTATTTGGCGTTCTACGCCGCTGAGTAACCCAAACGGGGTAGGGGCTACGTACATTTTGCGATCACGCAATAAAATATCGCCGTAACTACCCATCCCACGGGTTCTTTTGTTTTTGTGAAGATAGCTATCATTGGCATTTAATAACGAGCCATGACAAATAATGAGATCATGCACGCTGTACTGGTCAGCCTCAGAATTTGCAGGATATCGCCCAAAAACATAAAAAATATGGCGACCGCGATAGATTCCATGCGGCATTTGACTATTACAGTCATAGTCGTTGACTCTACCTGGAAAAGCTAGTCCTTTGAGCTCGTATCCGAGAGGGTGCTGTACCAGTCTAAAATCAGGATAAATATTCCGACCGGGCTCATCGAAATGATGGTCGAGGATGGGTCAGGTATCATTATTTTTTTCGCTATTGCTCCCAAGGCATTTATGTTCAAGTGCTGAGTTCAGGTACTGAGTTCAAGTACTGAGTTTTCACAGTGACACTGCTTTTTACGTATCTACGTTTGCTTACTCATTTTCTTCCGTTACCGCCACTGGCAGCACTTCTCGCAAGCGGATAATTTCTTGGCGCGGATCGGCGTATTCGAGTTGGATGGTGAGGCGATCGCCCAACGGCACCGCCCGATCAAAGCGCATTACCAGCTCTAGACCCAAGTCTTCCAAAATAATCAGCCCCAAGCCCTCATGCTCTCTGATCCAGCGCACCATAATGGCGCTCCAAGTCTGCTCACGGTTGGCTTCCTGGCAGCGTCTGAGGTATTCAGCGGCCCAGTATTTTTTGGTCTGTCGCTCTACCTGTACCGCTTCATAGGCGGCATTAGAAACGCTCATAATCAGCTCGCTCAGGGCCTCAGCGCTAAAGGGCAAAGCTGCTTGGCGCAGGTGCGCTTTGATTTGAAAGTGGCTGATCAAATCGCTGTAGCGGCGAATAGGGGAGGTGACCTGGCTATAGCGATCTAGGCCGAGGGTGGCGTGGCGCATGGGTTTTATGCCCATTTCACTGCGGGGCATACAGCGGCGAATGGCCGAATCGCGCACCCAGCCGCCTTCGAGCTGCATCAGTTCAGCTTCGGGCGGCAGTTCGGGCTGAGGCTGACCTCTAAAGGGCAGTGGAATATCGTTGTCTTCACCGTAGCGGGCGGCGATTTCTCCGGTCAAAATCATCATTTCCGCGACCATATCGCGGGCGGGCGACGATTCAATCACATCGATGGTAATCACGTCGTTATCTACTTTTATGGCAGATTCTGGCATGTTGATAGAAATAGCCCCTTGCGATTTACGCCAGTTGAGGCGAGTCTTGGCCTGATGGGCTAAAGCCAGTAGTGCCCCTTCGGCTTCAATGCCTAGTTCAATCATTTCATCCGCATCTTCATAAGTGAGCCGGTACGTCGGCTTTACTAAGCTCGGCGAAATGCTGTATTCTTCAACGCCGCCCTCTGTATCCAAAATCACCCCAAAGCTTAGTGCACAGCAAATTTCGCCCTGCACTAAGCTCATCGGTCCCGCCGCTAGCTCAAAGGGAAACATCGGAATTGCGCCCGTCGGCAGGTATACAGTTGTGCAGCGCTTACGGGCTTCTGTGTCTAATACATCGCTGGGCAGTAGCCAGCGGGTCGGGTCAGCAATATGAATCCACAGTTTTTGCCGCCCGTCTGGGAGAGTTTCACAGCTCAGGCCATCATCAATTTCTCGGGTGCTCTCATCGTCGATGGTATACAGCTTCAAATGGGTGAGATCGGTGCGAGGAGACGGATCTGCGGGTGGCTGAGCAGTAATTTTCTCCACTGCCGCTATGACTTCTTCTGGGAACTGGGTGGGAATGTGACGACGGCGCAGGGCAAGGTTTTCATGTTCATCCCACAGGCCCAAATCGACGAGCGCTTTAAAGGCCGCATCGGGGTATTTATCGCGCCCTAATGCGGTCAAAATTTCTTGGGCAGCGGCTTTTTGGCTCGATTCATCGCCGAGTAGGGCGTAGCGTTCGAGGATTTCTAGACGAGGGCGATCGCTCTTCTCAAACTCAACTACTTCCCTCTCTAGATCAGCCGCCTCTGACTCCTTGGCCAAAATCGCCTGCGCCCTGGCCAAAAAGCCTTGCCACTCTGCTTTACGGGCCGCTTCCCGCGAAATCTGAAGCTGAAGCTCTTCGACTTGAGCCGCCGGACGAGGTTCGTAGAAGTCGCCCTTTTGCTTAAAGTAGAGCTTGTCATCTGCTAGCAGCCGGTGAGCCGCGTAGCACAAAGGCCCGCTCGCCTCTGAAAACAATAGCTGCGCCAAGGATTCCGGCGTTGCCGATTCTTCTAATTCAGTCAGTAGCTCCCAAGCTACCTCCAAATTATCGGGATCAATGTAGCCCTCAGCTTCGGTGACAAAACCTTCAATTTCACCGTAAGTTGCATAGGTCGCACCCGGAATCTCATAGATCACCTGACGCGGATGAATGGTATGAGACTGACCGCGCTGATCGATGAGAACCCAGTTTTTTTTACCTTCCGGGCGATCTGCAAGGGCCAAATGAGGCTCACCTTTCAGCTTAAATTCAACCAATCTTCCCTTTTCCACAAATCCCTTTTCCTGCTCTCTGGCTTTGTTCTCTATATCTGTTTTTTTGAGGCTCAATTTCAGCTCTGTTCGATTATAAAAACGCCCATAAACCGCCAACGAATCGACAGAAAATCGGCAATAAAAAAAGCTACCTGCGCCCTATACAAAAGTAACAGTCTTCTGCCGAGCGCCGATAGCCACTAGATTATTTGATTGGATCAGCAGCAGGTAGTAGCGATGTAGATCAGCCCTTGACCCGCTGAGTGTTGCGTCTGTGAAGGTTGCGTTATTGCTTAGCCATCTTCATTGACGTAAGGCAATAGGGCGACAATTCGCGCCCGCTTGATGGCTTTAGTTAGGTCGCGCTGCTGCTTTGAAGTCAGGCCGGTGATGCGACGAGGTAAAATTTTGCCCCGCTCAGTGACGTATTTGCGGAGTAAATCGACATCTTTATAATCGATTTTTTCGTCTGGCTGAATGGGTGAAACGCGACGACGGAAGTAAGCCATAGTTCTGGTTTTCTGGATTTCTGGTTTTCTGAGTTTTTTGGTTGCTGGTTAGAAATTTATTCAGCGAAGCGATTAGATAACGCTTTCATCTAGATAGGGAGTGTATTAGCTAATATGCTTGAGCCCGTCGGCTCAAATAAACTACTAACAGACAAGCTGGCTTGACGCCGCCTTTGGCCTTTTCCTATCTTTAATGGCGCTTCTGGATTATGCGCTGCCAGCTTTTCGCTACTAGCTTTTCTCTACTGGCCCTTATTTAATTTCTTTGTGGACAGTGTGAGTATTGCAATGGGTGCAAAACTTTTTGAGCTCTAACCGCGCAGTTGTGTTGCGACGGTTCTTTTGAGTGGTGTAGCGAGAAACGCCGTTAGAGCGCTTATCAGGGTTGCTACGGCACTCAGTGCACTCTAGGGTAATTACGAGACGGACGCCTTTAGCCATGATCTTTTAAATTATGTCAACGCAGTTTTCAATTATGACACAAGAGGGCTGAAATATAGAAGGCCGAAACTTAGAAGGCTCACTCGACTAGCTTTTGCTCGACGCCAAAGCCGACTAGGGCTAGTTCGGTTAGGGGCTGACCGTCGGCGGCTTTCAGGTAGTTGAAAATGCGGCGGATGCGCATTCTAGGGTTCACTAGCGTGATTGAATCTACAGAGATGATTTGGGTGTAGCGGGTGGTCATCAGCAGTTCGCAGGTGCGGCTGTTGAAGCTGAAGTGGGAGATGATGGGCCGGTCTTCTTCGTAGGCGCGATCGCGCAAATAGTCGCCTTCTAAAAGATACTCATGCTCGGCGGGTTTGCCGTTGGGTACAAAGGCGAGGTTGACCGATTGATCGACAACTTCGCCTTTTTCTGACACGGTGTGAAAAACCAAATGAAAGCCGGGGCAGGTTGCTGGCGCACTGGCTTCGACGGTGTATTTATTATCGGCGAAAACTTTGTTTTTTTGTTCATCAGTCAGCCGTGAAACGCCAAAGTGGGTGTGCGATCGCTCCACCGCCGACTTACTCAAGTAGTGATACGTACGCTCGGAGTCCCAGCTACCCACGCAGCTATCAAAAAAACTGTAGAAAATATCAAGAGCTGACATAAAAGCAAATCATCCTGATCGAATCGTCTAGAAAAAGCGTCTTTTATCTAAATAGCTTACATAGATTTGAGATAGCTTACATAGATTTGAGCTTTTCTTGAACTAGCCAGTCGGCTTCCGCACTGTTTAAATCGCTGTTGGCAAGGATGGCATTAGCCGGTTGATCGAATCTGCTCAAGGCGATTAGCGCAGCGTACTGTAAGTCCCAGATGGGGGTAGCGATCGCCCGCATCAGCTCATCAATCGCCCGAACATCAGCCAGTTCGGATAATGCTAGCGCTGCGGCGACGCGCGACTTTTGAAACTGAGGCGCTTTATTATGCAGTGCCTTTACCAGCAAATCATATGCCTCACTCACCTTCAGCCAGCCAAATAGCCGCATGATGTGATAGTGCGCGCCGTAGTCGTTATAGCCCTCAGCCTCGTAGTTTTCAATCAATGCTGATGGAGCCACATCCGCAAAGTAATCAATCAGCGCTTTACTCGCCAAATAGCAGCGCCCAAAATCTGTACTGTATAGCTCTCGCACTAATTCATCGGGGCCATCGGGTGGGAGGCGGTCATAGCTGTGCACCAACGCCACATCGGTGGGATGATCGCGAATGACTTTTTCTAAATCAAGCTGCACCTGCATAAAGGTCAAATCGCCCGCTGCTATGCCCGCCTGGGCTAAGAGCCGAATCCCGCGTAAGCGAAATACCATTGAAACGGGGCACTGAGCGATCGCCGGAATTGCCGGATAGTACTGAGCATCGATCAAGTCTTGAATGCTACCGCGCCGCGCATTCACATTTGTACTTTGTAAAAACTGCGTGACCTTCACCATCACCTGCTGATCGCCCCTGAGCCGATACAGCGCTGACAAAGCCGCACTCGCAATCGGCGCTTGCTCACTGCGGGTAAATTTTTCAATTCGCTCAGCGGCAGGCACATAGCCCAAATTCGCTAAGGTGTGGATGATGGTTCGGTAGCTTTGCTCAGGCCGCTCTAGCTGCTCAGCTAGCTTTTCGAGCAGGGCGGCATCGTCTGTGCCAATTTCACCGAGCGCCCAAGCTGCATTCTCGACCAAATAGTTATCAGCATCTGTCAAACAGCCTGCAATCACTGGCAGCGCTGACTTTACCTTCAGCCGACCCAAACTTTCTACTGCTTTACGCCGCACAATCCGATTATCCAAATCAGCATCAGCATTATTCACCGCCCGCAGCAGCGCCGCTACCGAATCTGGCGTGTTAAAGTTCACCAAATGAGAGGCTGCAATGTAGCAACTAGACGCCTCATCTGAATCGTCGCTAGGCCCATCTAAAATGTCAATGGCCTGCGCTTCAGTAAGATTAAACAGACTTGAAAAACGTTTGTCCATGAGCGGCAGTTTTCAACAATTTTCGATAGCAATCTTCTCTAGGATCGCATTAGAGTGGCCCGAAGATCAAAAAAAGCCTGCTGCCTTTAGCCATCATCCGCCCGTAGTTTAGGCGCAATCTGAGAGAATTTAGTCTGAGAGAATTTAGACATTGCCTATCCGATTCAAAATCCGTTTAACACCCGATTTAACATGACTATTTCTACTAGCCGTTCGCCTACCTTGCTGACTCAGCCAGAAACCGATGCACTGCTGCTGTCGGCTAAAACTCAGCTAGCCGCAGGCACGTTTGATAGCGCCGATAAACGGCTGCTAGTTCAGCTTGTCGAAAGCTTTGGTGACCCGCGTGGGATGGTGCGCTTAGGCTTTGCTGAGGTACTCGCTGAAGTGGGCAAAGCAGCAACGCCAGCGTTGATCGAGGGCTTGGCGCATCACACCGATCCGAGAGTGCGGCGAGCTTGCGCTAAAACGATGACCCTAATTGCGGATCAAACGGCGATTCCGACGTTAGTGCATTCATTGCTGCACGATACCGATACGGTGGTGCAAGGTTCGGTGGTAGGTGCTTTGGCAGTTATGGGCAAAGAGGCCGCGCCCGTGCTACTGGAGATTATTGCATCGCCAAAATATCCTGATAGCTCGAAAGGGCTGGCGACCTGGGGGCTTTCGTTTGTCGGTACAGATGGGGCTGAGCATTTGTATAAAGCAGTAGATGCTGAGCCGGAAGAAGTGCGCAGTGCGGTGGTAGGAGCGCTGACTAGCTTGGTGCAAGAAGAGGAAGATGCCAAGGCGCTGACTTTGATCTTAAAAGCGCTGAAAGATTCATCATCAATGGTGCGCTCTGAGGCAGCGGCGGCTTTGGGCAAGCTGAGCAATGCGGCGGTGGTGCCCGATCTAGCGGCGGTGCTAGCCGATGAATCGGATGAGGTGCGCAAAACGGTGGCTATGGCGCTGATGAAAATTGGGGATGGGAGTGCGATCGCACCGCTTCAAACCGCACTTAATCAAGAATCTGACGCTGCGGTAAAGCCGGTGATTGAGTTAGCGATCGCTCAGCTCGAAAAAAGCCAAGCCGCAGCCGATGATAGCTGGGACTAGGCTGATGCAGGTAATTCAGCGTTAGAGCGTTCAGTAGAGGCGCGATCGCCAGACTCTATCACCATGCCAGCGTTCTGTTGCCAGGTGGCTTTGAGCGTATCTAAAAAGGCAAATACAGGCGGCGTTTGCAGCGCATCAGCTAGTGTAATTACCCCAATGACGCGCTCTAGAGGCGCAGGCAGTTGGCGCACTACCACATCTTCTGGAATTGGCTCGGCGGCTAGCTTGGCCATAATCGTTGCGCCTAAGCCTCGGCGCACCATGCTCACTACGGTCGAATCTTCTTTGACTTCGTAGGCCGGAATCAGGCTTTGGCCGTGGCGAGCGAGATATTGATCGACGTTGTAGCGGCAGCCATCGTCCGGCAGGGGCAAAATCAGCGGCAGCGTACTGAGCTGATCCCAAGTAATCGGGCCAGTGCCTGCGGGAGCTTTGGCTCTGGGCAAAAGAGCAACGTACTGATCGCGAAAGAGTTCCCAAGCGTCAAATGCATCGCTGACCGGCAGGTACGTGAAGCCAACATCCGCTTCGCCGCGCCGCAAAATGTCTTCAGCGCCGCGAACATCACTGCCTTCGCCAATGGAAACGCTGATGCCAGGATACTGCTTGCGAAATTCTTCAATCACAACCGGCAGAACATGAGTGGCAACGCTGCGAAAGCCAACGACGCGCACGAGTCCGGCCTGTAAGCCCTTGGCATCTTGAGCGCGGCGACCAATATTTTTTAGCAGGGCCAGCATTTTGGTGGCTTCTTGGGTAATTTCTTGGCCCACGGGTGTGAGGACTGCGCCTTGGCGACCCCGGCTGAGTAAGCTGACGCCCAGTTCTTCTTCAAGAGTCGCGATCGCATGGCTCACTGCCGACTGCGATAAATCTAGCTGCGAAGCGGCATCGCTAAAGGTACCCGTGACCGCAATGGCCACCAGCGCACGCAGTTGAGAGAGCTTAATTCGATTGACGTTGATCTCTGCCATAGGACTGATCATACAGGAGGATTTTAGAAGCGCGATCGCCCTAAATCCAACAAATTTATTACAATTTAGAACCGTGCTTTGGCATCCGCTTCGGCCTCATGGATTTGCGCTCGACCTTGCTCAACGTTTCAATCGTGGTTTGTCTATGGCTCCTGCGGCTACTGCCCTCATCACCGTCCGACCCGAAGGACTTTACTGTGCGGCGGGTAACTTCTACATTGACCCGTGGAAACCTGTAGAAACGGCGCTGATTACCCATGCCCATGCTGACCATGCCTACAGCGGGCATCAGCACTATTACGCCACAGCGCTTTCTGAAGGCATTTTACACAAACGGCTAGGACAAGACATTCATCTCAGCGGCGTTAGCTACGGCGACCAATTCAAGCTCGGCGATACCTGGGTTTCTTTTCATGCGGCGGGTCATGTGCTGGGTTCGGCGCAAGTTCGCGTAGAGCACAAAGGCGAAGTTTGGGTGGCATCGGGCGACTACAAGCGTGACGCAGATCCCTCTTGTGACCCCTTTGAAGTAGTCGAGTGCGACAGCTTTATCACCGAGGCCACGTTTGGCCTGCCGATTTATCGCTGGGATAGCGGGGCCGTGACGGCTGAGCAAATTTATCAGTGGTGGCAGCGCGATCGCACTCGCCCCTCTCTTTTGTTTTGCTACGCCTTCGGCAAGTCTCAAAGAGTGCTAGCAGAATTGACCCAATTTACCGATCGCACCGTCTATCTGCATGGCGCAGTTCACACCCTGACCGACATCTATCGCGACTTAGGGATTCACATGCTGCCAACGCTCCCCGTCTCCCAAATGGAAAAATCCTACTCATTTGCTGGCGATCTGATTATTGCCCCACCCTCTGGTCATCGCTCTAGCTGGATGAAACGCTTTAAAAGGCCGCAAACGGCTTTTGCCTCTGGCTGGATGGCCGTACGTGGAGCCCGCAGAAGGCGAGGCTATGAGCGCGGCTTTGTGCTTTCTGATCATGCCGATTGGCCCGGATTGATTCAAACAGTGACTCAAACCAAAGCCAAAACCGTGTACGTGACTCACGGCCAAAATGATGTTCTTTCTCGCTATCTCACTGAAGAAATGGGCCTGAATGCGAGTCCTTTAAAGACTCTTTTTGAGGGCGAAACCGAAGATGCAGCATAAGTTTAAGAAGATTTAAGAGAAGATTTAGAAGAGGGAGGTGAAGGCTAGCAGGTCATGACCCCTTCTTTCTGAACGTTGGTAGCGTTGGGATGAAACCCCATTGCTCGAACTGCAATCGTAGATTCATCGCTCATGACAAGCCATCACACCGGCGATTAGCCGGAGCTGACCGATTCCAAAACGTACTAAAATCGTAACCGTCTAGGTATTTTGTAAGCATTTATTACCAGCGGCTATGACCCCCTCCACTCTTGATAACCAGAGCATCGATAACCAAAGCATTGACGATAAAACGGTTGTGCGTGAATACTTCAATGCCACCGGTTTTGACCGCTGGCGGCGGATTTATGGCGATGGAGAAGTCAATAAGGTGCAGGTCAATATTCGCGCAGGTCACCAAAAGACAATTGATAACGTGCTGGCCTGGTTTGCTGAAGACGGCGATCTATCGGCAATTACGGTTTGTGATGCAGGCTGCGGCGTTGGCAGCTTGAGCATTCCGCTGGCAAAGTTGGGCGCTAAGGTGTACGCCAGCGATATTTCTGAGAAAATGGCGGCTGAGGCTGATGTTCGGGCTAAAGCTGAGCTAGGCACTAGTGGGGGCATTGGCCTCAGCGCCGAACAAATGCCTGAATTTGAAGCCAAAGATTTGGAAGAAATCGACGGCAGCTATCACACGGTGGTGTGTCTAGACGTTTTGATTCACTATCCGCAGGAAAAAGCCAATGCGATGATTGCGCATTTAAGCTCTTTGGCAACTGAGCGGGTGATTTTAAGCTTTGCCCCGAAGACTTGTTTTTATGCCACCCTCAAAAAGATGGGTGACTTTTTCCCAGGCCCTAGCAAAGCCACGCGGGCGTATCTGCACCGAGAAGCAGATGTCGTCAAAGCGTTAGAAGCAAACGGCTGGACAATTGGGCGCAGATCGCTCAACAAAGCCCCATTTTACTTTTCTCGTTTGTTAGAAGCTACTCGCGCTAACGCTTAGAAGCTCTATGGCTAACTTAAGGCGCATAGCCGATTCAAGATATACCAGTTCAAGCTATGTCTATGCAAAATATGCGGTAGGCATTGGGCTCTCGGCACTCGGCTTAGCGCTAGGTTTTTTATGCTTGGGTAGGGCGCTAGAAACAGCTTTAGATCCTAACCCTAACCGACTCAATAAGCGCGAAACTGTGACAGCAGGGTTTTTAATTGGGATGCCGACAACCGCAGGGGCTCTGTGGCTACTAAGGTCTTTGAAGCGCGATCGCACAATCACCCACTCACAGCGCCTTCAGTTACTTCTTTACAAAGCCCTCAAAGCCAATAGCGGTAAAATTAGCGCCCTCCAGTTTGCCATGTTGGCGCAAATCCCTTTGACTGATGCCAAACATTTTTTAGATGATTGGGCAGTTTCGCTAGAAGCTGAGTTTCAAGTCGATGAGGCTGGTAGCGTAATGTATTGCTTTAACCTGCCTAAGCTGTCTGAGTATTGATAATTGAGTTTTGATTGAGTTCTAATTGAGTCCTGGTTGAGGTTGCTGATGGCTCGTTTGTTTTTCGCGATCGCTGCTCTGTTTGCGGCCCTCTCTGTTGCTGGTGGAGCTTTTGGTGCTCATGCGCTCAAAGGCAAACTCACCGACAGCGCCCTAGCTAGCTTTGAAACCGGCATCCGCTACCAGATGGTTCACGCTCTAGCACTGCTCATCGTCGCTGCGCTGATCGCTCAATATCCTGAGGCCAAAAGCCTAGTAACGACCGGCTGGTGCTTCATTGCGGGTATTATTTTGTTCTCAGGCAGTCTCTATGGCCTGACCCTAGGCGGCATCAAAGCCTTTGGCCCCGTGACGCCCTTAGGCGGCGTTGCTTTTATAGTCGGGTGGATAATCCTTGCTTGGTCTAGCCGCTCATTGTTTTAAATATGAATTTAGCGCTCTGTAACCGACATTCCGCACTTCCAATTGGCACATTGGGTATTTAAACGAAGCAATAAGAATCACAGCCATTTTTTCTAGCATGGTTCTCAATAGTTAACCTTAATTGAGAATTTTTATGACTTAGTTCATTTGAACTGCT
>JBGTIK010000021.1:0-23817 GCA_041745715.1 Phormidesmis sp.
CCTGCGGATTACACAATTTCCGGTTGAGCCACCGTCAGAGAAGTGCTCATCAGAAGGTGGCAATCGCCTAAGAACACAAAGGTAAGGGAGCGAGCATACCTGTTCCTAATGCCTACACTATTTCCGATTAAGTCTAATGTTTAGCGTTTGCGGATTCGAGTAGTTGGCAAAATTGGATTGGCTGAATCAGTGATTGATAAATTTCGCTTGAGAACCGTCTTAGGGATGGTGAAGCTTTCATCTGCTGTTATTGATTGCGATCGCGAATCTAACTGCGACGGCTGCAATGGCTGAGATATCTGAACTAATTGAGCTAGCGTTTTAGCTAAAAGGCTCGTCTCCTCAGCGTTTAACTGTTTCAAATCGGGCTCTGGCAGCATCTGCACTAAATTCGGTAAGCCCGGAACCGGCTGGCTAAGCTGACGTTTAATCTGAAGCTTGAGCTTACGGGTAATACTCTCTTTTTGGTACAGCTCACGGCTGCGGCTCCAAGTGTGCGCTAGCCACAGACGGCAATGATTGCCTGAAAGCCAAACTGAGCGGCTAACGGCCAGCGATTGATTTCAGGGCGTCCCCCATAGATAAAAAAGATGTTGAAAGCCAGGAAAGTGCAGAGTGAGAATATTCGGTGCAGCCCCTGATCCACTGGTAGCTGAGTGCTGTTGCCTACTCGCCGCTGAAGATAACCGCGATAGATCCGCTCTAGCCGCGTGCACAGCCAGCAGCTAGCGGCGGCAAATGCTGCCAACGTCAGCGGTGTAGCGACAAGCTTAGGAATGCCGATAGCGTGCTGAGCCATATAAAAACCAGGATCTAGCATGGCTATAGCCGTCCGCGATTCATGGCTCCACACCCCCGAAAAATAGTAGTTAAAGTTACCTGCATACAGCCCGTAGTAGGCAAAATAACCCATCACCAAGCCCAAATAGCCATACTGCACCAGCCGCCGACCGGGATTATGGAGCTGCTCCCAATACGCCTGCTCTGAGTCAATATCCATACAGAATGACTTACAAGATACACAGGCGCTCTGTTCTTGAGCTTGTCCATCTTTATCTTTATCTTTATCAGACACTGTGCGGCACATCGACTGGGTAATGCTGTGGGGTGCGGCCTGATGGGCTGTGCTGTCGAGCAAGCCGCGCGGGCCGGTAAAAACAGCTTGCACCATGCCAAAAGGACAGACGTAGTGGCACCAGCTTCTGCCGCCATAGAGAGTGACCACAACCGCCGCGGAGAGTAAGGTCAAGATGAAAAACACACCGGCTGCGGGGCGCACGGAATTTATCAGCACAATTCGAGCGGTAATGCCTAGAAAGAATAGAACAAACTGAAGATAAAGATGATTAGTTTGCAGCCAAGCATTTTGTTTAATAGACATTATCGGCAATAAGAGGGCAAAAATGCCCTCAAAGCCTTTCGCAGCAGGCACTTTAGGTGATTTTTAACCGATCGCTGAAACCCTTGTGTAGCAGGGGTTTCCACTATTGCCGATTAAGTCTAATATCTAGCAGCGGCTTCATGCCTAGCGCTCTAGGTAGTTGTGAGAAGAAGTATAGCGGGCAAATGCGCCGCCAGAATTCATGACCAAACACAAATACAACAAAGATTGCGCTAGGTATTACCATGCCCCAGAATACCCGCAGGCTAATAGGATATGGCTCCAGTGAAATGCAGTAACCTTGGGCGCTAACGCAGTGAGCTGGATCTTTAGCCAATGTCATAGTTGAGTCGGCTAGTGGGCTCCAACTATGGCTTGGATCGGTGAGAATTGCAGAAATTGGATCGTAAAACAAAGAAACAATCAACAGCGCCCAAGCGAGGAAAGTTCCCCAGCGGATGACGTGCATTTTCTTTTCAGACGAGGTAGATAGCATGGGCTGTCACTTGCGCTTATATGGCAACCTATCAGCAAAACGGTTTATCTTTCTGCGCAGGGTTGAGTAGGGCAGTCTCATTAAACAGTCGATAAAACAAAATGTCTGCCTTGCCTCTGTCTTTTTGGTTATTGGTCGCAGTAGTCCAGTAGCTTGACGCTAACAAAGCGAAATGAAAGTGACGTATCAGGGCATTCACGGCTGTATTTATTCGGTCGCCAGTTGGCAGTGCTGTCGCCCAAGATGGCCAGACTGATAGCTGGCCGATGAAAGATGTCGAAGATTCGCAGGCTGTATACGAACATGCGCTAGATTAGGGCAATGGTTTGGGCAATAGATTGAGCAATGGTTTGTTGAGTGCGAGTTGGTTTAATCGATCTTCGGCGGCAGTGGCAGTCGATTTGTTGGGCTGCACTCTGGTGCGAGTGGTTGAGGGCGAGACGGTGCGCGGCGAGATTGTAGAAACCGAAGCTTATGAGGCGGGCGATCCGGCGATGTATGCGTATCGCCAACGAACTGAGCGGAATGAAGTGGTGTTTGGGGCGGCGGGCGTGGCCTATGTGTATCGCATTTATCGGCAATACTGTTGCTTTAATATCGTGACGGATCGTGAAGGTTTGGCGAGTACGATTTTAATTCGGGCGGTGGATTTGCAGGCGCTGCCAAGCTGGGTTCCACCGGAAAAAGAGAAGCTTAATCGGGTTGCCGCAGGGCCGGGAAAGCTGTGCCGGGCTTTGATGATTGATGAGTCGTTGAAAGGGGTGAGTTTGGGGGTTGAATCCGGGCTTTGGGTAGAGGCGCGATCGCCCGCAGCCACCCAAAAAATTGCAGCCAACCCCGCCGCTATTACTCAAACCACACGCATTGGCCTATCCAAAGGGGCAGATACTCGTTGGCGATGGTACGTGAGCGAATCGGAAGCAGTATCGAAAAAAATGCGCTGATTGACTTATCTTTGTACTCACATCCACAAAACTAGGCTGTTGTCGATAGCACTTTAGGATGACGTTTGGTAGAGCGCCGAACCGATACAATTTTTGCGACTCAACCCCCGCTTTTACCCAGAAATAACCATGATCAAAGCTTACGCTGCCCATGCTGCCGGTGAAGACCTTCAGCCTTTTAGCTACGAACCAAGCCCTTTAGAACGCACTGAAGTTGAAATTGCGGTGGAATATTGCGGTATTTGTCATAGTGACCTGAGCATGATCAACAACGACTGGGGTAATAGCCAGTATCCGCTGGTGCCGGGGCATGAAGTTGTGGGTACAATCGCGGCTAGGGGCGAAGGCGTTACCAAGCTAGAACTCGGTCAGCGCGTGGGACTAGGCTGGTTTTCAAAATCTTGTATGCAGTGTGAATGGTGTTTATCAGGCAATCACAATCTGTGTCAAGTCGATGCCGAGCAAACCATTGTGGGCCGTCATGGAGGCTTTGCGGATCGCGTTAGGGCCGATGAAGGCTGGGTGATTGCGCTGCCCAAAGAGCTACCTGCCGAGAAAGCGGGGCCGCTATTTTGCGGTGGCATCACGGTTTTTAACCCGATTGTACAACTCGGCATTCAACCCACAGATCGAGTTGGGGTGATCGGCATTGGCGGGCTAGGGCATATGGCCGTCAGCTTTTTGAACTACTGGGGCTGTGAGGTGACGGCTTTTTCGAGTAGCCCAGATAAGGAGGAAGAGGCGCGAGAAATGGGAGCTGACCGTTTCATTAGCTCCAAAGATCCAGAAGCGCTAAAGGCCGCTACAAACTCTATGGATGTGATTATCTCGACAGTGAATGTCAGCTTAGAATGGAGCGTTTACTTAGCGGCTTTGCGACCTCAAGGCAAGCTACATTTTGTGGGGGTAGTGCCAGAAGCTGTTCCTGTACAAGCATTTACGCTAATTGGCGGACAAAAGTCGGTTTCTGGAAGTCCTTTGGGCAGTCCGGCAACCATTGAAAAAATGCTGACCTTTGCCGCGCGTCATAATATTGTGCCTGTAACAGAAGAGTTTCCGTTTGATCAAGTGAATGAGGCTATAGCCCATCTCAAAGCAGGCAAAGCCCGCTACCGGATAGTGTTGAAGTACTAGCGCTAAGCCTTATCGTACAAAAATCAAAAGCATAAAAAACGAAGTGCCTCCCGCTTTACACGCAAGAGGCACTTCGTTTTGAAAACACTAAGGTGATGCTTGATTAGAGACTAATAGTTCTGCAATTAGTTCTGCAATTAGCTCTGAAATTAGCGGTTCACTACAGTGGTGCCATCAGCAGGATTGACATCTAGCTCTTCACGGCGAATGGTTGCCTGCTCGGTGACCGTTTCCTGTTCAACTTCCTTACGAACACTAACTTCCTCACGGACGAAAGCTTCTTTGCGAACATTGGCAGCTTCTTCGTATACTTCCATACGAGCCACTTCACCATCTTCAAAGGCATGTTCAGGTGTTTGACCCATGCTTGCCGTAGAGGCACCTGTCGGTGTTGAGCGCTCAATCACGACCCGCTCTCTCTCAACTGGAACAGAAACACTAGCTGTTTCCGTTTCTACACGCTTTCCGATAGTCACATCGCCAGTCTTGACTCGATCCTTACTGGCAATAAGACGCTCTTCGTATAACCGAATTGGCTGGTTGCGATCTGCCGTTTCAGGCATGTTGTAGAGATCTGCGTCACGGTCGTAGCTGTAGGTGTCACGGGTGTAAGCAGCAGTTTCGTAAGCTTCTCCTTCAACGGGAGCACTCTGGCTTACAGCAGTACTTTGACTTACGCTAGGCTCGCGATACACACCACGGACATTCTCTTCATGATCATAATCGACCGTTTGGCTACCATCGTACTTAGGCAACTCTTCAACTTGCTTTTTGGTGAGGCCGTTGACATACACACGCTGTTGAGCGTTGTCAAACTGAGCACGACCAATAGGCAACAGTACTTTCTTACCAAAGATCCATGAGCCCGTATCAACCACTAAATAGCGGAATTGACCGGTTGTATCGTCAAACAATCCGTCTTCTACAGAACCAACTTTGTCATCGCCATCTGCATACACGCTGTATTCATCAATGTGGCTGAGGCTGTTGTCTTTGAATGTATCGCGATAATCGGGATAAGTGTCTTTTAAGCTTACAAGTGCCATGTTTTGGACTCCATTACTACTAATTTATTTCTGCTCGGCTTTAACTGCCATGACTGAACTATATCAATTCAGCTTTAAGATCTTATGAGGCAAGAGAAAGAGATTATCGTGTTGTCTTTGACCTAAAGGATAGAGGCAAGAGTGAAGGGACGTATGCCTGTAGAGCATCTATCAAAAAAAGTAGGAGTAAGAGAACTGCTGTTATTGCTACTCACTTACTCCTATTTCTCTGGCTATTCTCTGGGAGGCTTTTTAAACTTCCCGGTAGCTTGCGCTTTACAAAGCCTCTTTAGCAAGCGCGCACTCTTATCGAACAACAGCTCTAGGCTTCTTTGCGCCCACTGTAGCGCCTATCATGGCAGCGGCTAGACCCAAAAGCGAACCAATGAGGAAAGTGAAGCCAGCTTTTGAAGCTGTTTGTCCGTACTCATCAGCTTCGGCAGTGGTAACGTCAGGAACGGCTTGCGCAACCTGATCTTGTGATGGAACGGCTGCACCACCGGGCTCTTGCACCTGGTTAAGCACTTCACCCGCTGCACCACCTGCACTGGAAGCTAACACCCCAAACGTGCCGGTAATACCCGTCGTCAGCAGCCAAGCGCTAAGAACGATAGTAGTTGCCCACATAATAGTGGCATTCATCATGGCTGTTTTACTATTCATGGGGCCACAAGAGGATGACATCACCCAACCGCCCAAGAATAGAGAAATTAACAAGCTGATAATTGCCCAGATGCCTAGGCTTGTGCCGATAGTCCGTGAGGTAGCTTCACCCACAGCGAGCGCGCCAATGGCCGTCCCTAAAGCACTCAGCATCAGCTGAGAAACCACAGCAACGACAATCCCCGCGAAAATTGGCCCCCAGCGAACAGTATCGTGGTACTCCACCATCGGCCCACCTGGGACAGTATTGGGCCGAACGCCCGTCTCATTTACTTCTCTTCTTTCTGTGTATGCCATAATTGATCAAACTCCTTGACTTTGCCGTCGGAAAAACAATTGTTTAGAATGTTCAGAAAAACTGTTTAGAAAAGCAGCTTCACCTAATTTACCTATTCGCTAACAACAGTAGAGGAACGTTAACAAAGTCGAGCCTGTCAAGAGGAAGAGATTTATAAAGCGCTGCTAATGCTATGGAAATACCTCGCAAATACCGACTCCAATATTCCGCAAAGGCCCACCCCACAAGCCTTAAACAAACTTAACCAGATGAGCTAAATAAACTTAATCAAAGCTCAGTTGATGGCAAAAGTAACGGCAAAGCATAAGACCAAAGGCATAGGATCAAAAGCTAGGGTGTCGCTTACCTCGTTCTGTGGCGGTTGATCTGTCTGCTGATGGAGGTTTATTTTCGTTTTTAGCAGTCACTATTAAGATCACAAGGAAAATTACAAGATCACAAAATATAAGCGAGTTAAAGCTTCGTAGGCGGCTGTTATTATGAACCTGTACCGAATTGGCGATCGCCATCCCAACTACCCCGATACCCTTTTCAACGGACGCGATCTCAAAGGATCGGACGTCTACAGCGCTGAAGGTCATAACATGGGCAGCGTTCATGATTTGCTAGTTGACGAAACGGATCAGCTTCAGTATTTAGTGATTGGCGCTAAGGGTCGAAAGAAGCTGCTTTTACCGATTAGCTATTGTGCTGATGTACCTGATCAAAGCCGAGTTCAAGTGCGCAGCTTAAACAAGCGTGAGTTTGGCCAATTGCCTGAATACGACGATAGCCAACTGAGGGAGCCAGGCCAAGCGCTTCAGATTTATACGATGGCACCGTTGGAGCGATCGCACGCCGTAGAACTCACCGCGCCCGTCGATAGCCTAGGCACTGCCCAAGCGCCCGCAGTCTCCGCAACCGCCAATCCTTTTCAATCGCAGCCTGAGCGATCGCAGCCAGAAAATACAGCACCTGCAAACAGACCTATCCAACTATTTGAAGAGCGCTTATTTACTCAAAAGCAGCGAGTCAAAACCGGCGAAATTAAAATCTCTAAACATACCGTTACAGGAACCGATCACGCAGATGTACCGGTGACCAAGGAAAAAATTATTATCGAAATAGAATCCATCTACGGCACTGACACCCGCCTAGATATTGGCGATGCTGAAGTAGGCGAAGATGGCTCTATGCGGATGGGCATCTATGAAGAGCAGGTCGAGGTTTGTCGCCGGATTGTCCCTTATCAAACGGTTTCAGTCCGTAAAGAAGTTGTCTCAGATGTTGTTAAAGCGCAAGAGACACTACGTCGTGAAGAGCTAAGCATTAGTTCCGACGGAGCACCGTATGTAGAGGTAAATTCGAACGATTCGAATCGGTTGTAAGCCTTAAGCACCGACAGTCTAGGAATTCTTGCAAAGCCACCGGACGACGGGCCCAAAGCATTAAGTTGGATTGGGTGAGTGAGCCTGTCACTATGTATGAGCAGGGCGTGCTTGAATCCTGATTGACGTGTCGTTGATTATGCATAATGGAAGAGTTTGAAACTATCAGCCCCCCATCTTCTGGATTAGAGTAAACAGAGATAATCTCCATCGAAGGGTAAACAACAGGCCAAAGTGAAAGAACTACTATAGCATCATAGGAAATCTGGATTGGCTATCAAGCTTTTATCTGGATACCAAATCTACGTTGTCCATTTATTAACAGCTGTTTCTTGAGCTTTTTTCCATGAAAAACAAATCTTTGGTTGCTTGGCTAGGTGCTAGTGTGATCGCACTAAGCTTTGCTGTTCTCCCTTCTACACTGCCTGCATCTGCTCAAACTTCTACCGATCCGGTAGCTCCCGTTGACACTGTTGTTACTGATGATGACGGTGTTACTGATGATGACGGATTTGACTGGGGCTGGTTAGGTCTTCTTGGCCTACTTGGTCTAGCAGGTCTGAAAGGTCGAGACCACGACCGGACTACCCACGTTGATCGCACAACCACAACGCCTACGACGCCCACAAACAATCCTCGCTACTAGAGCATAATTTGTCTTGCTCTAATGCACCACAAAACTGCAACATAAAATGGAAGGGGTCGTCAATTAGCGACCCCTTTCGTTTATGGCGTTGCCGAAAGGGGCATAGGAAAGCCTTTGATCCTGGTAATTACGGCTATGCCAAACTCATTGGGCTATTTGAAGCGATTGATCTATTTGAAATCAACCGCAAACCGGAAGGCATCCACGTGCGTGAGAAAAAATAGCTCCTGGGATAGCGCACTGGCTACGGCTTCGCCACTCGCGCGGCTACTCGCAATATCTGCCCTGCCAAAATCGCCGCCCCAAACCCATTGTCAATATTCACTACCCCAATCCCCGTCGCGCAAGAATTTAGCATCGTCAGCAAAGGCGCTAATCCATTGAAGCTTGCCCCATAGCCCACACTTGTCGGCACCGCCACTACGGGGCAATTAGCTAGTCCCGCCACCACGCTGGGCAAAGCGCCCTCCATCCCAGCCGCGACGATAAGCACATCAGATTGATCGATTACATGGCGGTTACTCAGCAGCCGGTGAATGCCCGCCACGCCAACATCCCAAAGCCGAGTGACTTGGAATCCACAGAGTTCTGCGGTTACCGCCGCTTCTTCCGCAACGGGCAAATCAGCCGTGCCAGCGGTTAAAATGCTGAGTTTGCCAGGGCGAATTGCCAAAGGAATTGATGGCTGAATGGCACAAATTCTAGCCATTTCAAAGTAAGTTGCCTGCGGCAGGGCAGCTTGAATTTCGGCGCTTTTTTCAGCACTCACTCTAGTGGCCATCACCACCGGATGGCGAGCCTCCATCGCCTTCATAATCTCGACAATCTGCATAGCAGTTTTGTCTTGTCCCCAAATCACTTCAGGAAAGCCCGTGCGCTCTGTGCGGGCATGGTCGATTTTGGCAAAGTCACCGACGGTTTCATAGCCTTGAGTTTGGCTAAAGTTATCTGTTTGATTGGCCGTTGGATGGGCTGTTTGGCCGCCCGTTTGATTGGCCGTTTGAATATGATTAGTTTGGCTATCTGCTGGGCTGGCGGATTGTTGCAGCTTTTCAAAGGCTGTTTCGGGACTAAGACGACCTGCGGCCACGGCTTGGAGCATTTCACGAACGGCGTTGGGCTGATTCACAGTGATGACGGGTAATGAATTTGATTAGCTAAGTTCAGTCAGGTTTCGGCCAAAGGTCAGCCGAAAATCAGCCGAAATATCACGAAATATCAACTGTAATAGGCTAACGTGATCTAGTTAGTTTTAATTGTTAGTTTCAATTGGGTGCTATGACTGGGGCGCTAACGGCTAATAGCTCATCTACTAGCTCAATCGACAGCCTGAACCCAAATGCGGCGGCTGAACCGGTTGATATTGTGATTTTGACCAATGGGCCGGGGGAAGTGGCAACTTGGGTGAAACCGGTGGTGCGATCGCTCCACCAAAAAGCCCCTCAATACCGCATTTCCGTCTTACTGTCGCCGTGCCCCCACGCCTCCGGTCAAGAAGCCACCGTTTTAGAAAGCTACCCTGAAGTCAGCCGAGTCCAAAGCGCCGACCACTTCTTCAAATTTTTACTGACTGGGAAAACAAAGGATGGCTGGCAGTGGCATCCTCAAGGCATCGTGGTCTTCCTTGGTGGCGATCAGTTCTATACGCTGCTAGTTGCCAAGCGTTTGGGCTATCGCACAGTTACTTACGCCGAATGGGACGCCCGCTGGATTCGTCAAATTGATAGCTTTGGGGTAATGCGCTCGGCTCTGGCAGATAAAGCGCCCGCTCGATACCAACACAAGTTTACGGAAGTCGGCGATTTGATGGCCGATGTGCAAACGAGTGCTGATCGAGCTGAGATTTTCGCTACGCTTGGCATTGATCCAGCGGCTGAACTGATTGGTTTTTTGCCCGGTTCTAAGCCAGTTAAGCTGACGACGGGACTGCCTTTGAGTTTAGCTATTGCCCACCGCCTTCACAGCCAATCTAACCGCGCGCTCACCCGCCACTACGTCATCGGCGTCGCCCCAAACCTCACCCTCACCGACCTCACTCGCTACACCGATCCAGATCTAAACCCCGCCGTTGAGATCATGGAAAGCCCCCCCCTTCAGCTCATCGAACCCACCAGCGGTCTACCCTACTTTCAACTTGAGAACGGCCCCAAGGTCTTCCTCTGGCAGCGTTTCCCTGCGCTAGACCTATTCTCCCAATGTCAGCTCTGCTTCACCACCATCGGCGCGAACACTGCCCAGCTAGGAGCCCTTGCTACCCCGATGATTGTTGTCATTCCCACTCAGCGCCTGGAAGCCGCCCAGCTCGCCGACGGTCTGTTAGGCTTTATCGCCCGTTTACCCGGAACCCAAACCATTACCCGCAACCTCATCAATCCTTTGCTCATCAAAGCTGTGCGCAAATCCGGTAGACACTTTGCTTGGCCAAATATTTGGGCCAAGCGCGAAGTTGTTCCTGAGCTATTTGGCCCCATTACTGCAACAGAAGTCACCGCTAGAGCCCAACCTTACCTTACCGAGCCCGAAAAACTCACCGCCCAGCGCCAAACTCTCCAAGCGCTTCGCGGCCCCGCAGGCGCAGCCGACAAACTGGCCAGCCTCATTTTACAGACCGTCCATTATTCTAAATAAATCCTTTCCTTACTGACTTCTCACCTATGCCCCTAAACTACCCCGACACCCGCCAAAGCGACCACACCGACAGCTACCACGGCATCACCATCACCGACCCCTACCGCTGGCTAGAAGATCCCAACTCACTTGAAACCGAAGCTTGGGTCACCGCTCAAAACAAAGTCACTTTCAGCTATCTCAATGCCCTACCGGGACGCGCTCAGATCAACGCTCGTCTCACCGAACTCTGGAACTATGAGCGCTACGGCATTCCCTTCAAGCAAAACGGCAAGTATTTTTACTATAAAAACAACGGCCTGCAAAACCAATCTGTTCTTTATACGCTACCTACTCTAGATGCAGAGCCCACCGTTTTACTCGATCCCAATACGCTTTCTGAAGATGGCACCGTTGCTCTGTCTGGCATTTCTATTAGCGAAAACGCGCAATATGTGGCCTACGGCCTCTCTACTGCTGGCTCAGACTGGATGGAGTGGAAAGTGCGCACCATCGCCACGGGCGAAGACACTGACGATTTGGTTCAATGGGTAAAATTTTCTGGTGCAGCTTGGACACACGATCACAAAGGATTCTTTTACAGCCGCTACGATGAGCCCAAAGCTGAAAACAAGCTAGAAGATGTGAACCGCTATCAAAAGCTTTACTACCATGCGCTAGGCACCCCTCAATCAGCGGATACGCTCATTTATGAACGCGCCGATCAGCCAGACTGGGGCTTTAGCGGCGATGTCACCGAAGATGGCCGCTATTTGATTATTTCTGTTTGGCTGGGCACCGCACCTAAAAATCTGTTGTTCTACAAAGACCTGAAAGATCCTAATGCCGAAGTTATTGAACTAATTTCAGAATTTGAAGCGCAGTATAGCTTAATCGACAATGAGGGAACAACTTTTTGGCTGCGTACAGATCTCGATGCACCTAAAGGCCGCGTGATTGCTATTGATATCGCGAGTCCTGAACGCACTCAGTGGCAAACGCTTATTCCTGAAGCCGAAGAGACGTTAGAATCTGTTAGCCTACTCAATCATCAGTTTGTTGCCGATTATCTCAAAGACGCCTATACCCAGGTGAAAATTTTTGATCTGACCGGCGCTTTTGTGCGGGATGTGGATCTGCCAGGGATTGGATCTGCCGGTGGATTTGGAGGCGATCGCACCGATACCGAAACCTTTTACAGCTTCACCAGCTTCACCATTGCTCCCCGCATCTACCGCTATAACCTCACAACCGGCGAAAGCACGCTTTTCCGAGAGCCCACCATCCCCTTCGATCCTGATGCCTACGAAACCCAACAGATCTTTTACCCCAGTAAAGACGGCACCTTGATCCCGATGTTTATTACCGCCAAAAAAGGACTGGTTCTCAATGGAGAAAACCCCGCCTTACTCTACGGCTACGGCGGCTTCAATATCTCTCTTTCTCCCAGCTTTTCAGTCAGTACCTTAGTCTGGCTAGAGATGGGCGGCGTCTATGCCGTCGCTAATTTGCGCGGCGGCGGTGAATATGGCGAAGCTTGGCACGAGCAGGGCATCAAGACTAGCAAGCAAACTGTTTTTGATGACTTCATTAGTGCTGGGGAGTGGCTGATAAAAGAGGACTATACGAAGGCTGAGAAATTGGCGATCGCAGGCGGCAGCAACGGCGGCTTACTCGTCGGTGCTTGCATGACCCAAAGGCCCGATCTCTTTGGCGCAGCCCTTCCCGCAGTCGGCGTTCTAGACATGCTGCGCTTCAACCAATTCACCATCGGCTGGGCTTGGGAATCGGACTACGGCTCCCCACAAAACGAAGATGAATTTAAAGCGCTATACGCCTACTCCCCGCTGCACAATCTCAAACCCGGCACCGCCTATCCGCCCACAATGATCACTACCGCCGACCACGATGATCGCGTCGTTCCGGCCCACAGCTTCAAATTCGCCGCCGCCCTGCAAGCTGCCCACAAGGGCGAAAACCCTGTGCTCATCCGTATTGAAACCAAAGCAGGCCACGGCGCGGGCAAACCCACCGCCAAACAAATCGAAGAAGCTACGGATAAATGGGCGTTCTTAGCCCACGAGCTAGGCATTGAGATTGCTTGATGTGACTAAGCAAAATCGTTCTACCCAGATCGCTTTACAATCACAAGATAATCATTAGAATATCTGTTCTACCATTTGGCGCAACCGATGGTCGCAACCCCGACTCGTGTAAAAGTTCAGCTAGCCCCCAAGCCAGAAATCGTCTGGGAAAAACTGCCTGACGACTTTGTTCTACCAGACGATCCCGTGGATAATATCAATCAACCGGCTCTAGCTGCGGCGCTGACTGACAGCTTATGTCTGGCAAGCTACCTTTCAGCAACGGCAGCAACGACCACTAACTACGGCATTTGTGCCAAGGTAGATGGCAAAACGGTTGTCAAAGCGCCAGATTGGTCATGGATTCCTGCGATCGCCGTCCCCAAAGCCGAAGTCGAGCGCAGCTACACCCCTGTGCTCGAAGGCGATCTGCCCCTAGTCGTGATGGAGTTTCTCTCCGAGACGGAAGGCAGTGAATATTCAGTAAAACCGACCTATCCTCCCGGCAAATGGTTCTACTACGAGCGCGTGCTAAAAGTTCCTAACTACGTCATTTTTCATCCCAAAACCGGCACCATCGAGTTTTATCAGCTCTCAGAAGACGGCTTATACAAGCCCCAACTGCCCGATCCAGACGGTTTGTACTGGCTAGCTGAAGCTAATTTATTTCTGAGCGCTTGGGAAGGGGCGCACCTAGATCGATCTGGCTGGTGGTTACGCTGGTGGAATGCAGATAAACAGATGCTGCTTTGGGGCGAAGAGCTGATAGGCCAGGAAAGGCAAAGAGCTGAGCAAGAAAGGCAGAGAGCTGAGCAAGAAAAGCAAAGAGCGGAGCAAATTCAGCGTAAGGCGATCGCGAAGCTGATGGAGTTAGGGCTAAACTTTGAGCAGATTGCCGACACCTTAGATCTGTCTGTCGAAAATATTCAGCTATTTCTGGTCGAACAGTCCTGAAAAGCTAAGTGCCCATCGCCTTTTTAAAGGCTTTCATCTCACCCTCAAACGTGTCATCATTTATCGAAAACGATGGCAAATTATGACGGATGCTTACTCAGCTATTGCAGAAATCAATGTTCAAACCTTGGCTCAGCGCTTAGCGACTGATCCAGAGGCTATTCAGCTTATCGATGTGCGAGAACCGCACGAAGTGGAAGTCGCCAGCATTGACAATTTCATCAACTTACCGCTGAGCCAGTTTCCGGTTTGGTCGCCCACTATCAGCAGCCAATTTGATCCGGCGGCTGAAACGATTGTCATGTGTCATGCCGGGATGCGCTCCGCTCAAATGTGTCAATGGCTTATGAGCCAAGGCTTTACGAATGTCAGCAATTTAGCAGGCGGGATCGATGCCTACAGCCGCCAAGTTGATCCGTCGATTCCGATTTACTAAATTTCCTTTAAGCCTTTAGCAGACAGTAGCTGCACCCCTTACGCTGACATCATAGCAATTGAATATCTACAGCTAACTGCGGTTTTAGTGACAGCTTAGTTTCTGCCCCGACGCTATATTTTCACAAAATTTGTATAAACAGAGTCGATATATTTTTTCTAACCGTACGCAGATTTTAGTCTTGATAAATTGCATTGGCTCGGTCAATCTTCATAGGTATGGAGTGGCTTTAAATCTATCGGTAGAGCTTGGATACTTATGAAAATTACGCCGACTAAAATTCCGGAAGTGCTAGTGATCGAACCCAGAGTTTTTCAAGACGAGCGCGGTTTTTTTTTGGAAAGCTTTAATCAGCGGGCGTTTGATGAAGCCATTGGTGCGCATTACACCTTTGTTCAAGACAATCATTCTTCTTCAACAACCAACATTTTGCGTGGGCTGCACTACCAGATCAAAAATGTGCAGGGCAAGCTGGTACGAGCCTGTGTGGGCAGCATTTACGATGTTGCGGTGGATATACGAGTCGGTTCACCCACATTTGGCCAGTCAGTGGGTAAAGTGCTGAGCGCAGAAAATAAAAAGCAGCTATGGATTCCACCGGGATTTGCTCATGGCTTCTATGTGCTCTCTGAAGTGGCTGATGTGCTGTACAAAGCCACCGATTTTTATAGCCAAGCGCATGAGCGCAGCTTGCTTTGGAATGATCCTGATCTCAACATTCAGTGGCCAACAGCAGGTCAGCAGCCGATTCTTTCATCTAAAGATGCTGCAGCAGGGAGGTTGAAATCGGCAGATTTGATTGAAGTAGCTGATTGCTTAGTAGGAGTGGGGGTATGAGTATTTTGCTCGTGGGCGCTGAAGGGCAGGTGGGCCTAGAACTGGTGAAAACGCTGGCCCCTTTAGCTGAGTCGCTCGGGCCAGTGACCGCTTGGAGTAGGGCGCAGCTTGATATCACTGATTTGCAGGCAATAGCCACCCAAGTCCTCACGCTTCAGCCCAAACTCATTATTAACGCTGCTGCCTACACCGCTGTCGATAAAGCCGAAAGCGAGCCGGATTGGGCCTACCGAATCAATGCCGAAGCGCCCAAAGCATTGGCTCAATCGGCAGCGAAATGCGGCGCAGGACTGGTGCATATTTCTACAGACTATGTATTTTCGGGTCAGGTCGGTTCGCCGCGCGGTGAAACTGATGCAACTGGCCCTTTAAATGTGTATGGCAGCAGTAAGCTAGCGGGCGAAGAAGCGATTCGATCCGCGCTCGATCAGCACATTATTTTGCGTACTGCTTGGGTATATGGCACTCAAGGGAAGGGTAACTTTCTTAAGACGATGCTGCGCTTAGGAGCCGAGCGGCATGAATTGAATGTGGTATGCGATCAGGTGGGTGCGCCGACTTGGGCTCAAGATATTGCGAAAGCGATCGCTCAAATCAGCCCTCACATCGCTCAAATACCGGGCACTTATCACTACACCAATAGCGGCGTAGCTAGCTGGTATGACTTTGCTCTCGCGATTTTTCAAGAAGCCAAAACCCTGGGAATGCCGCTCTCCATCGAAATTGTCAACCCCATCACTACCGCCGACTACCCTACCCCCGCCGTTCGTCCCGCTTATTCAGTGCTCAACTGCCAAAAGATTACTCGCGCACTAGGCCACAGCCCGCCGCACTGGCGCGAAAGTCTCAAAGCCATGCTCAGCGAATATCTAGCGAATACTTAGCGAACTATCTGGCAACTGTCTAAAGTCCACCTCACTGAGAAAACCATGAAAGCACTCATTCTTTCAGGCGGTAAAGGCACTCGCCTGAGACCCTTGACCTACACGGGCGCAAAGCAGCTCGTACCGGTCGCGAATAAGCCCATTCTTTGGTACGGCATCGAAAGCCTGGTCGCCGCTGGGATTACCGATATTGGCATTGTCGTCAGTCCTGAAACTGGCGCAGAAATTGAGGCTAAAACAGGGACAGGAATTGTCTTTGGAGCCCACATTACCTACATTCACCAAGACAGCCCAGATGGCTTAGCTCATGCGGTTAAAATCGCTCAGCCCTTTCTCGGCGACTCCCCTTTTGTGATGTATCTGGGCGATAATCTGATTCAAGACCCACTGACAGAATTTGTGACTGACTTTCAGAGCAAGCCTCTAGCAGCCAGCATTATGCTCAAGCAGGTCGCGAATCCCACTGCATTTGGCGTTGCCAAAATTGCCGCCGATGGCAGCGTCATTGAACTCATTGAAAAACCGAAAGATCCGCCGTCTAACCTAGCGCTAGTGGGCGTGTACTTATTTTCGCCCGCGATTCATCAAGCCATAGCTGAAATCAAACCCTCAGCTCGCGGCGAGCTAGAAATCACCGACGCCATTCAGCAGCTGATCATCACCCAGCAAAAAGTTGCTGCCACAGAGCTATCTGGCTGGTGGCTAGATACCGGAAAAAAAGACGATTTGCTAGAAGCCAATCGGATCATTCTAGATATGTACATCACCGCTCCGGATGTGCTGGGCACTGTCGATGAGCGCTGCAAAATCAGTGGCCGGGTGGTGGTGGGTAAAGGCTCACAGCTTACGAACTGCACTATACGCGGGCCAGTCGTTATCGGCGAAAACTGCCTGCTCGACAACTGTTTTATCGGCTCTTACACAAGTATTGCCGATAGCGTCAGCATGAGCGATATCGAAATCGATCACAGCGTTGTGCTCAAAGGCGCAAAGATCGCGGGCGTTCGACGGCGAATTGTCGATAGCTTAATTGGCGAAAGAGCCCAGCTCATGGTTAGCGATCATCGGCCCAAAGCACTGCGGTTTATGGTAGGTGATGACTCCGTTATTGAACTTGTCAGCTGACGCTAGCGAACTTTAGCCAGCTGAGGTGACGCTAGCATCTCCTGGCGTTTCTATTTTCTGGCCTTCTATTCTCTATACAAAAAAACTATGTCAAAACATGTGCTGATTACGGGCGGTGCCGGGTTTATTGGATCAAATTTTGTGCGTCACTGGTGCCAAAATCACTCAGACAACGGTGGGCGCGTGGTGGTGCTCGATATTTTGGGCTATGCGGGCAATCCGGCCAATGTTGCGGATCTCGTAGCGCAAGATCGGTTTTCGCTGGTGAAGGGTGATATCTGTGATCGCGCCCTCGTCACCGAACTACTTGCCAGCGAAAACATCGATACTGTCATTCACTTCGCTGCCGAATCCCACGTAGATCGCTCCATTTTAGGCCCAGCCGCCTTTGTTCAAACCAATGTAGTCGGCACCTTTACTCTGCTTGAAGCCTTTCGCCAGCACTGGGAAGCGCAAGCCAAACCCGCTGATTACCGCTTCCTTCACGTTTCAACGGACGAAGTGTATGGCAGCTTAGAAGCCGACGATCCGGCCTTTACCGAAACCACCCCCTACGCGCCTAATAGCCCTTATTCCGCCTCCAAAGCGGGGAGCGATCACCTCGCGCGGGCTTATTTTCACACCTACGGAATGCCGACGCTGATTACCAATTGCTCCAATAACTACGGCCCTTACCAGTTCCCAGAAAAGCTGATTCCTTTAATGTGTCTCAATATTTTGCTAGGTAAGCCGCTGCCGGTGTATGGCGATGGCCAAAACGTGCGCGATTGGCTCCATGTAAGCGATCACTGCACTGCGATAGAGACGGTGTTGCGTAAAGCAAGTCCAGGCGATGTATACAATATTGGCGGCAATAATCAGGTCAAAAACCTCGATATTGTCCATCAGCTCTGCGATTTGATGGGTAAGTTAGCACCTGCACTGGGAATGGAATTGCCGACAGCGCCGCGTGAACTGATTACGTTTGTGCGCGATCGCCCCGGTCATGATCGCCGCTACGCAATGGATATTTCTAAAATTGAGCGCGACTTAGGTTGGGCACCGGCCTACAACTTTGAAACCGGCCTCAGGCAAACTGTTGAATGGTATTTACAGCATCGCGATTGGTGGCAGTCGCTGCTTTCTGACGAGTACAAGGGCTATTATGCAACGCTCTATGGCCAGCGCTAAGGAGCCATCTAGACACTAAGAATTTATCGCAACTTAATTTTGAATTCGCCTTTCTTTAAGCAAACCTAACATACTGCCTAAGCAATTTGAGTATTATTTCTCATAGGTAAACCCTAAGTTTATGCCCAGCGAGGGTTTGTCTGCGTGTAATTTCTTCGTAATTGCCTCAGCACGCAGTATTTAGAAGAGTATTTGAAACTTATTGGGATTAGGGTTAGCTTTTATGAGGGTACCTAGCGCTGTTCATGTCAGAGCGGCAACGTCGCAAGTAGACTTGAAAGAAGCCCAAAAGATGAAAGAAGCCCAAAAGCTTCACCTTTTGGGCTTTTGTGTCGTCATCGCTGGAGCAGCCTTACTGCTGTTTTATCACCTGGGCATCCGCACCTTAGATGATTGGGATGAGGCCATTTATGCTCAAATTTCACGAGAAATTATCAACACTGGCGATTGGCTGACGCTGCATTGGGGCGGTGATGAGTGGTTTCACAAGCCGCCTCTTTTCATGTGGCTAACCGCTATTGCCTATCAGCTTTTTGGGGTGAGTGAGTTCTCGGCAAGAGTAGTCTCGGCCAGTGCTGGTGTGGGCGTTGTTGGCTGCACTTACCTGATTGGTCGGTGGCTGTATGGCCCATTGGCGGCACTGCTAGCGGTAGTCGTTCTCCTGACCAATTTTGCCTTTGTGTTCTACGCTCGTTTTGGCACCACCGATGTCATGCTGACGCTGTTTATTTTCATCGGTATTTACGCTTATTTGCGGGCCTCACAGCGGGGCGAAGAAAGCAGTCGCAACGACATCACTCAATCTCTTCATCTAGCAGCTCACCCACCGGAAACTTGGTGGTATTTATTTTGGGTAGCGAGTGCATTGGCCTTTATGAACAAGGGCGTCGCGGGTCTCATTCTCCCAATCGCGGTGTTCTTAACGCTAGCTATCAACCAGCAGCTAGCCAAAACGCTCAAGCTCAAACCGTTTTGGCTAGGTATCGGCTTGGCGCTACTGATCGCACTGCCTTGGCATATTGTGGCGATTTATCAGCATGGTCAAGCCTTTATTGATAAATACATTTTGTACCATGTCGTTGAGCGCGCAACGGGTGAGCTAACCGCAATAGAAGGACATCAAGCGGGGCCAAGCTTTTACTTTTTAGAGCTGGCGAAAAACTTTTTCCCTTGGGTGTGGGTGCTGCCGATGGCCTTTGCGCTGCAAATTAAGGATGCGATCGCTCATAATTCCAACCCAACAGCCGGACAGAACGCTCAAGGTAGCCGCATTTTGCTGGTGCTGGTGGCTCTAGTATTGGGCGGCTTTACCTTAGCAGGAACCAAGCTAAGTTGGTACATCGTGCCTTGCTACCCAGCGCTGGCAATTTGGGTGGGCTACTTTATTCGAGTCGCCAGTCAAACGGCTAGTCAAAGCGTACAGCCGAACGCTGATTTTACTTATAGCGCCAGACTGTATGCCGCTACATTTTTTAGCTTAATAGCGGCAGTGGCGGTGATTTGTGTGCTGACGCCTCAGCGAGTTGTCTTTTTATCGCCGGTGGCTCAGGGTAGGGTGGCTGCTGTTGGAGTGATTGGGCTGCTGTTGATGATCGCTCTCCTCCGCCGAGCGATCAACAGCAAAGCGCGAAGCAAACAGGCAGTCGTGCTGATGTTGTGCGGCGCGCTGACACTCTCTGGACTCAGAGAGATTAGAGGTCTTTACTTAGCGGTCAATGATCCGGTACCGGCGCTCGCGAGGCAGGCCAGTGAGCGCATCACCGGTTTAGAGAAGAATCCTGCTGAGCCTCAACCATTAGTCGTCATTAGCCTGTCTGAAAAGCTCTTTGTACCTACGGCCATGTTTTATAGCGATCGCCCGATTTACTGGGTCAGAGCCATTGACGAGCTAGAGGAGATCGCTGCTGGAGACGCAATTCTAGCCAAAGCAGATCTCAAGCAGCTAAGCCCTTTATACGATATTCAAGTTCTTTCGGAAGCCCAAAAACTGGTCTATGCAACCCTCACAAGACGCTAATTATCTACTGAGTCGCGATTACACTTCCACAGCTATCAAACCCACTTTAAAAGAAACATTTTTTGTCACTGCCACACTGGCTGTAGTCGCACTGGCTATCGACTTCAAAATACTGCACGACGGCATTATCTTTGAAACGCACGATTTGCATATTCACCTTAAGTGGCTGCAATTCTTTTCGCAACAACTGTCAGAAGGTAGCCTGTATCCGCGCTGGCTAGGGGGGCTAAATTTTGGCTACGGCAGCCCAACTTTTATGTTCTATCCGCCTGCGGTGATGTACTTAGGTTCGGCGCTAAAGGCCCTAGGTCTAAATGCAGAACGAGCCATGGCCGGACTAATCCTGCTGGTGACCTTTATGGGGGCCCTCGGATTCTACCTGTTTGGACGATCGCGCTGGCGCTGCGTCCCGGCCCTGTGCGGCGCAATTGCCTACATCAGTGCGCCTTACCTCATTTACAACGTCTACCATCGGGGCGCAATTGCCGAAGTACTGGCTACTAGCCTCTTGCCCTTTGGCCTGCTATTTACCGATCAGCTCATGCGACAAGGCAAACGCTGGCTGGCACTGACGCTCTGTTTCGCGGCCCTGAGCCTGACTCATTTACCGAGTTTGCTGCTGAATGCGATCGCTTGGGCTATTTACGTCATGAGTAACATCGCCATCAAGCGCCTATCGTTTAAGCGCATGTTTCACCTTATGGCTGCACCAATTATGGGCTTTGGCCTCAGCTCGTTTTATCTCATACCCGCCGTTTTAGAAAAAAGACTCGTCAACCTAGACTACATGCGCCGAGTCTCAGGCGGCTTTGCTGCCAACTTTTTGCCGTTAGTCGAAGCCCCACAAGAAGGCTTATCTGGCCACTTAATCTCGATGTTTCGCTACGGCGTTGCTTCGACGGTGGTTTGTGTGATCACAGCAATTGCTCTTGGCATATGTTTCTCTCGTTCTGCCAAAACCGCTTGGATTCAGCGCGCTTTACCTTGGCTAGTAAGCTTAGCAATCGTGGGCTTTTTAATGACCTTTGCAGCTTACGGACTGTGGGCAGTGAGTCCAACCCTACAAATGGTGCAGTTTCCGTGGCGACTAATGGGGTTATTTTCCCTGATTTACGCTGGCGCATTCGGACTAGCAGTTGAATCACTCTGGGGCTTTTGGGCTTGGAAACGGCCTGCCTATGGCTGGCTGGCAGGGGGGCTATTACTGTGCTTACTCACCTGGAATATGAAATACAGCTATGTGCTCAGCGCCCGTTACAACGGATTTTATGCTCCAGGCGACATTGCCGCCGCGCGGGCCGAGCACAGCTGGCAAGCCAGAGCATATGACCGAGTTGCTCTGACTTTGAGCGATCCTTTCTCTAATCAGTTGGGCGATGTGGCTGAGTATTTGCCGCTTTTACCCAACAGTGAAGTCGTCGTTGCCAGACCACTGCGCGATCAGCCCCCTGTTACCGTCGCTAAAGGGCAAGCAGTGGTGACCCTAGACCAGTGGAAAGGCGACTATCGCCAGCTTTCGATAGCAGTGCGCCAACCTAGCGAACTGCATATCCGCACCTACAACTATCCGGCTTGGCACGCCTATATCAATGGTCAAAGAACCCCAATTCAAACCACAAGTGGCGGGCTTATCGGCCTGACATTAGATCCGGGTGACTACCGCATTGAACTACGCTATAAGGCGACGGCAGCGATGAAGCTAGGAAACGCTTTAAGCTTGCTGAGTCTTTTATATATCTTGTTTCATTGGCTAACGCGGCTGACTTCAGCAAGAAGACCTGTTAAGCCTAGCTTCACGCGATCTTTTTGAGTATTTTTACCCCCCAAACAGCAAACTGTCTTCCAAATCAACCAGGGTAGTCGAAACTATGAATTTCAGCGCTCTGATCAATCCGTCGTGATAGGCTCACGTTATCACGATGGATTTTACTTCGAAAAATACCCATCCGACTGACTACAGAAGCCAAAATTTGCTCAAAGGCTTTAAATTATGATGGCCCTCCAAAGCGATAACCTTTGCCGTATACCGTGTGAATTAAGATGGGTTGGTTGGGGCGCTCTATTTTTTTCCGCAAAAGTCGCATTTGAGCGGCTAGGGTATTGCTACTAGGGGTTGCATCTTTGCCCCAGACGGCTTCATAGATTTGAGCGTGGGTGAGTAGCTGGTGAGGTGATCGCATCAAATAGGCCAGTAGCTGCACCTCTTTTTCGGAGAGATCAGCAGAATGACGACCTCGACAAGCAATCTGGTTTTTGATATCCAGTTTAAGATCGGCAAACTGTAAAATATTCTCAAGACTATTCCCAGCACTGCTTGCAGGACTACTTTCTAGCCCTAACGGACGGCGCAGCAGGGCCCGCACCCGTGCCAGCAATTCACGTAGCTCAAAGGGTTTGACGAGGTAGTCATCTGCCCCTGCATCAAGCCCTTCTACTCGATCATCTAGGGTATCTTTGGCGGTGAGAAACAGCACCGGGGTGGACTGAGGGGAGAGGTCTCCAGATTCACTGGGCAATTCACTGGCTGATTCACTGGGCAATTCACTGGACAATCTGTGGTGCAGTTGACGGTGCGATCGCACTTCCTGGCAAATCTCCAGCCCGCTCTTTCCCGGCAGCATCCAGTCTAAAATCAGTAAGTCATAATGCCCGCTAAGCGCCATTTCACAGCCCTTTTTGCCATCATCAGCGACCTCTACCTGATAGCCTTGGCGCTGCAAAAGGCGGCTGAGGGGCTCGGTAAGTTCTACCTCATCATCGACTAATAGAATTCGCATGGCACTTGAGAAAAAGGCATTTTAAATTATCTGTCAAAACCTTAGCCGCTGACAATGCCCGACCACTGCACCTTTTTTTCTGGGCGGCGGCGGTAAGAGAAAAAGTTATCCGGATCTTGATAAGTACAGTGCGGGGCTATAGCAATTTGCGCGGGATCCAAGCCCAATTGCTCCAGCTGCATTTGATTAATTCGGCGCACATCTAACCGCACCCGCCCCGGCTGGTCGTCCGGCAACAGCGGTGGATTTTTCTGGGCTAGAAGGGTTTCAATCAGCGCTTCTGGCGCTAGTGGTGAACTGGCAACCGTCAGGCCAATCTCACTGGCGACATCAACACCCACCTGATACACACAGCCATCAATGGCTGGGCCTAAGGCAATACGCAGATCTTTTAGCTGACTTCCTTGGGCTTGCAATCGGGCGATCGCAGTAGGCAAAATCTTTTGCGCGCTCCCTCGCCAACCGGCATGAACTGCCGCGACTTGCCCCGTCACCGCATCTTCAATCAGCGCTGGCGTACAGTCTGCCGAACAGGCCCAAACCGATTGCTGAGCGTGATCGCTAACAATACCATCGGCCAAAGGAAACAGCGACTTTTGACCATTTTTTAGCAAAGGCAACCCCAAGGCAACCGCATCCACAATTTCGCGCGGGCACATCACATCGCCGCTATGCACCTGCTTAACTCGATAAGCAGGTACAGGAGCAGGAGAAGAATCGACCAAAGCTTGCACCAGCACTTCAGGCGAATCTGGATAAAAATGTCGCGTAAAAAAACCGTGAGGCTGCTTGAGCAAATTGCAAGTGAGCAAAGGCTTACTTCGCCAAACTTGCCAAGTCCAAACGGGCACAGAAGATTGCATAAAAAGACGCTGCTCTGTAAGAAATTCTCGAATCATTAACCGCAGGGCTAGTCGCCAAGCTTATTGCAGAAAGCTTGGCAAGCAGTGT
>JBGTIK010000022.1:0-12862 GCA_041745715.1 Phormidesmis sp.
AGGTCTTACGCTTAGGCAAGTGCAAGGTAAAATCGGCTGAAACCTCGAAAACTCGTTGAACGCCCTTGCACTTGCTTATGGTTTTATTGGCTGTAATCCAGATATATCAAGGGCTTATACTTTTTCAGCAAGCCCTATATAGTCTGGCTGCTTTTTTATGGTTTTAGCTTGTTTCCGACTTGTGGCTAGGCAGTTGCTCTACCCTGATCGCCCTTGATTTCAAGAGTTGCTGGCGTAAATTACTTACCATCGCTGTCCGATTATTGTAGTCAAAACAAATAGCATATGAATCATCTTCTACAAGATATTCAAAAGTATTTCGCTAGTAATTTTTAATTTTTCCTATCAATGAATTTTCCTCGATAAATTTTTCCGTCATGAAATAGTCTGTGGCAAAAGTATCGGTGAGCTTTTTATTGCAGACCTACCTAGCTATGTGCATTGATTCGGTGCATCGTTTGAGAGATGCTCTATACAGTCGATTTTCTAGAACTTCATAGATGTGGGGAGGAATGGGCGCTTTTAACGCGCGTCCTAGGCGGTTTTTCTTTTGAATGGATTGTAAACAGTGGGTTCGAGGACACAGATAGGCAGATCGACCTATGCCCTGATCTAGCTGAATTTGGTGATCTGGAAAGGTGCGAACGATTCGCCATAGCGTATTACGGTGAGCGGCTTGGCGACAGCTAATACATCGGCGATGATTTTTTTCTGCCATGATCTAGCCTCCTGATGCGATCAAGCTATTGGATGGTTTATTAGCTGGTTGTGCAGTCGATGCTTTAGTCCTTCTGAGCGGCCGCTTTTGCGGCTGCTGCTGCTCTAGCTTTGGCTTTCCATTCTTCAGCTTCAGCAATCTCTTCAGCAGTCGGTTCGTCTTCGTCGTCTATGTTCGTAGCGCTGTCGGCAGTGCTATGGCCAATTTCTGAGCCAGTTTCTGCTGGAGCAGATTGAGTGGATCGGGCGGTGATCTCGGCGGCTTGGTCGGCGATTTCGGCTTCAGCTTCGGCTCTAGCTTCGGCTTCGGCTCTAGCTTCGGCTTCAGCTCTGGCCTTGGCTCTCCATTCCTCAGCTTCAGCGAGTTCGGCGGCTTCTTCTTCGGCGGAGATCGCCGCTGCTTCAGCCGCAATTCGTCGAGTTTCTGCGATCGCCTCCATTTTTTCGTTTTCGGTTTCGTAGTCATACTTGGCCGAATCTTTAATATCGATTTTCCAGCCCGTGAGCCGAGCCCCTAAGCGAACGTTTTGGCCCTCTTTACCAATGGCTAGGCTGAGCTGATCTTCAGGCACCAACACGTGAGCCTGCCTGCCTTCGGGATCAATCAATCGGACTTCATCGACACGAGCTGGGCTGAGCGCATTAGAAATATAAGTAGCCGGATCGGGCGACCAGCGAATCACGTCAATTTTTTCACCCCGAAGCTCATTGACCACGACCTGAATGCGCGATCCCCGAGCGCCAATGCAGGCTCCAACCGGATCGACGTCGCTCTCTAGCGTATCGACCGCGATTTTGGTACGAGGCCCAACTGAGCGAGAAGGTGGGTTGGCCTCCCGCGCGACTGCGACAATTCGCACGACTTCGTCTTCAATTTCGGGCACTTCGTTGGAAAATAGCTCTACTACTAAGCTGGCATCGGAGCGAGACACCAGTAGCTGTGGCCCTCGGTGTGAGCCTTCTGAAACTCGCTTAAGGGCGACTCGAAAGGTGGCATTGGCGCGGTAGTTGTCGTTGGGCAATTGGTCGTGCTTGAGCAGTTCGGCTTCGGTGTCGGGCTGGCCTAGGCCGCTGCTGACGGCCATAATCACAGACTGCCGCTCAAAGCGCAGCACGCGGGCATTGAGAATGGAGCCTTCTAAATCTTGAAATTCTTCTTGTACTAAGCGGCGCTGCTGATCCCGGAGCTTTTGGGCTAGTACCTGCTTGGTTTGAATCGCGGCCATCCGGCCAAAGTCTTGCTGCTCAGGAGTAACATCGAGCACGACGGTATCGCCAGCGAGGGCTTCGGGGGCAACTTCTTGAACGGCTTTGAGATCAATTTGATGATCTGAGTTTTCAACATCTTCAACGATGGTTTTGTTGGCCAGTACGCGAAAGCCTTCGTCTTCGGTATCTAGCTCTACATAAAAATTGTCAAAATATTCTTCGTCGAACTGGCCACCGTCGATTCGCTGAGTGCGCCGATAGCGTTCGTAGCCCTTGAGCAGCGCCTCTTGCAGGGCCATTTCAACGGCGGGTTTGGGTAGATTACGCTCTGAGCTGATGCCATCGATCATGGCCTGCAATCCGGGCAAGTTCACCATTGACATAGGTGCGACCTCTTAAAAAATAACTTGGAAAAAATAATGGAATCACAATCAAACGTTAAGAAAAACACAAGCTGGTTAAACTTTTTATTCTTCGGTGCTGAGCTGAACGGACTGCACTAGCTCACGCGGAATTTTCACAGATCTGCCTTTGAGATTGAGCGAAAGTGCGGTTTCATCGCGGCTGATGAGGTGGCCCTGCCAAGTTTGCTTTTTTTTGTGCGGTTCTGTGAGCTGAACTTCCACGGGAAAGCCTTTGAAGACGACAAAGTCGCGGTCGCTTGTCAATACATCCGACAGTCCGGGACTTGATACCTCCAGTACGTAAGCTTCTGGAATCAAATCCGATTCATCTAACGCCTCAGTGAGCGCTTTGCTCAGCCGTTCGCAGTCATCTAACCCCGTGTCTTCCTGGTTGGGATTGCGCACATTGAGGCGCAGCACGGGCGGACTTTGATTGGTTTGAAACACCGCATCCACGATTTCTAAGCCAACGCTACTGGCAATCGGTGCTGCTAGATCAATCACTTGAGGAACTAGAGGATGTGTCATAACGACGATTTTGAGGAGATCCTGGCAGAGTCATCTGAGGTAGCTGTAGGCAGCTGTAGGCAGTCATTAACCCAAAAACGCCCACAAAAAAAGTGGGCTCTTTTAAAGCTCCCACTTTTCGCGGTGACCCGAAGGGCCAGACGAATTAGGTCAGTCAGCGTTTTAGAGGGCTGGCTTAGCATTAAGGCTAAGCAGATACTCAATAAAAACTGTCTGAAGCAGGCGATCGCGCCCTCAAAGACTAGCTACAATCCTAACCTTTCAGGCGCTAACAGCACTTCAAAGCGCTTAAATCCAACTGCGATAAACAGTTTAGCGCATGAAACCAAATTCTGTCGTCGTCAAGTCAGTATTAAGCAATGCGAACTTCTTGTTGAGTTGCTTAGTGTTTTGCAAAAAATATTCACTGGGATAAGCGTTTTCCTTAGCTAAGGTAAGAGAACGATACTGGTCTGTTTCATCCTTCCCTCGGAAAAGTCTGTCCCATGAATACATCAAAATTCTCTCCCCGGCTTTCCTTAAGGCAGCTTAATTGGGACGCTCTCGTCCTATTAGTGGTGACCTTTTGGCTCAGCAGCAGCGCCCTGCTCGATTTTTTGCTGATGCCGATGATGTACGAATCGGGCATGATGGCAGCACCTAATTTTGCGACGGCTGGCTACAGCATTTTTTGGCTGTTTAATCGGGTGGAGCTGCTGTGTGCAGCGGGTATTTTGACGGGACTGCTGGCGTTGCGCCAGCGTCGATCTCAGTTTGATGTCATTGCCAGCGGTGCCCAAAGTCGGTGGGCATTGATGATTGCGGGGCTTTTGTTGGCGATCGCCTTAATCTACACCTACATTCTCACTCCTCAGATGAGCGCCCTCGGCATTAACCTAAATGGCGATTTTCTCACGGGCGATTTTCTCACGGGCGAGACCTCTCAAAGCCTGCCTCAAGCTATGGGCTATCTACATGTTTTGTACTGGGGCCTAGAAGCGGTTAAGCTGCTGGCGGCTGGCTGGCTAATAAAGCTTTGCTACCGCGATGTTGCGGCTGTGTTTGAGTAAATCTAGATAATTTAATCTGTCAGGTCATCCGTTAGGTCAAAATTGCGCCGCCCATCAGTTTTTGATAGCGGCGCTCTAATTCTTGTTCCATCAGCGGCCAGCGTGTTAGCCCATCTTCAAGGGTGGCGCTGGTCGTTTTTGCGTTTGTTTCGGATTTAGCTTCCGCTTCGACTTCCGCTGCGGTTTTTAGCCCAGTTTCTAAAACCCTTGTGGCCGCTGTGCGGGCTAGCTCTAGTACGTCTTGGTCTTCGACTAAGCTGGCCAAGGCAAAATCTGGCAGGCCCGATTGCCGGGTGCCGAGTACTTGCCCTGGGCCGCGAAAGCGCATGTCCATTTCTGAAATAAAGAAGCCGTCTTGAGATTGCTCCAACACGCGCAGCCGCTGCATGGCTACCTCACTTTTGCTGCTGGTCATCAGTAAGCAGTAGGACTGGGATCCGCCTCTGCCCACCCGGCCTCTAAGCTGATGAAGCTGCGAAAGGCCAAAGCGCTCGGCATGTTCAATGAGCATGACGGTGGCATTCGGCACATCTACGCCGACTTCTACGACCGTCGTTGAAACCAGTATTTGCGTTTGCTGGCACCGAAAGGCGCTAATAGAGGCATCTTTGTCGGCTGAACTCATACGTCCGTGCAGTAGGCCAACGCTGAACTCCGGGAAAATAGTCTCTTGCAGCCGCTGGTGTTCTTCGATAGCGGAGCGCAGGTCTAGCTTTTCTGATTCTTCGACTAGCGGCAGCACGATATAGACTTGGCGGCCTTGGGCAATTTCTCGGCGGATGAGATCGTAGGCATCAGCGCGATCTCGTCCGCCTAACACCGTCGTCTGAATCGCCTTGCGACCGGGCGGCAGCTCATCAATTTGGCTCACATCCAAATCACCATGAACAGTGAGCGCTAGCGTCCGAGGAATTGGGGTAGCCGTGAGCGTTAGCACATGTGGATTGTCTCCTTTTTGCTGGAGTTTTGCTCGCTGAGCAACGCCAAAGCGGTGCTGCTCATCGATTGCGACTAGGCCTAGGTTGGTAAATTTTACCGGGTCTTCAATCAGCGCATGGGTGCCCACTAATACGGGCAGTTCGCCAGTCATCAGCTCCTGATGGATTTGCCGCCGCTTGGCCGCTTTTGTCGAGCCAGTTAGCAGCTCTACCGGCAGATGCAGTAGATTAAACCACTCGACTAATTTACGATAGTGCTGCTCGGCTAGCACTTCGGTCGGAGCCATCAGCGCCGTTTGGTATCCGGCCTGAATCGCGGCCAGCATTCCAATCACGGCCACAACCGTTTTGCCAGAGCCGACATCGCCCTGTACCAGTCGATTCATCGGCGCACTGGCCTGCAAGTCAGTCAAAATTTCCTGCACGACTCGGCTTTGGGCGTTGGTTAGCTGAAAGGGCAGCACTTTGTAAAAAGCGTCAATCAGTTCGCCCGTCGGAGCCATTTGGACGGTGGTTTGGGCCTGCTGCTGCTGCTGGCGGCGACGGCGGAGCAAACCGAGCTGTAGATAGAAAAATTCGTCAAAAACGAGGCGGCGACGGGCGATCACTAATGTTTCTGTACTCGGTGGAAAATGGATATGAGCGATCGCTACCGCCAAATCCACCAGCTCATACTGCTCACGCAATTCTCTCGGCAGCGGATCTTTCAGCTTCACCACCGATGGCAACGCGGCCACCACCGCCTTGCGCACCAAATCAGCGCCGACGCCTTCAGTCAGCGGATACACGGGTACCACTCGGCCTATCGTCAGCGAATCAATCGTGTCGCCTTCACCGCCCAAAACTTCAATTTCAGGATTCTCAATATTCAGGCCGTACTTGGTCTGCTTTACCAAACCCGAAATGGCCACGACCGAGCCCGGAGGATACAGCCGCTTCTGGCCTTCCTGCCAGCCCCTTGAGCGAAAATGACCACCGGCTAAGAAGCGGCTGATCTTCAGCCGAGAGCTGCTGTCATAGACTGTCAATTCAAAAATGGTGAGCTTGGCATTGCGCGGACTGTTAAAACAATTACAGCGCTTCACCGTGGCCACAAGGGTTACGGTTTCTCCGGGTACGAGATCTTTGATCTTGACCTGATGCGCGTAGTCAATATAGTCGCGAGGATAGTAAAACAACACATCTCGAAGGCTCAATAGCCCTAGCTTGGCCAACTTTTCGGCCTTATATTCGCCGATGCCCGCTAGATAGGTGAGAGGTTTATCGAGCGGATGATGAGACTGAGATCGGTTGACTAAACCGGTGACGTCGGTTGTTTTAGGAGACTTTGCCTTGCGGTGCGTGCTTTTAGATTTGCACGGTTTTGAATGGGTTTTTTGGTTGTTTTTGTCTAGACTTTTGTCTGAACTGTCGTAACTAGCGCCACTCTCGGCAGCTTTTTCAGTACTGCTAGGAGAAAACAGCGGCAGAGATTCAGCTGCTTGCCGAGCGCGATGGAGAAAACGGCGAGTATCTGCGACTAAATGCTGTCGTTGAGAAAAAGAGAGATCGCCGTAGGTGTCGAATTTCTCGGCCAGCGTTTTCCACTTGTCGCTATCAGGCAATTGCCCTGAATAGCTGGCTGATAGCGAGTTTAGGCCGTCTAGCAAGCTACTTGCAACAAACTCACTGAAGCGCTGTTGATGGCCCTCGATATTGTTAAACCCGCGCTCAGATTCCACGCTGAGGGCTTTTTGCAAGCGCACCCAATCAAGCCCCACAGGCGGTGCTGACGGCTCAACGGACTGACTATGAAGCGGGGTTTTGTTCATGGGGAGGGCGCATCCTACTTCAGATCATCCTCTTGTCGTACTGTCCAGCTAGCGCGCCAAGCATCTTCTGCCTGCGCCGTTTCTAACGCCTTTTGAGCCTTTTTGTAGCGCCCTGCTAGCTTCTTTAAGTCGCTTAGTTTTTGCCGCAAGCGCGATCGCCAAGCCGATACGGCTGAGTCGGTGAACTCTACCTCGCTCAGTCGCATACTAATCGCCGCGAGATCAGGCAAGGCGTCAATCTCTTGGATCTGACGCGGGACAACTTGCCGCATAGACGAAGCCGATCTGCCCGTCCTCCGTCTTGACGGATCTCTGCGTGAAGAAATCCGATCAAGTCGCCTGGAGTTGGACTCTCGTCTGCGCCGTTCGTCTCGTCGAGGTCTAAATTCTTCGGGTAACTGATCCGGCGGTTCTGTTCTAGGATTATCGTTTGAAACCATTTCTTCTGAGTCGATATCGCCTAGTTCTTGATCGTTCAACGCATCCTCTTCGTCGGCGTCGATTAAAGATTCTCCGTGCATCACCCGCACAGATACTTTCACGACATTGGGCACGGCATTAACAGGTTCTCCTAATCCTCTAGGATCGGTAGCGGCAGCGAGTAGCGCTTTTGGGAAGCTGGGCATCACCTCCGCTTTTTGCAAGAGCGTGTTAGCTTCTTCTGAAATCGCACTAAACACGTCTTGGATTGCCCTCTCCAGTAGAACCTGTTGCTTCATCAAATGAATCGGTGCCAAGGGCTGATCGATCTCATCGGGGGCACTTTCTACCGTCTCCTGGGTCTGCAAAGATCGACGCGCTAAGCCTTCTAAAGCTGCCAGCAGGTCTTCTTCTTCAGTCAGGGTAAGGCGCTGATCGGCTGCCGGAACATCCATTTCAAAATCAATATCGTCTTCGTCCGCAGGCGTTTTTTCGGCTAAACCATCGTCTTCAAAGTCAATCGAATCGAAGGCTTCATCGTCGTAGCTATCGGCTCGCAACGCTTTCGCAGAGAAGACTTCATCGACCAGCTCTTCGTTAGAAAAGTCTTCAGCAGTTGGGTTCTGGGCGGCTAGATCTGCCGATGCGGCATTGGGCTGAGTTGAGGGCGATCGCCCATCTCCTAACTCTTCTCCCGCTTCTAGATCGCTTAGATCCTGTAGGTCAAGGGCCTTCACGGCCATTCCACTTCCGGCTGATCGCGCTGCTAACAGCCGCTGTAAAAAGGCCAGTCCCTGCTGCTGCTGAGGCCGGCGGCTCATTTTTTGAGCTTGTGAGCGCTGCACTATGAGCTGCTGATAAATTTGACCGGCTATGGCCTGCAACGCTTGCTGTAGCCGGTGGCGCTGATCCCACGACAGCGCCAAAAATTTATCTGGATATGCCTGGGTGCACAAGTGATAAGCGGCCATCATCAGCTGCTGCTTTCCAGCTTCGCTCAGCGCCTTCAGATATCCTTCGTACAAAGGCTCTAGCGCCTCAGCCATCTGCTCTGTCTGCGTTTGGAGCAGCGCCAGCTCCTGTTCGATTTGGCCACTTGCTTTAACCATGTGTTCCGTATAACTTTCGCCACCGTGCTGACGATATCCATGCTAGATGTGCAAATATGCCTTCAGCTCTGGCTATACCATAGCGATTCTGCCATTATATTGCTGCCAAGCCGCTTAATATAGAGGCCCTACACCTAGAGCCCTACACCTAGAGCCCTGACGTTAGCCAGTAATAAAATCGAGCCCCTCGCTAATGTGAAGAGCCCGATTCTCCAGTCTATAACGACTGCCAGAATAACTACCTGAACAGCTAGCCAGACGACTGCCGCAAATCTTACCTTATTTCGTTCGGCCGGTTTGAGCTGCTACTTCATCGGCAAAGCTGACCATTTCTTTTTCGATGCCCTCACCCAAAATAAAGCGAGAAAAGCGGCGAATTTGAATGTTTTCACCGAGCTTAGAGACGGCCTGCTTGACCAGTTCTTCAACGGTGATATTTTGATCTTTGATAAAGGGCTGATCAACTAAAGACAGCTCCTTGAGGCGCTTATCAATGCGGCCTTGGACGATCTTTTCTTTGATGTTGTCGGGCTTGTTGCCTAAGTCATCACGGCCCATTTCGATTTGCTTTTCGCTCTCGGCCAAAGCTGCTGGAATGTCGCTGACTCTGACGTACTCGACGTTGGGAGAAGCGGCAATCTGCATGGCGACATCTTGGGCGAGTACTTTAAATTCTTCGCGGCGAGCCACGAAGTCAGTTTCACAGTTGATTTCTACCAAAACGCCGACTCGCCCGCCGGTATGAATGTAGCTGTGAACGAGCCCTTCCGACGCAACTCGGCTTTCTTTTTTGCTGGCTGAGGTAATGCCTTTCTGACGCAGCCATTCGCTGGCTTTGTCCATATCGCCATCATTTTCTTTCAGCGCTTTTTTGCAATCCATCATGCCTGCGCCAGTTTTGTTGCGCAGTTCTTTCACCTGCTTCGCAGAAATATCCGCCATTGTGCCTCAATCCTAATAGTTTACTAATAGTTTGCTAGTGGGTGCTTTTGTTAATCAAACTCCTTCTTACCTTTTTAGGGCTCTAGAGGGTTAAGGAGTCACCAAGATGTTAGCGCTAGCTGGACTATACCCGTGCAGTTGCTTTACTTAGGCTTTGCTTAAGGTGCTTAATTCAGCTAGCGTAATCGTCAGATTCTAATCAGATTTTGAAGCGATGCTGGGTGCGATCGCTTATTCCTCATCACTACTAGGCTCTACGTCTGCGCCGTCATCGTCATAATCTGCGCCATCGTAGCCGTCGTAGATGTCTTCGGCATGGGCCGCGCCGCTGCTGCTACCGCTATCGGTACCACCACCGCGCGAACCTTCATAAATTGCGTCAGCCAAGCGGCCAATCACGAGTTTGATAGCGCGAATAGCGTCGTCGTTAGCGGGAATCGGCACATCAACGACATCGGGGTCGCAGTTGGTATCTAACAGCGAAATAATCGGCAAGCCTAGCTTCTGGCACTCTTGAACAGCGTTGTACTCACGACGCACATCGACAATGATCACCGCATCGGGAATACGGCGCATGGTCTTGATGCCACCTAGGTACTTTTGCAGCTTGTCAAGTTCGCGGCGAAGCTGCGCCCCTTCTTTTTTGGGTCTGAGATCGAGCGCTCCTGAAGACTGCATTCGCTCTAGATCTTTGAGGCGATCAACACGGGTTTTAATGGTAGTCCAGTTGGTGAGCATTCCGCCTAGCCAACGCTGGTTGACGTAGTAGGAGCCGCAGCGACTCGCTTCTTGGGCGACAATGCCCGCAGCTTGGCGCTTGGTGCCAACGAACAAAAAGCTTTTGCCATTTTCTGCTGATTTGCGTACGTATTTGTAAGCGTCTTCTAGCAGTCTGGCAGTTTGAACAAGGTCAATGATATGGACGCCGTTGCGCGAAGTGAAGATGTATTCGTCCATCTTCGGATTCCAGCGACGAGTTTGGTGCCCAAAGTGCACACCTGACTCTAACAAATCAGATAGGGTTACGACTGGCATATGAAATTTTCTCCCGGGTTAAACCTTGCATCTGGCTGTATCTAGAGCGGTAAGCAAATAACTAAAACCTTTTAAAACCCTTATAAAAAGGAGGCTCAAGCAGGCCAAATCACCGAACTAAACACCCGAAAATCCAGATGTGTGAATTTAATAGAACTTTCCTAGGGTAGCACAGCCGATGATAGGTTTTCCTGGAAGAAATCGTCCGCTGAGTGCTGCTTTCTACAAAATGACTGAAAACAAGCTATGTTATGGGCTATCAACCGCAACCTCTATGGGATCATACTTTAAGCTCGAAGACGGTACGGCTTTCTTGGTTGAGGTGAATGAGCCCAATACCACGACTAGAGGCGGATCGGGCATTCAGCGGGTAAATGCGCCTAGAACGGGGCGCTTGTGCTAGAAGCCAATCAAACTTTAGAAGAAGCTTTAGAGCATGTGAAACCCGTGATTGCGACGGTAGCCTCGCAGTTGAGATCTGGACTGACGACACCGGCTGATGAAGTAGAGGTTACTTTTGGACTGAAGCTCAGCGCGGCGGCGGGCGTAATCTTTAGCTCAGTTGGGGGCGAGGTTACTTTTGAAGTCAATCTGAAGTGGGCGAAAGATAAGGAATAGATGGCAGTTATTGATTTTGAGGTGGCTAAAAGAGGTAGACAGCTCCAAAGTGCAGGGACTTCCTATTTTGCAGGGGCTCAGCGGTGCTCTTGTCTAGTGCGATCGCACTGGCCTAGTCGGTATGGTGGTTGCCAGAGAACGACGCTCAGAAGATCGAATCGGGTTCATTATTCCGGTCAGTGAACTCAGTGAACCTCGACGGTTCATTCAGGCTGGGCTTAGGTGGGGCATTAAGCAAGAAGATTTGACGATAGAGTTATTCCTGCCTTTTTCGCTGATGAATCAGCCGATTGAGCGTATGGGTATTCTCGCTGGGATGGATGTTGAGCCTTTGGGAATTGGCGAGATGGAGTGCCCTCATGTGCTGTTGAGATCGCGCGATCGCCTAGAGGAAAGGTCGCGGGTACAGTCGCGGTGGCACAAAAAATGCACTACCCTAATTTCAAAGGCGATCGCCTACCTATAGAGAACGTCTCTTGGTACAACAACGCGACCGAGTTTTGCGATCGCCTCACCTTCCACACCAATCGCCAATATTACCTGCCCACTGAAGCCGATTGGGAATACGCCTGTCGTGCTGGCGGCTATCCTTTGCCCTACGCCTGCCACCCCACCAATAAGACCTCAGCCCCCTGCATTCAAGATCTCTGCGGCTGTCAGTTCTAGGTCAAAAAGCTGTGATGATACAATGCGCTGATCCTGCCGAAAAACCTGTTCTTCATAGAGACCATCTATCCACTCCAGAACAGTTACCTGCTGCATAATCGGATCAACAATCCAATAGCTAGGGATGCGCCGTCCTGCATATTCAGTGCGTTTATGGCGATAGTCTCTAGCTTCTTGCCCAGGGCTGACGATCTCAACTACGAGCGAGGGCGGCGACATATCATGTGTAATTACGCTCTGGGTAGCGCCATCCAACTCTGCCACCGTTGCTTCGGATAAAATAACCAAGTCGGGTTGCCTTGCGGTTGCTTTAGCGCCACTGACTGCAATTTGCACGCCAATACTCAAGCGGTCGTGATGAATGCCCATTTTCAAAAAGTACGCAAACAAAAAAGACGCAATCTGGTGATTCAGCCGACTTTCAGGTGGCATAATGCTTAGCTTTCCATCTACCAGCTCATAGCGATTGTCAGTGCCATCGGTGTACTTCAGGTAGTCCTGAAGGGTCATTGTTTTTTCTGCAATAGGCATCATGATGACCTCTCGTTCAGGCAATGGTGCAGCCTTCCAAAGGAATTGCGCATCACTCTACTTTAGATATCCTCATGATACCTTGTAGCAGCTTTGCGAGCTGTGTTTATAGAACCTTTGAGTAGTCTTTCTATGCCGCTTACCCTTCGTCGTACGTCTGCCACTGCTCGTTACTACACCGAACCTTTAGACGACTTAGGAGAGGCCATTCCTCTGCAAATGCTGCTGATTCCTGCAGGTACCTTCATGATGGGTTCCCCAGAAGATGAACCTGAGGGAGAGGACGACGAAGTACAGCATGAGGTGACTGTGCCACCGTTTTTCTTAGGGCGCTACCCAATTACACAGGCGCAGTGGCGGGCAGTAGCGGCTATGCCTCAGGTCAATCTGGAGCTGAAGTCAGACCCCTCTGGTTTCGAAGGCGACAATTTGCCAGTGGAACGGGTGTCTTGGTATGACGCGGTAGAGTTTTGCGATCGCCTCTCCATCAAAACAGGTCGCCCCTACCGCCTACCGAGCGAAGCCGAATGGGAATACGCCTGCCGCACAGGAACAACAACTCCCGCCGATCACTGTGAGGTTGCTAATGCTTTTGGATTGTGCGACATGCATGAGAACGTATGGGAATGGTGCCAAGATCGTTGCGGTCGTTATGGCCAAACGCCTACAGATGGTAGCGCTGCATAAATCGATTCACTCTATATGATTAGTTCGGAAAATCCCAGTTTTGGGTGGCGGACTGCAGGGCAAACGCATACTAAATTCATGCCAACGGAAGAATGAGGCTTTCAGCGTTTGACCGGCTATGAATCACCTCTTATTTTCTCAATAAGGTCACTTTTAGATGCTCTTATTGAGAAAATAATGGAGTATGCGTTTGCCCTG
>JBGTIK010000023.1:0-6711 GCA_041745715.1 Phormidesmis sp.
GGGGGCGAGGTGGTAGTAGCGGAAGCCGCCGCCGCCTTGCCAATTCACGGCGCTGGTAATGCCGCCGGGGTCTTGGCCGTCGATGACTTTTTGCAGGCGGGGGATGATGTGGGTGTGGCAGTGGTCGCCGAGTTCGATCATAATCCAGCGGCGGTTCATTTTGTGGGCGACGGCTCCTGTGGTGCCGGAGCCTGCGAAGGAGTCGAGGATGAGATCACCAGGATTGGTTGAAATCTCTACAACTCTCTTCATTAAATTCTCTGGTTTTGGAGTGCCAAATACATCATTATTGAATAATGCAACACTCTCTTTTTTTGCATCTTGAGTATGTCCAACTTCCTTGTAATCCCAGTAGGTCTGTGGGACTATGCCTTGCTTTACTTCACTCAAATAAATCTTTGGAGCAGGAATGTTGTTTCCGTTCTTTCCCCACCAAATTCTCCCTTCTCTGTTCATTTCCCAAAATTTGTCTTCGGAAACTCGCCAGTAAGAACCAGCCGGAGGCCCCTCGACTATCCGACCACTCGGGCACTGAATCGAGTAGGTACTCTTGCTATAAAAATTCCTAGCTGCTAGATTATTCGGTCTCCATCGACCACGCGGATCGTTGTCCAAGTTTTTGTAAATTTTATTTTGCTTGTCAGAACGAGGCATAGGATTAGGTGTCCATTTGTCAGCATCCTTAGCAAAAATCAGAATATAGTCATGGTCAACAGAGAAATGACGAGCACTAGACTTTGGTGCATAGTTCTTACGCCAAATAACAGATGCAATGAAGTTAGTTCGACCAAAAATCTCATCACATAAAATTTTCAGATAGTGCATTTCGTTATCATCAATCGTGATCCACAACGAACCATCTTCTGAAAGTAAATGTCTGATTACCTCTAATCTTTCTCGAATCAAAGATAACCAAAGGGAATGTTCCAGTCCATCCTCGTATTGTTCAAAAGCGTTTCCTGTATTGTACGGCGGGTCAATAAAAACACATTTCACCTTCCCCGCAAACTCTGCCTCCAACGCTTTCAGCGCCAGCAAATTATCCCCAAAAATCAGCCGATTATCAAAGCAGTCATTCTCCGTCACCACATGCGCCGCATGGTAAGACTTTGCTGGGTCTTCTAGCAAAATACGCGGCTCCAGCTTGGGCCGATTCTCCTTGCCTATCCAAGTCAACTCCAGTTTTTGCTTCTTTGCCACAGTTGCCCCGCCATCATTCAGTCACAAGCCGCACTTTAGCAGCATTGCTCTGCAATCGTCCATCCCGTCGCACCCCGCAAACCCTCAGTCATCAACGGGGCTTTATCAGTCGCAGTCGGGAATCATTCAGTCATCAACGGGATTTTATCAGTCGCAGTCGGGAATCGTTAGCCACTAACGGGACTTGATGAGTCACAGTCGGGAAGCCTTCAATCACTAACGGGGCTTGATGAGTCGCACTTAAACGGTCAATCAGAAATGGTTGAGCGCCAACCACTAGCGCTATAATTTAGTCATGTACGCACATGATGCACACAGCTTACATTCAGCAAGCAGCAATCACCAAACTAAAGACATGGTTACATCTCCTACACCCGAAAAAGCCGAAAGAGTCCACTGCCGGGTAACCCCGCAGAACAAAGCGATTCTTAAAAAAGCAGCCGCTCTATCTGGGCAGGACTTAACCAGTTTCATTACAGCAGCAACCATCGAACGAGCGATGGAGGTCATCAAGAACCATGAAAGAATAGTTCTGTCCAAGGAAGATGCAAAATTTTTCTTGGAAACACTCGAAAACCCACCAGAACCCTCAGATAAGCTCAAAGCCGCCGCTGCTGAGTATATAAAGAATTACGTTACAGCGCCCACGCCCGCCAACAAGCCCACTTAACGCTCAAACCTTTTCAGCTACCTTTGTGCGTACCGAAATAGACACCCTATTGTGCCAACTCAAAATCTCCCGACCGCATGGTCATTCCTGCCGCTTAGCCGCGAATTCGATAGGCAAGACTTCGACTGCGGAAAACCGGCTTTCAATACTTATTTAAGAACCACCGCAAACCAACATCAAAAATCAAACATCGCCAGGACGACAGTAGCCGTTTGCCCGCCGGATAAAAAGAAAATTGCCGGATTCTACACACTCAACGCCAGCACGATAGACATCCGTTCCTTGTCTGAAGAGAATCAAAAAGGACTCCCTCAGCGCCTCGATATTCCTGCCATCAAAATTGGGCAGTTTGCCGTTGATCGTCGCTACTCTGGCAAAGGACTGGGGAGAAAGCTCTTGCTAGATGCGCTATATAGGGCTTGCTGAAAAAGTCAGATTAGGCCATTTATCGGCTGAAACCCTTGAAAACTCTTTGTAGATTTCAGGTCTTACGCTTAGGCAAGTGCAAGGTAAAATCGGCTGAAACCTCGAAAACTCGTTGAACGCCCTTGCACTTGCTTATGGTTTTATTGGCTGTAATCCAGATATATCAAGGGCTTATACTTTTTCAGCAAGCCCTACTTAGAAGCGGTGGCTGACTATACTCGGGCAATTGAACTTGACCCAGAATACGAATGGGCGATCACAAGTCGTGGCGAAGTGCGATCACTCACAGGAAACTACACCCAAGCTCTCAAAGACTTTAATCGCGCTCTCGAACTCGACCCCAACAACAATTGGACTCTCTACTTTCGCTTACTTACCTACAGAGCGATTCACCAAACAGAGAACGCAAACGCTGACATCGCACAAGCCATTAAACTGGCTCAGCAAGCCTGCGAAGCCAACCCCCTAAATCTTTACAATATTTTCAATCTAGCGATATATCACCTCACCGCTGGCGATGTCGCCCAAGCCAAACACCTATACCAAGATGCTCTAGCAAAAGAGCCCCCAGCCGAACGTATTAAAGACGCCATTCGCGACTTAGAAGATCTGCTCACTGTGCTGCCAAACTTCCCACAAGCTCAAGACCTATGCAGCCATCTAAAATCTGCTCTATCGAAGAACCCTGAGCATTCAGCCTAAGCGCTTTACTCGTAAGCCAGCGCACAGCCATCCTTACGCCCATCTGAACCACCAACTAAGCCGCCCTTTTCAGCGATCCAAATCGCCTGCCCACCACCGTGAGGCAATACCGCAGGCACCACTTTATGCCCCATCGCCACCAGCTCATCTCTCACTTGAGCAGGCACCCCGCGCTCGACCTGGCAGACCTTCCCATCATGAAACACTCTCGGGAAATCTAGCGCTGCCTGCACATCCATCCGGTAATCCAACAGATTAGTCAGAAAGTGAGCATGGCCCGTAGGCTGATACTGGCCGCCCATAACGCCAAACGGCATGACCGCTCGGCCCGCCTTCATCAGCATTCCAGGAATAATGGTATGCAGCGGGCGCTTGTGAGGCGCTATAGCATTCCGATGTCCTTTTTCTAAGGTAAATCCCGCCCCCCGATTTTGCAGCACAACACCCGTTTTTGGACTCACCAAACCACTGCCAAAGCCGTGAAAAACAGAATTAATAAAACTCACCGCATTGCCATCAGCATCAACCACACAGAGATAAACCGTATCTGGATGCGTCGGAAAATCTGAATCCGTTAGCGGCGGCATGGTTTTATCTAGGCTGATTTTGGCTCGTAGATAAGCAGCATAGTCTTCGCTTAGCAATGTTTCTACCGGAATGTCGGCTTGGTCAGGATCGGCGATGTAGCGATCGCGCACCCCATAAGCCAACCGCGCCGCCTCACATTCCAAATGCAGCCGCTGCGCACTCATCGGCGCAAAATCTGTTAGATCAAAGCCTGAGAGAATATTCAACATTATCAGCGCCGTCAAACCCTGACCATTGGGCGGACACTCCACCACCTCATAGCCCCGATACTGCGCTGAAATCGGCGTCACATATTCCGCTTGCGGCGCAGCAAAATCTGCTAACGTATGCAGCCCGCCCAAAGATTGAAGATAGCTGACCATATCGTCCGCAACTGGGCCGGTATAAAAGCCGTCTCGGCCCTGCTCAGCAATGACTTGCAACGTGCGACCTAGTTCGGGTTGGTGATGGCGATCACCTGCTTTTGGCGCTTCATTATTAATCAACAACATTCGCGCCGCATTTTCAGTCGCCCTGAGCTTTTTCGTGAGCTGAGCCCAGTCATAGGCCACACGCGGATGCACCGTATAGCCTTCAATGGCCAACCGAATTGCGGGCGCTAACAGATCCGCAAAGTCTTTTTTGCCATAGTCTTTGTGGAGCTGACACCATGCATCGACCGCCCCCGGCACTGTCACCGAGTGAGGGCTTTGTAGCGAGATTTGCTTCATTCCTTGCTCTAGAAACCAACTGAGCTTTGCCGCCCCAGGCGATTTTCCTGAGCCGTTTAGGGCAATCACTTTGCCTGGATGATCGGCAGATTGATCAGCAGGCGCGTACAGCACGAAGCAATCACCGCCAATGCCGGTGGATTGGGGCTCTACAACACATAAGACGGCTGAGGCCGCGATCGCTGCATCTACCGCATTCCCGCCAGCGCGCAGCACATCAATAGCCGTCAGCGTCGCTAACGAGTGAGACGTTGCGGCCATACCGTGAAGGCCGTAAGCAGGAGAACGACCGGGAACATGAAAATCTCGCATAGGTGAAGCAAAAAAGAATTACCAGGGATTGCCCACCATCGTAAAGGCTGACCAGAAAAAAGGATGCGCTAGCGTCGCCTCATCCGGCCAATTCCATTCAGCAGGAAGGGCCATTTGGCCGCGACTGGTAATTAAGCTGCCATTTTCGATGCGAGCGGTGCCGATCTGCGCTCGTCTAAGCGCTTCAAAACGCAGATCGGTACACTCTAACTGGGCATAAAATTCGCTCATCAGCGCCAGCGTACCCACATCAGAAACCGGCCAAAGACTGCCAACCGTAGCATTAACGCCAGCCGCCGCCGCGAGTCCAGTAAAGCCTAGCGCAATCGGTCATCGCTGCCAATATCAGCGGCATTCAGCGATCTAGCCCTTAAGATTTGGGCCTTTATTTGGGGCCTTTATTTGTGGGCCAAACTGTCCACTGTCGATTGCCAGCCGTCTGCCTGCGGTGATATTGTCTGACTCATTCGTTTTTCTATCGCTGTTAAAACTTGTCTTATTCAGGCTGGGTAGCGATGGATTTTGTTGGGTTTTTAGCAGGTTTTGACATTGATGTTCTCGCTACTTTCTGTGCTTTCTTTGGCTTATGCAATCGCGCCTTCTACACCAGCCGTCATTCCAGCCAACAGCTTTTCAGCAGAACCTCAAGCGATCGCGACAGAAACTCAAACCCATAGTCCAACCCTCAGCCGAACCCTTAGTCAAACGCTCAGCCAAATGCCCGCCCAAATTCTGACGCAGGCAACCGGCAACGTCATCACCATGCCCCAGCAGGTAAGACCCTTACCCGGCGGCTTAGACAATGTGCCGGTCTTTAACAGCAACAGCCCAGAGATCATTGAATCTGACGGCATTTTGCTCTCTACCTTTCCCGGCAGCGGCAAAAGCAGCCCTAGAGCCCATCTCAACTACAGTTTTAACGGTCGCTTTGACATTTTCTCTCACCATGTGGCGCGCGGCCAAGATGATACGGACACTCGCACCGTATATGAGGCAATTGTTGTTCACAATCCGGGCGATCGCCCGGTCACCCTCACCATTCGCGAGGGCGCTTCTTACATCAGTCAAGAATCAGCCTGGAATCAGATTGCTTCGGGTACCTCTAACCTATATAGCACCAACTTTTCGGGGCCGGGAAGTCGGGTGATGAATGACGTGCTACGCGATCGCCGCCAAGCCTTTCTCCCCAGCCAAATCACCATTCCAGCGAGAGCAAGCCACCTCTTGCTCAATGCCCCCATTCCCCTTCGCCGCCTCAGTGTCGCCACCGATGGCAACCTCGCACCGGGCAGCGAAATTTTGCCTGCCCCAACTCGCGCTAGCTCAGGCGAAGGTCGTCGGCTCAACGGTCGCTCTACCTTGCTGCGAATGCAAAGCAGCGATCCTGTATATGTTGCTAGCCTAGCCATGCACGCCCCTCAAACCAACGGACAAGAGCGAGTACCCACCTTAGAGCAGTGGATGCAGGTACTTTTTAAAGGTCAGCTATCGACCCCACGCGATGGGCTACCGAGCCAACCGGGCAGCGCCGATAATCCCTTCCGCTATGGCCGAGTCTCTGGCGTCGCAATGGGCTCACAGTGGAAAGCAACTTTAGCGGATAGCAACAGCGATCAGCTCAAAATTCCTAATACCGGAGAACAATTCTCCTACGCCCTCAGCACGCTAGAGCGCAACACCTTTGGCACGGGCCAAGTCCAAAGCGCCCCCGTCGTTGCTCGCTATCCTGATACCGCCTACCGCGCTAATGGCAACTATGGCATTGAGTACAACCTCACTTTGCCGCTAACTAATAACAGCGATCGCGCTAAAACAGTCTCACTTGCTGTGCAAACCCCTTTAAAGAACGACAGCCTTCAAAACGCGCTTCAGTTCTTAGCCACGCCTGAGCGTCGAGTATTTTTCCGAGGCACGGTGCTCTTCGTTTACAAAGAAGACAATGGACGAGCCCGCGCCTACTACACCTATTTAGAACAAAATCAAGGAGAACAAGGCCAACCCCTGATTAAAATGTCTCTCCAACCGGGCGAACAGCGAGATGTAAACGTTCAATTTCTCTATCCACCCGATGCAACGCCACCACAGGTACTCACAGTGACAACC
>JBGTIK010000024.1:0-3971 GCA_041745715.1 Phormidesmis sp.
ACTAACTAAGCAAAAATATTAATAGATACTGATAATGTTTTATCGATACTTAGCAATGGCTCAATGGCTCATCGCCTTGATGGGTGGCGCACGGTCACATCCGGTAGCAGGGCACGCTCAATATGGCTGGCTTCATCCCAAGTGCGTTGACGGATAGGATGCGAAGTATCGTGGCACTCAGTCAGACGAAGCCCGAACATACTGCTGCTAGAAGAGTCTTTTTTTAAGTCTCAAATGTATTAATGTGGAATGCACCTTTTCGGGGGGTAATGCAAAAAGCCCCTTATAGACTAAAAAAATAGGATGTTCATAATTGCTCGGCTGATATTACTTTGGATAAGCAATTCGTTTGTGATGGAACTGTTGCCAAACTTGAACAAAAATATGAGAGATTTGTGATAATTCTTGTCGCGTCAATCCTGAATCAACTAACTGCTGCTCCTGCCATCGAGCTTTCAGAATCTTATTGACCATTGCCAATGCTTCTGATGGAGTCGCATCTCCAAGCGATCGCAGTGCGGCTTCACAAGCATCTGCTAGCATTACGATTCCAGTTTCCTGGGATTGAGGAATCGGACCATTATATCGAAAGTCTGATTCGTGTAGCACGTTGTCAGAATTCTGCTGGCATTGCTGTTGGGCTTGATGGTAGAAATAGGCAATTAAAATAGTGCCTTGATGCTCTGGGATAAAAGCTTGAACTGCACTGGGAAGTTTGTATTTTCGGGCAATTACTAATCCTTCGCTGACGTGCTTCTTGATAATTCTGGCACTTTTCCAGGGATCGTTGATCTCATCGTGTTTATTAGGACCACCCATCTGGTTTTCAATAAAAGCCAACGGATCATGCAGTTTACCAACGTCATGATATAGTGTGCCTGTTCGGACTAGCTCAGCATCATATCCGAGTTGTCTAGCGGCTGTTTCAGCTAGAGTTGATACAAATTGAGTATGCTGAAATGTGCCTGGTACTTCATAAGCTAGACGCTTGAGCAGGGGGCGATTAGGATTGGCAAGTTCTGCTAATCGAATTGGGGTAATCAAATCAAATAACCGTTCTAGATAAGGACTCACTCCAATTGCGACAATGCTCCAGAAGATACCGGATAGGGTGGTCATTGCGGCTCCAGGTAAGGCAATGTACCAAAAAGGGGCGATTGGGGTGTTGATTATCAAATAAACAATTCCTTTGGTCAGCCCGATTAAAACGCCTAAAATGGCTAAATCTTCTCTAGTACGTGATGATTCTCGTTGAGGAAAATACCGTTTCCCTGCCATTAGACTGCCTAGTAACCCACCCGCCGCACTGGGAATCAAATAGCGCCAACTTGCCTCTGTGCCGATGGGTAATAGAACTGTTAATAAGACCATCACCGTCCCCCCGATCACAGAACCGTAAAAACTGCCCAGTAGCAGCCCGATTGCAGGTAGTGCAGTAAACGATCGGGTAACCGCAACCACTAGGGGGGCGAACAGTGTTAAACCCAAGATCAGGAAATAGTCGCGGTATCGTAGCTTAGGCTTCAAACACTGCTCTACCCGTTTGAAAAGGTAAATTCCTAACCCAATCAATCCAGCAAAGCCCACTAGCCCTAACCAGTTAATCTCCCGTTGACTCAAGCCAAAGTGATCGAGCAGAGTAAAATCTGTTTGCGTAATTTCTTCTCCTGCCCGAACAATAATTTCCCCTTTCTGAATTGTAATGACGGTAGGCTCGATCTCCTCAGCCGCTTGTTCTGCAATCCGCTTAGTTTGTTCTGGGTCTTGTACTAAATTAGGTGATAGAGATGTGGAGAGTAACTTGATTGCTAAGGGCTGAGCAGCGATCGAAATTACAGTTTTTACTTGAAGAGCGATTGCCTGCTGAAGCTGAGCCTCAGGCAATACTGAATAGATTCCTTGAGTCAAAATTCGCTCTAAGACCCCCCCTATTTCAGTTTGAGTTTCTCGCCAATCAGTATCAGACAAATTGAGAAATGATGAATTGTAGGGAGAATTACCATCTGATGGTGGCGAAGTAGAGAGAGTTTGTAAAGCAACAGCATAGCGACGACGTGCCTCAGCCACTAAGTCCAGAAGTTGAGTGAATGTTTGAGGGGATGCTGCCTGACGATAAACTTGTAGCTCGCTGACAGCCCGTTTCTGATCACTATTTAAGCGAGATCGGATAGTAGGGGAAATGGGCAATCTTTGCCCATCAAGTTGCTTGACTGTCTGCTGGATAATCTGCCACTCCCGGTCAGGTGCCTGCCGCAAATAAACCTGTGTTGCCGTAGAAAGGATGGAGATTTGGGTAAAAGGAAAGCTGCCTAAAGCATTGCGGATTGAGTTGCCGCGCTCCAACTGTTGCTGAAGCATCTGCTTAATTTGTTGATTGGCTTCTAGATCAACCCTGACGGCTGGTAATACTCCACGGCGTGCTTCTCTTTGCTTTTCTTCGGTCGTTTCCGTGTCTTCAATCTTGGCTGAGGTAGGTGCAACAATGGTTTGAGGTGCTACTCTACCAACAGCAAGTTTAGGCTGATAATAGAAGCGGTAGCCTAACCCACTGGTCAGCAGTAGCAGCGTCACTGACAATATGCCAACTCGCTGGAGTCGCTCTGAGAGTTTGGATCGTCCCTGCTTGGATTTAATCTGCTTCATTTTTGTCTCCTTGATTGAGACACCTCTGTTGATAGTATCTCTGTATATACGCTTAATTCATGGGCATCGGATACTTAGCATAATCAAATGGTTGTCATACTTCAGGATGACGGAAGGTTAAAATTCGCACATCCGGATCTGGTAGGCCAATTCCTGCTGCCTTTAAAGCCCGAACGATTTCAGTTCTTATAGCTGAGGACATCAATACAAAATCTGAACGACGCGAATCTGTCCAAAAGCGAACTTCTAGCATAATGTCATCTGGTCCCAATTCTTGAATCCGCACAGAGGCGGGCGGGTCTGCAAGTACCCCTTCGGTAGCCTGCGCAACCTGGCCGGTAATTTGCACAACCTGCTGTAAGTCACTGTCATAGCCAATAGGCAGGCTCACTCGACTGCGACGAACAGGGGACGCTGTATTGTTAATGATCCGCGAAGTGAACAATTCTGCATTGGGAACCAGTACTATTCGGCCATCATAGGTTTTTAGCTGAGTGGCTCTGAGGTCAATCCGCTACACAGCAAGCCCTGTTTAGGCTCTAAAGTCGCGAGGTTTCGATGTGGGTTCCTTTAGTTATTTTGTATCGTCTAGACAGCTGCACCCTTATGCAACCCTCCAAAGAAAGAAGTGCGTTTCAGCCTCTAAAAACGATAAATATAGGCAGTGCACTACTCAGTTTTGAAGAAAATCACGGCAATAAGGAGACGTGACCAGCACAGAATTTCTGAATTTCTGGTCTTGCAACTACTGCTCTATAAGGGTTTCAGGAGATGTTATCTATTTTTACATGAGTCGGTGCCATACCCCAAATTGGCTTTGTCACCGGGGCCACCGACGCGCCCAAGCTGCGCGACCTTAGCGAATCTCAGCCTCGCTTGGCGGGTGCTGCCGGAAAATTGACGATAATAATGTTGCTGTCCCAGTTGGCGCGGGTAATGACCTCAGGCTCGTGGCCCACGGCAGGCTGGCCCACAACATGGCTGCCAGCGATCAAAATCAGCAGGGTATTGGGCTGCATAACCGCTGACACGCGCTTCACGGTGTTGCCCTGCATAGGTTCTACCGAGAGTTCTTTCTCTCGTAGTAGGGCGGTGAGCTTACGATCGCGGACTGAGCCAATCGTCATCTGCACCACATGCAGGGGGGCTTTTAGCTCCTCTGCCAGGCATTGGGCAATGGTCAGCGAGTTAATAACCTGCCCCATATTGGCCTGACGACCGGTAATCGCCAGCAGAATGCGCTCGGTGTTCCCAATCGGCTGCGGAAAGCGGCTGATCAACACCGGAATGGTGACCGATCGCACAATGGTGTCAATCACGCTGCCAAA
>JBGTIK010000025.1:0-7566 GCA_041745715.1 Phormidesmis sp.
TTCGTATTTCTGTTGAATGATTGACTCTGTTGCTGTACTTAGCATGATGCATTCTTCACAACTTCTGTCTTTCTCAGTTTAGAGTCTAAATCAGAAAACGTTCAGGTTATTTTTGCGTGATGCCTAACCACCCTACCAATACAAAGAAGACCGGGACAAAGGAGAAAGTTGAGCGCTTGGGGCTCTTCCTCCTCTGCCGTACTACCGACCGAAAGCAAGCTGCATTTTTCCCAAGTTACGGTAAGTGCTGTCAAGCTATCTCCGATGCTGTCGCTTTCGAGTAAGGCTGGCTTTATCTGCTATCGGGTCAGCTTTTTAATAAGCGATCGCCACCACCCTGACTACCGACAGCTACGCATCACCGGTACCTATCCAGAAATAAAGTGGTTAAGCCACCATCTCTCGCAGTGGAGCGATCACCCGAATCGATAGGCATTTAACTGAAATCGACTACTCGTTGGTGTCTGGATGTTTTCGCCACCCACTAAAATGGGGCCCAATTGAAACGGCATGATAAGGCTTTCAGCGATCACAAATTAGGGTGGCGAAAAACTAAGGACACCAACGCTGCATCGATTGGTTGAAAGAATCTGACTTCAAGCCTAACAGATGGGTTCCCAAACCAGTGGAATCCCAGCCGAGAACGTTCTAATTTCCAAAGTTAGGCTCAGCCTTTCATTCGATTCTAATTGCATACATGACTTTCTGGATTCACTGTGCAATTATCCTAATTGATGAGGTAATTGTAGCGCCAAGGCAGAGGCTTGCGGCGTCAGAACGCCTGTGATCACCGCCCAATTAATCAGCACTCGGTAGGCCGCTTGGAGATTTTCGCCAAAGGTGACGATGCCGTCTTCATGTCCTGCCATGGCGAATATTTTGGTTTGCAGCAGTGGGCTCTCGCTGAAGAGGCGCTGGGTTTCGGTGGCCATTTCAGGAGTGCCGTAGGGAATATGGGCACGAGTCGTGGGCACTTGCTGTAGAAGCTGCTGCCACATCTGCGGGTGGTGAACGTGGATGATGGCGCTGATGGCCGGATGAGCGCTGTAGATGACACCGTGGGTGAGTGATTCGGAAGAGGCTTGGCAAAGGCCGTGGCAGGTAAGAGCGTTTTGTGCGGGATTGAAGTGGGTGACGAGGGCGTAGTCGCTAGCAGCGAGGGTGGTGAGATGGCCGGTTTGGGTGCCGGTAATGATGAATGGGGGCGAGGGAAGAGGGGAAGAAGGGGAGAGGGGGTGAGGGGGCGTAAAAGAAGAATTAAAAGCGCGTTGGGAGAGGTTGCCGAAGCCAATGCCGTTGGGGTATTGGCCGATGAAGTTGAGCTGGTGGAGGGCGTCGCGGTAGGCGGTGAGGTCGGTGATGGATGAAGGCGCGATTCCCTTGGAAGGCTCTGCGATTCCCTCGGAAGGCTCCGCCATCGCATCCTCTTTTATCCACTCACAGCGATACTTAGTGTAGCCTTCATCGATCATGATACAGACGCAGAAACGACGGGTTCGCTAGCCTCAGCAGCAAGAATAGCGCTTTTCATCCAGTTTAAAATGAGCTGATTGACAATTTCGGGGCGCTCGTCGTGGGGGCAGTGGCCGGTGTCGGGAATGGCCTGAAAATCGACGTTTTTTTCAGGATCGGCGGCTAAGTCTTGATAGATGCCCGCAGCTTGAATCGGTGTCCAAGGATCTTTTTCGCCCCAGAGCACTAGCAGAGGCTGCTGCACTTGCGGTAAAAGTTCGCTGGGCCGGGGGCCAGGAGGCGCGCTCAAAATCGAGGCAAATACTTTTTGTGCGCCGGGATGGCAGGCAGGGCCGTGCAAAATATCAATCAGTTCGGGGGTAATGGCCTGACGGTTGCCGTACACCTGCTGAAGTGAGCCTCGGATGCGGCCTTTGGTGCGCACTCGGTTGAATAAAAAAGGGCCAGTGAGCGGCGAATTTACTAGGGCGCTAAAGCTGCCCATGACGAGTCGCAATGGCTTAGGCAAATCTTCGGGGCGGTGATTGAGGCTCCCGGCGCAGTTGAGTAAAATGCCGCCACTGGCCGTTTCCGGATAGCTAACTAGGCTCATGAGCGCCATCAATGCGCCAATGGAATTGCCAACAAAAACGGCAGGCGCTTGGATGTGGGCTAGCCAAAAGTCGTGAATGAGCTTGACCCAGAACTCTAACGTGTAGCTCAAATCCGGCTTGTCAGAGTCGCCAAAGCCCAGCAAATCGAGCGCATAGACGCGGTAGCCAGCAGCAGCGAGGACGGGGATATTTTTGCGCCAGTGACCAATTGAGGCCCCAAAACCGTGAATTAGCACAATCGGCTGACCGCTGCCGACGGCGATGTACTTGATGTCGTAGCCGCGCCAGTCCCAGTTAAGCTTTTCGCCGGTATAGTCGCTGGCTGATGGATTGGCTAGAGCGAGAGGTGAAGTTAAAGCGGGCGCTGGAGTCAAGGCGGGCGCTGAAGTGGTGGCTTTTTCGGGGTGAGGGGGCAAGCTGGTCAGTTGAGCCGTCATCAGGTATTCGTTTTCCGTAGAATATTCTTGACTATTTTATGGTTTCTATTTTAAGGCGTGACGTACCGCATTCTGATTATTCGCTTTTTTGGGGTTTTTTTGGGCAGTTTTTCAGGTGGGTAATAGAACTGGTAACAGACGCTCGTGATAGGGTTGTGAGGCGTGGTTTGCCTTACCTTTATCAGCCCTTTATCAGCATTTTGGGAAAAACACTTAAAAAACTATGGAAATACCTAATTTTATAGTCTGGTTTGTCGTTGTTTTTGGCATTGCTGGGTTTGCTGTTAGCTCAATGCTGAAGGCTTTTCGTCGGCCTATTGAGCAGACGCCTTTTCCAGATGCGGTGATTGATCAGCCTTCAATTCCATTGGCGGAAGTGGCGACGGTTGCCTTTGTCGAGGCGGTAGGGACGTATAAAGCAGGCGACTATCGTAAGGTGATAGAACAACTTACCCCGGTTGTAGAGCAAGAGCCAAACTGCGCAGAAGCTTGGCACAATATTGGGCTAGCCTATGCCAATGTAGGAGATAATAATAAGGCTGTGCGGAGTTTGCTTAAAGCGGGTGATGCTTATGACAAGCAGGGCACAAAGTCAGGAATCGATCGAATTAAACAAGATCTAGAAGCGTTGAAAGCTGCGAATTGAGCATTTTTACCTGCGAAAATATCGGCGTCAACAATTGCATAAACACCTGCGTAAATAATTTATACGAAGCGATACAAACGACTGTTTTTTGCGCCTGTTTCTTCTATTTCGAGCGACATTAGAGAGGTCAAAGGTGTCATCATCAAAAAACGTGGGACGTTTTCAGAGGAGGGAGCTATGGCTATTGCGAGCATTAATCCGGCGACGGGTGAAACGATAAAAACGTACTTGCCGCTAACAGATGAGGGCATTGAGCAGGCGCTATCACTGGCTCAAACTGCGTTTGAAGCTTATCCCCAGGTGACGTTTGCGCAGCGATCGCGTTGGATGCACCAAGCCGCAGATGGGCTACTAGCGAATAAAGAAACCTATGCGCGGCTGATGACGCTGGAAATGGGCAAGACGCTGGCAAGCGCTATAGCTGAAGTCGAAAAGTGCGCTTGGCTCTGCCGCTACTATGCCGATGAAGCCGAAGGCTTTTTGCAAGACCAGCCCGCCCAAACCGATGCGGGTGAAAGCTACGTGCGTTTTTTGCCGTTGGGCATTTTGCTGGCTGTAATGCCTTGGAACTATCCGTTTTGGCAGGTCTTTCGCGCCGCCGCTCCGGCCCTGATGACGGGCAATCCAATATTGCTGAAGCACGCTTCTAATGTGCCAGGTTCGGCGCTGGCGATCGCTGAAATTTTCACTACCGCCGGGTTCCCTGACGGCATGTTTCAAACGCTGCTAATTGGCGCGCAGCAGGTAGAGCCGATAATTGCCGATGCCCGCGTTCAGGCCGTGACTTTGACCGGCAGCGGCCCCGCTGGTCAAGCCGTCGCCGCTACAGCCGCACGGTATATCAAAAAAGCGGTACTGGAATTAGGCGGCAGCGATCCGTTTATTGTGCTGCCAAGTGCGAATTTGGAGGAAGCGATCGCCACTGCTACCACGGCCCGATTAATGAACAATGGCCAGTCCTGCATTGCCGCCAAGCGCTTTATCTTAGTCGGAGAAATTGCCGATGACTTTGAACAAGGCTTTGCCGCCAAGTTTAAGCAGCAAAAAGTCGGCGATCCGCTCGAACCAGACACTGACATTGGCCCTTTGGCTACCCCTGAAATTTTAAAAGAACTTCATCAGCAGGTGCAAACTTGTACTGCTCAAGGAGCCACAGCTTTGGTAGGTGGTAATTTGGGCGAACTCCAACAGCAAATCCTGCCAGAACTGCGAGCAGGCAACTTTTATCCACCGACCATTCTTACGGCCATTCCACCCGGAACACCAGCGGATCAAGAAGAGTTTTTCGGGCCAGTGGCACTTGTCTTTCGAGTTCCTGACATTCATGCCGCGATTCAGCTAGCGAACTCAACAACTTTTGGCTTGGGTGCTAGTGCTTGGACCACCGATCCTAATGAACAACAACAGCTTATTAACCAGCTAGAAGCTGGCGCTGTTTTTATCAACGGGCTAGTAAAATCTGACCCCAGGCTGCCCTTTGGAGGTATCAAGCAATCGGGCTATGGTCGGGAGTTGGCCCGCTACGGGTTAATGGAATTTGTCAATGCCAAAACCGTTTGGATTAAATGATTGCCTCCGTGGTTAGATCGAACAGTGGTTAGATCGAACAGTGGTTAGATCGAACAGTGGTTAGATCGAACAGTGGTTAGACCGAACAGTGGTTAGACCGAACAGTAGTTAGACCGAACAGTAGACCTCTTGCATAATAGATTTAATGGTACTATTAAAGGCTTTGCCGAATTCCTTTAATATCGGCCCTTTAACTAGGGCCAGCCAAACAGTGCAGGCAAAGGCCCTTTTGTTTAAAGCCGGTTAGCATATCACAAAAGTAATTATGCAAGAGGTCTAGTAGTTAGACCGAACAGTAGTTAGACCGAACAGTAGTTAGACCGAACAGTAGTTAGACCGAACGATGGTTAGACCGAACGATTAAATAATGAGTCCCAGTATGAACACCGCCGAACTACTTGTCCGCTGCCTTGAAAACGAAGGCGTTGAATATATCTTTGGCCTTCCTGGAGAAGAAAATCTTCAACTATTGCAAGCGCTAAAACATTCTTCGATTCAATTCATTACCACTCGCCATGAGCAGGGCGCGGCTTTTATGGCCGATGTGTATGGGCGGCTAACGGGCAAAGCGGGCGTGTGCCTTTCTACCCTGGGGCCGGGGGCGACGAATCTAATGACTGGCGTTGCCGATGCCAATTTGGATCGAGCCCCGCTCGTGGCGATTACGGGCCAAGTTGGCACTGATCGAATGCATATTGAATCGCATCAGTACTTAGATTTGGTGGCGATGTTTGCACCCGTCACTAAGTGGAATAAACAGATTGTGCGGCCTAGCAACACGCCTGAAATTGTGCGTAAAGCCTTTAAGCTGGCGCAGAGTGAGCCGCCTGGAGCAGTGCATATTGACTTGCCAGAAAATATTGCGGATATGCCTGCTGAAGGAGTGCCCCTGCGGGCAGCGGCTCCGGCTAGACCCGTGGCTTCAGAAGAGAGTTTGCAAAAAGCCGCGATCGCGATTTCCCAATCCAGCAATCCGATGATCGTTGTTGGCAACGGGGCCATTCGTAATCGGGCCAGTGAGGCGATTACGCGGTTTGCGCAGCGGTTAAATATCCCCGTGACCAATACCTTTATGGGCAAGGGAGTATTGAACTATAAAGATGCGCGATCGCTCTGGACGGTCGGCCTCCAGCAGCGTGACTACATTGCCTGCGCCGTCGATGACAGCGATCTGATCATTGCCATTGGCTATGACCTGATTGAATACGGCCCCAAAAAGTGGAACCCCACTGGCAGCCTACCAATCGTGCATATCTCTCTCACCCCGGCTGAAATTGACAGCAGCTACATCCCCACCGTAGAAATTGTCGGCGACATTTCCGACGCTCTTGAAGAGATTGGTAAACGCATCCACCGTCCTGTCAGCGGGCAGGCAAATATAGCGCTCAATCAACAGCTCACCGATCTGCGCGCCAAAATGCAAGAAGACTATGAGCGCTACGCCACCGATACGGGCTTTCCCATCAAGCCTCAAAAGCTGCTGTACGATCTCAGGCAAGTTCTCGATGCAGAAGACATCGTAATTTCTGACGTGGGCGCACATAAAATGTGGATTGCCCGTCACTACCACTGCGAACGGCCCAATACCTGCCTCATTTCCAATGGATTTGCCTCAATGGGCATTGCTATTCCGGGCGGGGTTGCAGCCAAGCTGGTACATCCCAACCGCAAAGTCGTCGCTGTGACCGGAGACGGCGGCTTCATGATGAACTGCCAAGAGCTAGAAACCGCCCACCGTCTTGGCACCGCCTTTGTTACTATCATCTTTAATGACGGCGGCTACGGCCTAATTGAGTGGAAGCAAGAAACTCACTATCACGAATCTTCTTACATTAAGTTCAACAACCCTGACTTTGTGAAGTTTGCCGAAAGCATGAGCCTTAAAGGCTATCGCATCGAATCGGCAGAAGACTTTATCCCCACGCTTAAAGAAGCCTTAGCTCAAAGCGTTCCGACGGTCATCGATTGCCCCATCGACTACCGGGAAAATCTGCTCTTTAGCGAACAAGCCAAAGCTTTAAGCTGTCCGTTCCCTCAGCACTAATTTCACTGTACTGTCGTTGGCGAACAGTTAGAACGTCATTGGGGGAGCGTGGAAACTAGAGACATAGAGAGTCTTTTGCTTAAATCCGCCTCACGCTCCCTCACGCCCCCTCAGATTCTGGCCAAGAACTTCTTAGGGCAATACTGACGCTGCTTCACTATTGCGGTTAGCTTATCTTTGCTTTCTTCCCATCACGGAGAGCCCATATGCCAGTATTTGAGAGTCTCATCGGCGGTACAGCCGTCTCAATCGTCGAGGCGGCGATTAAAGGGGGACAAGCTTGTTCCTTTTCCCGTCCGTTTTTCAGATAGTGGAAGCTGGGAATACACGGACAGAAATCCTGCTGCTCGTCCTGTCTTTTGGGTAGAGTATTCAATTCCTCCTGAAATTTGCCTCCGTCCAATGGCGGTAGGCGAGCGAGCTGCCAATATTGCTCGCTTCATTTCGCACTAGAATGACTACCGAACAGCTCGGTGCATTCGATGCTGCTGTCTGAAGTCTGTTCAGGCCACTACTTTTATTTTCACTTCAGTCTATAATCATCCTCGTGGTCTTGCAGATTTTACCTTACCCCTAGCGAAGCCATGCCCCTTAGACTTTAGTTGAGTGTGATTTAGTCGCAGAAGTTAGGGGAGAATTGCCTGCCAAAGTCATGTGAATGTGCAGGTAGGCTTTCCTTTATAGATTCTTAAACGTGATGCGCAAAAAGCTATTTCCCAGTGTATTTCTATCGCCAGATTTTAGATGGTTTATGATACTAACTGTGGCCTCGATCACGCTTTATACCATTGGGTTAGGCAATGT
>JBGTIK010000026.1:0-6597 GCA_041745715.1 Phormidesmis sp.
GGTTTTTGACCACTATCGTATCGGTATTTTCTGCGTTGGCGAAGCCTTTCCCCATGAAAATCGCTTTCCCCTATATGCGCTTCACTAGCATCATCTGCCATTATTCTCAATGTGACAATTCAAAGGGCGGAATGTAGGTTCAAAGGGCGGAATGTAGGATAAACGTTTGGATTCTCAGTTTCTGATGAGTCTAGGCGTTTTTTTTGAGCGATCGCACGCCCGTGATACGCTATCGCCTGAGGATTGATCAAACATCTCAGTTGACTTATGCAACTGATTCATTAAAAGGATTCAACACTAATGGCTATGCGGGTAGGCTTGCTGTTTGGGGGGCGTTCGGGAGAGCACGAGGTGTCGATTCGCTCGGCTTGGGCGATCGCGCAAGCTTTGGCGGCAGATGCCAATTCAGAAAAATATACAACAGTGCCCGTTTACATCCGCAAAGACGGCGGCTGGGTCAGTGGCGAGGCTGCGCAGCAAGTGCTCACGGCGGGTAAGCCCTTAGCGGATGAGAGCAAGCTGGATGAGGCGGGGATAGCAGCAGCCACTCAGCGCCTCCCAAATCTGAATGAGCTGGGTAATATTGACATTTGGTTCCCGGTTTTGCACGGCCCCAACGGTGAAGACGGCACCATTCAAGGGCTGTTTGAAGTGTTGCAGATGCCCTATGTCGGCTGCGGCGTTTTAGGCTCGGCGCTCGGCATGGACAAATTAGCGATGAAAAGCGCCTTTGCACAAGTGGGCTTGCCCCAAGTAAAGTATCGAGGCGTCTCGCGATCGCAAATTTACTCCGACCCGTGCATTTTTCCAAAGCTGTGCGATGAATTAGAAGCCGAGTTGGGCTACCCTTGCTTTGTCAAGCCCGCCAACTTAGGCTCTTCGGTCGGCATCGCCAAGGCCACCAATCGCAAGGAGCTAGAGGCCGCTCTCGATAGCGCAGCAAGCTACGACCGTCGGGTGATTGTCGAGGCGGGTGTGGTCGCGCGTGAGGTGGAGTGCTCGATTTTAGGCAATGACGATCCGAAGGCATCGGTACTCGGTGAAACTCGCTTTAGCAATGACTTTTATGACTATGAGGCGAAGTACAGTAAGGGCGGAGCGCAGCTACTGATTCCTTCGCCCGTGCCGGATGCGGTGCGCGATCGCATTCAAGCAATGGCTATTCAAGCCTTCCAAGCCATCGATGCAGCGGGCATTTCCCGCGTAGATTTTTTCTACCTCGAATCGACGGGTGAAATTTTGATTAATGAAATCAACACCATGCCAGGATTTACTGCGACCAGCATGTACCCGATAATGTGGCAAGCCTCCGGCGTAGGCTTCCCTGAGCTAGTCGATAGGCTGATTCAACTGGGCTTAGAAAGAAGCTCGAAGCCAATTACTCCAGTTAAATAGGCCACTTAAATAGGCCAGTCAAATAAGCCAGTTACATCACTCCCAGCAATGAAGGCTCTCAGCTATTAGCTCTAATGGCCTAGACCGTAAGGTTAACCTAGGTTTATAGCTAGCGATGGATGAGAAAAACACCGCCAATAACGATACTGACAGGAGTTGACCCAAATAAAGGAGAGCCCCTCACATGGCGACTATTTCTGTTATTAACACCTCACAGCTACAGGTTATTGCCAACAAGCTGGCTGATATGCAGGTGCTGCAAACCCTGATGATTTCCAATGAGGAAAAGCTCATTCAAGCCAGTGCGGGCGATTCTGACATCACCGAGCGTCTGTCTGAGATGCTCAAAGATGACCGCAACAGCATTGCTACCCTCCAAGAAGCGATGACCAAACTGGGTGTTCCCGGCGAAGCTAGCGACAAAGTGCAGGAAGTGACCAGCAAGATTGAAGAGATGATGGCTGGCAGCAAGCTGGCCGTGTATGAGAAATTCATGCAGCACGAAGCCCTTAAGCACCAGCTAGTAATGACCGGGCTCTTAGTACACAAAGCAGCCCAAGCAGCTGGAGACGACCTAGAGAAAGTTATTGATCCCATCAATAAAGCTAACTTTTTGAACCGCAAGCATCAAGAAATTCTCAAAGGCATTTTGATTAAGACTGGCACGCTTGAGCTAGTCGGCAAAGAATCTAAAGATGACATTTGGGCTCAAGCGGAAGATGGCGTTGCGGCGCTCAAAGGAGCCTTTGGCGGCTTGTTTAACAACAACTAAGCAAGCGTGAGTATCTTGTGAATTCTTCATCGCCGAGGTTGGGCAAGTTTGCCTGATCTCGGCGATGTTGTTGTGTAAAGCGATTAACCTCAAGGATAGAAACATGAGGTGAGATTTTGATTCTGTATAATCTTGAATTAGTGGGAGCGGCAGTATTTGCCGTAAGTGGCGCTTTGGCGGCGGGCCGCAAACAGCTCGATTTATTAGGTGTGGTGGTGATTGCTGTGGTAACCGCAACGGGCGGCGGCACCTTGCGGGATATTTTGCTAGATCGCCATCCGGTATTTTGGATTGAAAATCCGGTTTATCTACCAATTATTTTGGTCGCGGCTTTGCTCACTGTCAGCTATGCCAAATTTTTGAAGCCACCGCATAAAGGCTTACTGGTTGCTGATGCGCTTGGCTTGGCACTGTTTTCTATTGTCGGGGCGCAAACGACGCAACAGGTGAACTCATCAGCCATTATCGTCGTGGTTATGGGCACCATTACCGGCACCGCAGGCGGCGTGCTGCGAGACGTATTGCTAGCCGATATTCCGGTATTGCTCAGGCGTGGCCGAATTTACGCAACCGCTGCTATTGTCGGCATCTCAGTGTATCTTTGCTTACAGTGGATAGGGCTAATGCAGCCTTGGGCCGCAATTATTGGGATGGTGATTGTCGCCGGGCTCAGGCTAGCCGCGATTATTTGGGGACTCATGCTGCCAATATTTAGCCTCTCTGATGACCCTTCTTCCTTGAATTAGGTTCACTAAGGCGGAATACTTTGCATTAGCAGATAATGTTGGTGATGTCGGTGACGAGGCGGCGGATTTCGATCATGAGAATGCCTTGCTTAACCTCACGGCTAGCAAGTATGAGCAGGAGGGCTTCCGGGCCACATAGGGTGAGAATGCTGTAGCCCTCGGTGCCTTCTAGCAAAATGTGCTGCATAGGGCCGCGCTGGAGTTCTGTGCCGATGCGATCGCCTATCGTCATCATCGCTGCGGCCATTGCGGCTGCCCGCGTTTCTTCTAAGCCGACGGGCAATGTAGCCGCAATCGGTAAGCCTTCCGGGGTGACGAGCGCGGCTCCTTGCACATGGTTAGTGCTGGTAACAAAAACGCTGATTTTTTGGCTGAGCGCAGCGGTATCAATGGCCATGACTATCAGCTTCAAAAATCTCTTGAGAGGCTTCAAAGATGAGCTGAGAGATAAAAGGAACAATCTCTGAAGTATGTTCTAATTCACGATATTGTTCCAATTTGTGAGGGTGCGCTTTGCCTTCGCTCAAAATAATTAATAAATAAGGGTGGCAGCTATCGGCTTCGATATAGGCAGCGCTGTGGCTGATGTGACTAATTTGAGCGGATATAGCGGATATATGGGCTGATTTTGACCACTGTTTGGCCTGTTGTTGTGCTGGGATTGTTTTTGAAAGCAAAGGGGCCGATGGATTGACTGATGGATTGCTCGCAAGTAAATCCATCATGAACTGCGATCGCTGCCCCGACACCGACACGCCGCCGACAATACTATGCAACAGCCGAGCGATCACCTCGCTAGTGAGCAAATTACGATTCTCTCGACCCTTACCCAAAAAAACTTGCTCTCTGCCGTAAGGGCCACAGCCCCAAAGCTTTTGATTGAGATTGATTGCTCTTAACCCATCCCAACCCAACTGCTGAAAGTAGCGGTTCACAATATTGCGCTGATACTGCCACGTTTCAAACGGCCCTAGTGAAAGCGTCGGCCCGCTGGTCACACCGCTGAGAACATCTAGCACATAGCCCACCGCTTCTGGGTTCTCGCCAGCCATCATATCGGCGAGAGCCTGCTCTAAATCCTCTGATGGCTGGATCATCTCCTGCTCTAGCCACACCTGTGCGGCTACTAAGTAAAACAAACTCACCAAGCTACCGGGTTCGACTAACTCCACGCCTCTGTAGCTAGCTCCTATCGGCGAATATTGCCAAAAATCTTCAGCGCTGAGCGCCCCGCCCGTATTAACCCGGTACGGCGGCTTGTAGACAATCCAAGTGAGGGCGACTTGGTTTTGAGCAAGCTGAGAAAATTTGGCCCAGGTAGTTTCTAAAATCCGATCTAAATGGGATTGCAGATCGGCATTAGCGGTAAAAAATTTGGCAGTCATAAAAAAGGCTGTAGAGAAAAAAGAAATGCTTTAAACAAAGCCTAGGTTAGTGCCTTTGCCCGCATGGACAAGGGCTAGCTGCTCGTATTTTTTAGCATGTTCTATGAGATCTTCGGCTTCGGCTTCAGACAGGGGGCGAAAGATTTTGCCCGGCACCCCCACGACGAGCGATCGCGGCGGCACGTCTTTATTCACCACAGCCCCCGCCCCGACCATGCTGCCTGCACCGACTCGCACTCCATTCAGAATAATTGCACCAATCCCAATCAAACAGCCCCTTTCAATATGAGCGCTGTGAATCACCGCCTTGTGGCCAATCGTTACATAGTCTTCTAGCACCGTCGGCAAATGAGGATCGCCGTGCAGCACCGCGCCATCTTGCACATTGCTGCTTTTGCCAATGCTTACCTTATCTACATCACCGCGCACCACCGCCCCGTACCAGATGCTTGCGCCTGCGCCAATTTCAACCTCGCCAATGACGGTCGCATTGGGAGCTACAAAAGCCGCTTGAGAAATGTCAGGTGCTGGCCAAAATTGACTGGGCGCGACGAGCAAAGGTTGGGAGATATCCATAAAAAGTTAAAGATAGGCTAGCTGGACGACAGATACAGCCTGTAAGGGGCGCAAAAGTTATAATAGGCCCATTCAAAACGAATGGTTAGGATGCTTGGCTCTGCCTCTCAATATCCCATATACGGCTCCGAAATACAGTGCCCCCACTGTCGGCAAACGATTCCAGCGCTGATACTGACCGATAGCTATCTCTGCACTCGTCACGGCGCTTTTGAAGCGAACCCCGAAACCCAGGAACTGGTGCATGTACAGTCAGGCCGTCACTGGCGACAGTGGGAATCTAGCTGGTACCGGCAGCACACGCACCCAGATGGCGTGCGCTTTGAGATTCATGAAGAGCTAGATCGACTCTACACCAAAGGGTTTAGGGCGACAAAGGTGATTATTGCACAGCGCTATCAGCCGCTGATGATGCCGTATTTAGAGCATGGTGCGCCTTGGCAAAGTCAGGGCGCTGAAAAAGTGCCGAAGCTGTACGGGTTGCCGGTTGGCTTTAGCGAATCGGCGGAAGCTGATCCCCGCTGGGCGATTATTAATTTTGACTTAGAAAAAGAGCCCGGTGTGCCGACTCAGTATCGGTATCTCAAGATTTTTGAGTGAGTACGCGTTCATGTACGGTGATTAAAGCTAGTTTTGGCTAATCTGAGGTATAAAAGTTTACAGTTTCTTGAAGTTGTTGCGCTATTCGCAGGGCGATAAGAACTTTCAAAAGTATGTTGTGCGTCTATTAAGTTATCAATTCCGTCTGTAGCTATGCATCACGCTTCGATTAAAACGGCTGATATTCACCGGGCAGTGGCTTTTTATCAGCAGCTCGGCTTCACTGTACAGACCCGATTTACGGCAGGCATTACTTTGGCTTGCTGGATGGAGGGTTTGGGCGGACGCATTGAGCTGATGCAGGTGCCTGAGCCTCGGCCATCGGCTGAGAATGCCTTTACCGACGAGCACTATACAGGCTATTACCATCTGTCGTTTGACCTGAGCGATCGCACCCATAGCCTCCCCGAATGGCTAAGGGCGCTGCGTCAGCAGATTGAAAGCGCAGGGGGTAAGCTCAGCGTCTTGCTAGCACCGCAGCAGCAGCAAATTGGGGATCAGGTGTACGAAGTGGCTTTTTTAGCCGATACCGACGGATTGCCTTTGGAATTTATTCGACGAATGGATTCGGTAAATTCAGTGGATTCAGCCGCAGAAAGCCAGCAGAGATGATGCTTAAAAGCGTAAGGAATAGGCGACAACATGGGCGTTGATTTGGTGCCGTTTGCAGACAACTGGGCGTATCTCAAAACGGAGCTGAGCTGGCTAGACCGGCTGCTAATGCTGGCGATTGCTCGTCAGCGCAAGGAAACCAAAGCCATCAAAAAAGTCGCCCTGACCCCGGCTGATAACGTCAGCAGCCACTGGTGGAAAGGCGTCATTGCCGTGAGCAATCCGGGCTACGACGACTGCCGTGTCCCGGCGGCTATCCCTTGCATTAAGCCCTTAGGCTACCAGCAGCAGTTAGAGAGCCGCATTCAAGTGAGCGCTCAGGCTGACGTGGTGCTGGCTTTACCGTCACTACGACACTATTTGAACCTGACTCTGTTTGAAAAGAATCTTATTTTGATGGCCCTCGCGCCAGAAATCAATCGCCGCTACGGGCGGCTATACCACTATTTGCACACTGGTGAAGACAACGCCGCCGCATCCGATTTGCCCACTGTTGATTTGGTGCTGCGGC
>JBGTIK010000027.1:0-13723 GCA_041745715.1 Phormidesmis sp.
AACCGACAGCCATCACAGCAATACGCAGCCCTTGGATAGAACCGATTTTTGTAGAGTAATTCTCAACCATAAACCTTACGCGTGGAAAACCTGCTAGCGCTATTTACCCAGGCCATTAGGAAATATCAGGATCTAAATAACCAGAACCTAACTCTTTTGACTAAAATATGTTCAATATATTCAAAAAAATTGATTCTGGATTAATTACACCTGCCAATGTTTCGTTCTTGAAACCGGTCTTGAAAGGCAGAATTGATTTAGATTTGGCTAAATGCTGCGGCTTAAAGCGAAAGCTATTGAATAGTCAAAAGATAAATCGTCAACGAAGGTAATTATTAAAAGGTTAGATGCGTTAGCAGCGAAGGGGTGTGATAAAGCGCACAATTATCTTATTGTCACTTTCATTCTAACGTTTTCAGAAAATGAGAGCCTTGAAACGGACGAGTAAAACTCTGTAGAACCCTATAGGAGTTTGTAGGTGCTGATCCCCTTTTTTGTGTATTCCTTTTACCATGGTCTAGCCTGACCTAGTTTCAGCCCGTGATCAGGACGCGAAATGACTCGCGCTGGCTTTTGCCTGATTGACCTGACAATGCCCTGATATAGATAACATTTACACTTGCCGCTGTTCATGTCCTCACCCCCACCTAACGACAGTTCGCACTTGACCTCTTGCCCCGCGCTAATAAGTTTTTGGTCAGTTTGGCTGAATGTTGCACCTAACCTAAATACTGCGTCTAAGCTCAGCGCTGCGCCTAAGCTCAGTGCATGGAGGTTAAGTCTTGGCCTAAGTGTATTTGGCAGTTTAGTAAGCGTCTTGGCGATGCCTGCTGTGGCGCAATCTTCTAAAGATAGCGGGCTGTTGGCTGTAGAGACTCATGCGAACTTAGGCGCTAGCGAAGAAAACACTGGGGAAAAGGCCGTTTCACCGCAGAGTAATCTGTTAAGACTATCTCAATTTGCCGATCAACTTGAGCAAAACAGGATTGAACCGTTACCTGAAGGTACGCTAAAGCAGCCCGCATTTTCGACAAAAGTCGAGATCAATGCAAATAGCGAGGAAGCGACAGCCAGTTCACCAGCCGATGAATCCACGGTTAAAAAGGAGACAGCAATTGATGGATTGGCTACTGAATTAGCTGATGATGAAGCGACAATGAATAAAGTAGCGGTTGCTGAAGCGGCTGACAAGCAGGCAACTCTAGACAACGATCCACGAATCATTGACAGTGTTAATGCCATATCTCATGAAGTAGCCCTTAGTGCTGTGCCACTTGATGATGAATTGGGCGATCTGCGAGTCAGGCAGTTGCGATCGCGCGAAGAAGAAGAACTCGGCATCTTGCGCCTGCTACAAACGGCCCAAGCCGCACCCACTAGACCCAAGCCACCAACCGCTTTTTTAGGGGCTCGAATAGGCTACCTCGGATCTGAAAATCCCTTCCGCAACCACTCTGGGCTGAGCGATCAAATTTACCAATCGGGGCTAGCTTTTTACTTGTTTCCCCGGCTATCGAACGAGACAAGCCTATACGCCATAGCGGACACTGGCCTGATCCGCTACGAAACCTTCCAAGGCATTAACTACAACGAAGTAGAGCTTCAGTTCGGCATCCGGCAACGCCTATTTCCGAGAACCTACGCCCAAATTGGCTGGCGTAACCAGCAGCTTTTTTCTCCCGGCTATCGCAAAAAGGTTTTTACGGTCAATGCAATCGATGCGCTTATTAGCCATCGCCTCTTGTTCAATCCTCGGCTGTGGCTAGATAGCTTCTACCAGGCTCGTCTTGGTTTTGCTGACCCTCGCACTGCCAGTCGATTTCGCCAAACGTTCACGCTCTCATTCAATTACAGCATCGCTCGCAATCTCCGCACAGGCTTGCTCTATCAGCTAGATTTTGACGACTATACGCAGATTTCTCGCTATGACACGTATCAGCAAGTACTGGGCGTTATTAGCTACAACATGACGACTGAAAGCCGCCTGAGCCTCTTTGGAGGCAGTCGGTTTGGGCGTTCATCTGAACCTGGAATCAATTTGAGCGACACCTTTTATGGCGCAGGGCTGAACGTGAGCATCCCGCTCTTTTGAGCAGCGTCTCGATTGAGGATGGATTGCGGAGGGGGATTAGGGGCAAACCTTTCCGGGCTCTTATCGGTTAGGAACCTTGTCTGCCACCGATTGCTTGACAGCGATCGCGAGCTTTTCCAACATCGCGGCTGTAGTATCAATATTGACGCACGCATCGGTAATACTTTGGCCATACACCAGCTCATCTAGCTGCTTAGGAAGCGCCTGCTTTCCAGCGACCAAATGACTCTCAATCATCACCCCCATTAAATGCTGCGATCCAGCTGCGATCTGCGCTGCAACGCTATCAAGCACCACCACCTGACGATTGTGATCTTTATCCGCATTGGCATGGCTACAGTCCACCATGATCCGAGGATGGAGATTTTGCTGTGCTAGTGCCTGCGCGGCATTGTCAACATGGCTAGTTTCGTAATTAGGGCCTCGCTTGCCGCCTCGCAACACCAAATGTCCATCGGCATTGCCCGTAGTAGAAACAATACTGGCATGACCGCTTTGATTGATCCCCAGAAAATGGTGAGGCTGACTCGCTGCTAGCATGGCATTAGATGCTGCCTGTAAGCTCCCATCCGTGTTGTTTTTAAAGCCAATAGGCATGGACAAACCTGAGGCCATTTCTCGATGGGTTTGACTTTCAGTCGTGCGTGCGCCAATCGCTGTCCAGGCAATAATATCGGCAATGTACTGCGGCGTAATTGGATCGAGCAGTTCGGTACCCGCTGGCAACCCTAGCTCAGCCAAATCTAGCAGCAGCTTGCGGGCTAACCGCAAACCCTCATTGATGTCGTAGCTGCCATCTAAGTGGGGATCGTTGATCAAGCCTTTCCAGCCGATGCTAGTACGCGGTTTTTCAAAGTACACCCGCATCACTACTTCTAGCTGCTGTGAAAACTTTTCTCTGAGCTTGACAAGCGCTTGCGCGTACTCATAAGCGGCCTCTACGTCGTGCACCGAGCAAGGGCCCACAATCACCAACATGCGCCGATCTTCGTTGTGCATGATGTTGCGGATGCGATCGCGTGTCTGCGTCACCAGCGCGGCGGCTGTTTCGGTGAGCGGAAGTTTTTCAAGAAGCTGATTAGGAGAAAGCAAAGGACGGTTTTCGACCACATGAAGGTCTTGAGTTTTATACATCACTAGATAGAGTGGCGGGTGCTGGAATTGGCAGAATTGCTGACAAACTTTAAGGGGCGACCTAAAAAGTCAAGGACTTCACTATTGTGACAGGTCACCGACTAAATGTGGTCTGCTGACTAATCATACGTATAAAGCCTGACTTATCCCCTTAGAATTCAGCTAAACCATACGCAATACTCACCCGGCAAAATCAAAAAGCCCACCAGACCGCGATCACAGCACCTGCATGAGCAAGTATTTTCAAAGGTCAAGCGAGGCTAGCTTAGCGATGAAAGCAGCTTGCGTTAATCCTTTCTCTAGATATTGAATAGCTTGTGGCTGATAGGGGCCTTGAATCCGATCAATCTGGTGAACAATTGCGGTTTCTACAAGGGTCGGCACCGCTGGATCGTAAGCAGTCGGTCGCATTAGCGAGCTCGAAAATCCTTTAAAGACAATGATTTGGTCATCTTCATCTTCAATTTGAGCATGCACTAGCAGCACCTCTTGCGGATACTTAAGGGTGTAGTTTTCTAACCGGGTGATAAAAGCAGGTGACTGAGCCTGGGGAATGTCGCGCATCGGCTATACCGTCTGGTAACTATTGATTTAGCGCCGAGCGGCCCTGACGACCGAGTTTGACTAATAAAAAGTAGCCGAGGTAAGCAGCATAGATAACTAGACCCACAATTCCCCAAAAGCCCAAAAAGCCAGGAGTAAGGCCATTGTGGATATAGCTCTTAAAAGCTAACGCAGGCTCCGTCCAAGCCTGGCAGACACTACTGCTCAAAAGCTCACGCGAAAAGGCACAGCGAATAAACCATAGCTGAATGAGTGCGCCCACTCCACAATAGGCGCTCATAGCCCAGCGCCAAGCGCTAAAGCCTATATGCAGCGCTCTCTTTGGCTGTTCGCGAATCTCCTCATTGAGATCGACCCAAAACCATAGACTCAAAACAATCAAAACTTTGGCGACCAGGGCCGTAATAAAGCCGATTGAGAGGCCAGCAATCATCAGATAAACGGTGATACCCAATAAGCTAGCAACCCGCCAATAGATAGTCATGCTCAAGCTGACGGTTTCTGATTTTTTTATCCAAGACCAGATTAGCAGCGTCAGCGGAATGAAGACTGCAAATAATAGCGCTAAGCGATAATCAGTCCAGACCAAAGCGCGGATTGTCGAAAGGTTTCCTAGCACAGTATTTCGCGGCGCAGCGCACCAATGGATTGACGGGTGAATTAATCAGCACTCATCAATGTAGCACCTGCAATGCAACATAAAACTGATCTAACGGGCCGGTGAATCGTCTTTTTTCTGACTATTTTCTGGCTATTTTCTGACTATGAAATAAGTCTGTAAAGCTCCTCCGTGAAAGAACTTAAAAATAGCCTAAAAACGAAACCAGGAGAGCGTTACCAAGTACTTGGTAACGCTCTCCTGTACATGAGTAAATTAAATGATCGATTCAGTTAGTCGATTCGTTTAATTGTCATAAACCCGGCACTCGTCAGCCTCAGGATTTTCGTCACAGTACTTGTCGAATGAGGACTTTCCGGTTCCCTTTTCGCGCTGGTGGGAAGCTTCTGCTTGTAGCTCTTCAACAGCGTCCCAAGCGGCGGCGCAACCATCAGAATTGCTACCATCAACGGCGCAAGCTTCACGGGCCGCTTCAATTTCAGACTGGATTTTTTCTTGAATGTCGCTCATAGCAAACCGTTATTGAATAAATTTTAGGGAGGTATGATTCTTATTTAGTTTAGCTTAGCCAATCGCCAAACTACCGTATCATAAGTGGCAGTTCTAAAGGGCCAGTGTTCCAGTTGTTATCGGTAGCTGCATCTCTGTCTAAGCCGGTAGTCTGGCTGTCATTCTGGCCGTCAATCTAAAGTGACAGTCTAGAAAAACAGCCGTCAAAAAGCAGCTTTAGGAACACCAATTCGGAGGATGCGAGGATAGCACTCAGCAGACTGATAGCATTATGTCAGGCTGATTCGATAAAATGCTCCGCCCGTAGAATTATTTAAGGAATCTCTAAATTATGAAGTGGGCTAGTGCGATTTCGACCAGTGCTTCGCTGGAAACTGCGATTCAAGAGGTGACGCAGCAGGCGATCGCACAGCTCGGCCAAAACAAACCTCACCTAGCGCTGGTGTTTGTGTCGGTAGCTTTTGCTAGCGAATACGCCCGGCTTTTGCCGATTTTGCACGCCCATCTGTCGGTCGATTATATCGTCGGCTGTAGCGGCAGCGGCGTGATTGGCATGGACTCAGATGGCTACCCGGAAGAAATTGAAGAAACGCCTGCGGTGAGCCTAATGCTGGCACATTTACCGAATGTTGAGCTGAAAACTTTTCATCTCAGGGCCCAGGATTTGCCTGACTTGGACAGTCCGCCGGAGCGTTGGAGTGAGCTGATTGGGGTTGCACCGAGCTGTGCGCCTAGCTTTGTGCTGATGGCCGATCCGTTTTCGGCAGGCACGAGCGAGCTAATTCAGGGGCTGGACTTTGCCTATCCGGGGGCGGTGAAAGTCGGTGGATTGGCAGGAGTTGAGAGCTTTAACCGTAGCAGTGGGCTGTTTTGCGATCGCCAGCTCAAGCGCGAAGGCATCGTCGGGGTGGCCCTTTCGGGTGACATTGTGATGGAGGCAATCGTCGCTCAAGGGTGTCGGCCCATTGGCGATCTGTACCGGGTGAGTGAGGGCAATCGCAATATTATGCTCAAACTAGAGCAAGCCGAAGCCACCGACAGCAGCGCCCAAACGCCCTTAGACGTGCTGCAAAACATTTTTCAAAGCCTCAACCCCGAAGACCGTGAACTCGCTCAAAATGCGCTCTTTATTGGGGTTGCCCAAAGCGGCTTTAAGTCTAGCCTCACCCGCCGCGACTTTTTGATTCGTAACCTGGTCGGCGTTGATCCCCGCAGCGGCTCGATTGCCGTCGCCGACAAAATTCGCCCCGGTATGCGCATTCAATTTCACATGCGCGACGCTGAAACCTCCGCCGAAGACTTAGAGAATTTACTGCGGCGCTACCGGGTAGAACGCTTAGAAAACAAAGTCGGCGCTCAAGGCAAAAAAGCTTCTCCAGTCGGAGCCCTGCTGTTTGCCTGCAACGGTCGTGGAGAAGGGCTTTACGATGAACCTAATTTTGACTCCGACCTTTTTGAGCAATACATGGGGCCACTGCCCTTAGGCGGATTTTTCTGCAATGGAGAAATCGGCCCAGTCGGGGCGACCACCTTTTTACACGGCTTTACCTCAGTATTTGGCATCTGCTGCCAGCCCGATGCCAGCTCTGATCCCAGTCCTGAGATCGGCCCTGATGCCTGATCACCTTCGTTGGTTGATTTCTCTTTGAGCTATCTGCCAACTACAGATGCTCTCGACCATGCGGCGCTTTTAGCCCTTCCCACCCTGGCCCAATGGGCACTATGCCACCGGGATTTAGCGGAAATAAATTACCAAAATAATCACGTTTGACGGCCTCAATATCGCAGGTTTCGGCAATCCCGGGCAGTTGATAAATATCGGCTAGATAGCCGCTGAGGTGGGGGTAATCGGCAATGCGGCGGCGGTTGCACTTAAAGATGCCGTGGTAGGCCACATCGAAGCGAATCAGGGTGGTAAATAGCCGCACATCTGCCAAGGTCAAATCAGCGCCACACAGATAGCGCTGAGTCGTTAAACGCTCATCTAACTCATCTAGCGTGGCGAATAATTCACTCACGGCTTGGTCGTAGGCAGCTTGCGTCTGTGCAAATCCACAGCGATACACGCCATTATTTACGGTGGCGTAGATTTTATTGTTGAGTTGGTCAATCGTAGGTCGGAGCGCTTCGGGATAGAGATCGGGGCCGGTCGCGAAGGGTTCAAACTCGTGGTTCAGCAGCTCAATGATGTCGGCGCTTTCGTTGTTAATGATGGTTTGGGTTTGGCGATCGCCCAGCACTGGCACCGTCGCTCGGCCCGCATAGTCAGTCTGGCAGCGGCGATAAAACTCAGGCAAAGAGCGGCACTCAGCAAAGGGTACATCCGCTTGATTGAGATCAAATAGCCAGCGGCCTTCATCGGTAGAAGGATAGAACGTGATCACATCGACAGTCTCCTGCAAGCCCTTAAGCGCGCGCGTAATCAGGGTGCGATGCGCCCAAGGGCAGCTCATGCCCACAATCAGATAATAGCGGTGGGGTTCGGGGCTGATGTTTCGGCCCCGAAAGGCGCTTTGCGGCCGGGTATAGTCGCCGGAAGTGCTGCGAGGAGCCATTTGCGACATCATTGTATGCCACATCGTATTCCACACGAATTTGCCAGTGCGAACAATTAAACCCGGTGGGAGGGCAGCGCGAGGAGAAGCCATAGACTTTGCACAAGGCGATAGGAGCTGACAGAGGGATCATAAAAATGCCCACCGTTTAAAGTTTAGACGGTAGGCGAGATCGGTTGGGCTAGATGTCAGGAGTTGTTAAGTTTGGGCCCATTTAGCAGCTAACAAGGTTTTGACAGTGCCGAGCAGTTCACCTGGGCGAAAAGGTTTAATCACATAGGCATCAGCCCCTTGCTTGATACCCCAATAGCGGTCAAATTCTTCGCTTTTAGAAGAGCACAAAACGACCAGCACATGCTGCGTAGACGGATTGCTCTTGACCCAGCGGCAGAGTTCGTAGCCGTTCATATTCGGCATGACAACATCTAGCACGACTAGATCCGGCGGGTCAGCAGCGATTTTTTCCTTCGCTTCTTGGCCGTCTTGGGCGACAGAAATAGTCAGGCCCGATTTATGCAAAAGACCAGAAATCATCTCTCGCAGCATGGGGCTATCATCTACTACTAACATTGTGCTGCTCATAGTTTCAGTAGATTCAACGGCTGGGTGTGGGCTAGTGACAAAGTGATGACTTAATCATTCCCTTCTAAGGCTTTGAGTACGGCTTTGGGCTGCAATTTATCTTTGAACCAAATGGTGTTGGTTGGTACGCTGTGGGGCTCAACCCCTGCTTTTTCAAGGTTTAGCCGCTCTGAAACAGCCAAAATCAAGTTTTTTTGCTGGGCTTGGCTGGCCTGATAAAACTTTTTACGCAGGTATTCAGGTCGCCAGTAGCCGACGATTTCTAGCAGGTATGTGCGGCCATCGGGGTGCACTAGGCGAAAGTCTGGAATCATCACGCTGCCAGGAATCGGCACCAGATCAACTTCGCGCTCTAGCTGCCAGTCGGTTTTGCCCTGAGTTTTGAGCTGGGCCCATTTTTCGGCGAAGGCTTGCTCTAACAGGCTGTCGTAGGGTTTGCCCGGTGGGTAGTGGCTGACGAGATCGCAGCTATCGGTGAGGCTAAAGGATTTTTCCTGGGCGGTTTTGGTGTAGGGGTTTTTCCATTGGAGCTGAGCCGTGAGCTGCCAGCGGGTAACATGCAGGATGGCCGGAATCAGCTTGGCAATATCGACCCCGTAGCGAGTGCTGGTATCGAACAAACTGGCAGGGCCGTCGATGGTGATGGTAAAGCCTTGGTCGGCCTCGCCTTCGATGTAAGTCATTAGCCGAAACAGCTTGAGATATTTAAACATCAGCTTATATTCGCCGGGGTCATTGCGGTGCAGGTGCATGACGACGTGGCAGGCTTTGTAAAAAATACCCTGAACCTGCGAGAGGTTGTAGCGATGCAGTAGGGCTTCGGGTGTGGGCGAATCGAAGCTAGTGAGGATGCGGTTTTCTTTTAAGTCGGCGTAGAGTCCCTGGCAGATGTGAACCGGCTCGACGTCGCGGGCGAGTTCTTGACTGAGCTGGGCGGCGAGGGTTTGAAGATGGATTTGGGTGGCGGCGGGGCTTGGGGTGATGGTGGCGGCGAGGGTGAAAAGGCGATCGCGCAGCACATCCGGATCTAGCGGGCTGACAATTTCAAAGGTGCTAAAGCTATTGCGCAACAGGTGAGCCAGTCCGCGCTTAATCCGGTAGTCGGTATCTTCCCCTTCTAAAATTTGCAGTTGCTGATCGAGATAGCCTTGAGTTTTACCTACAGCACTTTGAAATAGATCAATCGCCGTTTGGGCAGTGGCCAAGTTAGCGGGCTTGAGGGCAAGCTTTTTAGGAATGAGCGAATCGCCGCTGTACTGATGAATAAGTAGAGGTGACGGTAGCGTGGGAAGTTCCTCCTGAGCATTGGAGCTAGAATCCGTTTTTTGGGAGTCGCTTCTTTATAATAGGGAGGAATAAACCTTTGCAGCCCTTTGTCGCGTTTTTTTGTCTAATCCTCTTTTAATCCAAGCTGAAACGCTGAACCTGCTAGAGTGGCCTCGGCTATGTCGCCATTTAGCAACCTTTACCGCTACCAACATTGGCACCGTCGCCGCCCAACAGCTTCAAATTCCTACCCGCATCGAGGAGTCTCAAGCGCTGCTAGCGCAAACGGTCGAAGCCGCACAGCTAGAGTCTACGGGCGGTGGCCTTCAGTTTGACGGCATTCGAGACATTGGCATTGCCCTAGAGCGATCGCAGGTGCAGAGCATTCTTTCGGGGGATGAGCTGTTAGAAATTGCCACGACCTTAGCGGGCGCTCGCAGGCTGCGCCGCCAGATTGATGCGAAAGAGGCTTTGCCGGTATTGCAGGCGCTAGTGGCTGATTTGCGCACCTTTCCTGAGTTAGAGCAAAAAATTCATCGCTGCATTAACGATCGTGGGCAGGTGGCAGATAGCGCCAGTGACCGGCTAGCGGGGGTGCGTCAGCAGCTTAAGGTGGTGCGCGATCGCATTTACAGCAAGCTTCAGCGCATTATTCAAAGGCAGAGCGGCGCGGTGCAGGAGTCGCTGATTACTCAGAGGAGCGATCGCTTCGTCATCCCGGTTAAAGCCGACCGCAAAGACGCGATTCCCGGTATTGTTCACGATGTCTCTACCAGTGGATCGACGCTGTATGTAGAGCCTCACAGCATCGTAGAAAATGGCAATAAGCGCCGCGCGCTGCGCAAAGAAGAAGAAATTGAAGCAGAAGCGATTCGCCAAAAGCTGACTTATCAGGTGGCCGAAGTACTGCCGGATTTGGAGCACTTAATGATTACCGTCGTGCGGCTAGACTTGGCTTCGGCGCGGGCTCGTTATGGGCTATGGATGGACGGCAACGCGCCGAGATTTGTTGAAAAGGAACAGATTACCTTGCGTCAGCTCAAGCATCCGCTGCTGCTGTGGAAACAGAAAAAAGAACAAACAAAAGAACAGAATAACAGCGTCGTGCCAACAGATTTGGTCATCCGCCCCGATCTGCGCGTGGTGGCGATTACCGGGCCAAACACGGGCGGCAAAACAGTGACGCTAAAAACGCTGGGCCTCGCGGCTTTAATGGCCAAAGTCGGGATGTTTGTGCCTGCGCGTGAGCCGGTAGAGCTGCCCTGGTTTGACTCTGTGCTGGCCGATATTGGCGATGAACAATCAATTGAACAAAGTCTGTCTACTTTTTCGGGGCATGTGAAGCGAATTGGGCGAATTTTAGATGCGCTAGAAGCCAGTATTGACGGTATTGACAGTCTTGACGGCGACCAACCAGAAATCGCCAATTCTTTAGTGCTGTTGGATGAAGTCGGTGCAGGCACAGATCCTTCTGAAGGCAGTGTGCTAGCGATCGCCCTCCTCAAACACCTTGCCGATCACACCCGGCTCACCGTCGCTACCACCCACTACGGCGAACTCAAAGCCCTCAAGTATCAAGACGACCGCTTTGAAAATGCCTCGGTCGAATTTGACGATGTTAAGCTTGCGCCCACCTACCGGCTGCTGTGGGGCATTCCGGGCCGTTCCAATGCGCTGTCAATTGCGCAGCGATTGGGCCTTAAAGAGAGCGTGTTGGAGCTGGCCAAACAGCAGATGGGCGGGGCGAATGAAGATGTCAATCAGGTAATTGAAGGGCTAGAGGCGCAGCGGCGACGGCAGGAAAATCGGGCTCAAGAAGCAGAAAAGCTCGTGGCAAAGGCGGAGCGGTTTTATAAGGAAGTAGAGGCGAGGGCTCAGAGTTTGCGCGATCGCGAACAAAAAATCAAACGCCAGCAGGAAAAAGACGTTGAAACTGCGCTGCTCCATGCCCGCGCTGAAGTGGCTAAAGTCATTCGTGAACTCCAACAGGGCAGCAAAACCGGCCAAGACGCTCAAAAAGCAACCGAAGCGCTAAATGCCATTGAAGAAAAGCGCTTACCTACCGGCAAACATCCGGCCAAAGTAAAGTCTAGCGGCCTTGGCTACCGACCCAAAGTCGGTGAAAGAGTGCGCCTTTCTAGCCTGGGCGGTCAGCTAGCGGATGTATTGGAAGAAGCCGATGACGACAGCAAGGTGAGCGTGCGCTTTGGAATTATGAAAATGAGCGTCGATCTGGCAGATATTGAATCGCTCAAGGGCGAGAAGGCTGAGCCAATCGAGAAAAAGCCCACGGAGAAAAAGCCAGTAGAGAAAAAGCCGCCAGCCGCCCCACTCGAAGCGCCGATGGTGAAAACTGAGCGCAATACGGTGGATTTGAGGGGAATGCGGGTAGCTGAAGCAGAGAGTGTAATTGAGGAAGCGATCGCCCGCGCCAACGGCCCGCTGTGGCTAGTTCACGGTCACGGCACTGGCAAACTCCGGCACGGTGTCCATGAGTATTTAAAAACGCATCCTCAGGTCAGAAGCTTTGAAGCTGCTGAGCAAGTCGATGGCGGTAAAGGTGTGACGGTCGTTAAAATGTAGCGCCTCTAAAAATCCTAAGCTGACGCCAGATCCTCTAGTGAGGCTAATTTATGACTTGGAGGCTTTGCTAGGGCGCAAGGTTGATGTCGTTCCGGCTAACTCTATCCATCACTTTAATCACTTTATTAAAGAGCGGGTGCTGGATGAGGCGATCGCGCTGTGAAAGATCCCAAAATATTCATTATTCACATTCGCCACTGTATTACTCGCACAGAAACTTACAGTTACTTTCTAGACGTCCAGGAATTCTAAGGGCTCGCTGGCATTTTCTTCAAACTCTAGGCAAAGTGAATTGCCTCTTGAATGCGCTCCATTAGCTCGTCTAAAGATTTGGCTTGCGGATGGCATCCCTGTAAGCTTTGCACGATGGCAACGTAGTAGCCGTCTGCATCTTTTTCAATCACGACGTTGAATTCTTTGCGCATGGTCGTCCTTGTAGCTACGTGTAGAAGCGCTCATAATCGCGATGACTGCCTATCCAATACCATGTCATCGTGTTGTCTTCCATAATTCCTAGAGCCCGGTGGCTGCGTGTGATTCGAACCGACCACAGTCCAACTTTGCTGTCAATGCACTTAAAGTGAAGCGATGGATGAAAAGGGTTTTCTCGCCAAAGTTGGTAAGCTTTTTGCGGAGACTTTCTGACTGGATTGCTAAGCTTTTGATACTCCGTCCAAAAAGAGGGCAAGGTTGAAGACTTCATAGCTGCTTGTAGTCCATCGGAGATGACTTTCCTTCAGCGATTTCTTGTTTTGCTTTTTGCGCTGATGCCACCAGCCGTTCATTCGTCTGTTCAAATGAAGCTTGCCATCTTTCTTCATCTTCTAGATCGACAATAAATTCACGTACCTGGTCTACGACTTTTTCTTGCAGTGTGCTTGGTAGAGATTCAAGCATTTTTACGACAGTTGTAATGGCAGGTGATGAGGGTAAGGACATGGAAACGCTCTGAAATAAGTGGACTGAGCCAGTTGAATTATGAATATGTTAGCGCTTATGTTGCGATTCTTTGTCTAGCGACGGTTTATCAACGGCCTGCTGAATTGTCTCACGCCAGCTCATTGCGGCTTGGGTTGTGCGGTGGTCTGTGCCTAGGGCTGGGATGTAAATATCTAGTGCTTGTTGAATGTATGCTAGCGCTTGCTGAGGCCGCTGAGTGTTGTAATAGAGCGCGGCAAGATTGAATAGAGTGTTGGCGGTATAGGGATGGCGATCGCCCAGTTCCGCTTTACTGATTTCGAGCGCTTGCACAAACAGCGGTTCCGCTTCTGCGTAACGGCCCTGCGAGCGATATAGTAACGCCAAGTTATTCAGACTGCTGGCGGTGTCGGGATGGCGTTCGCCCAGTTCCGTTTTCCTGATTTCCAACGCTTCGACCAACAACGGTTCCGCTTCCCCATACCGACCCTGCGATTCGTACAGTGCCGCCAAGTTATTCAGACTGAGGGCGGTGTCGGGATGGCGTTCGCCCAGTTCCGTTTTCCTGATTTCCAACGCTTCGACATACAACGGTTCCGCTTCCCCATACCGACCCTGGGAACTATACAGTCCCGCCAAGTTATTCAGACTGATGGCGGTGTCGGGATGGCGATCGCCCAGTTCCGTTTTAATGATTTCCAACGCTTCGATATACAACGGTTCCGCTTCCCCATAGCGCCCCTGCGAATCGTACAGTGCCGCCAAGTTATTCAGACTGAGGGCGGTGTCGGGATGGCGATCGCCCAGTTCCGTTTTCCTGATTTCCAACGCTTCGACATACAACGGTTCCGCTTCCCCATACCGACCCTGGGAACTATACAGTCCCGCCAAGTTATTCAG
>JBGTIK010000028.1:0-8292 GCA_041745715.1 Phormidesmis sp.
GGGTAGGCATTAGTAGATAAGCATTTGAATTAGAGGAATGGGCATTTTAAAGGTGTCTAGCATGGGCTGCTTTTTCTTTCATGTCAAAAGCTGAACTTTTCACTGAATTAACAAACTTAGTTGACGTTGATCCGTTTGCCCTTTTGGGCATTTCAGTGAGCGCTTACGAAAAGCGCATTGTCAAACGCTATCGGCAGATTGCAAAGCAGCTACACCCAGATGCTCTAGGTGGCACCGATAAGCCCCAGAGCTTAGCCCAACCGCTCGACGCGCCAACCAGTTTACCTACGGCAGGATCGCTAGATCCTGCGATCGCTGCTCAAGTGATTGCGCGTATTGTAAACCCCTCCTACCAAAAGCTCAAACATGAAAACGGTCGTCAGGAAATGCTCTCAACCCTGCGTTTTCGCGTCCGCCGTTTGTCACGAACTGAAAAGCTCATTCCTACCTTTCACAGCACTCAATCACTCGCTAATATCAGCGAAATCGAAGTCAATGTTTTTTACGAGCAAGCCCTCAGCCAGTTAGCCCTCAGCCAGTTTCACTCAATAGAAACGTTCCATGCTCACGCTTTAGAAATTGGCCAGCTTAACCTAGTCTTTCTCCTACGCAAGATGGAGAACGTAGTCATTCGGCCCAAACGTACCGGGCTCATTGTCAATCCACTCATGCCTACAGCGGCTAGTAACCTGAGCGCCGTTTCATCGGTCGCCGCCTCCACAGGCTTATCTACGGGCTTATCTACGGGTCACGAAGCAGCGGGAGAGGCAGGCGCGATCGCCCCCGAAATCGACTATGCCCACAAGCACACCATTCGCGCCAAAACCTACCTCAGCCAGCAAAACTACGAAAGCGCCATCAGAGAACTCCGTGAAGCCCTCAAGCTCACGCCCCAAAACCCCGAACTCCACTCCATGATCGGCCAAGTCTACTACAAGCAGAAAATGTCAGGTATGGCTAAAACCCACTTTCGCCAAGCCCTCAAACTCAAACCCACCCACCAAACCGCTCAAAAATATGGCCAGCTCCTAGGTATCTCAGCAGCAGACATTACCCACCGCCCCACCTTAGAAGCAGGCGAAGAAACACCCAAAAAACCTTGGCTCGACCGACTCCTACAGCGCAGCCCCTAAATCAACCAACAAACCTTTCCTCCCTAGATCCCCAGCCCGCCCACTCAAGCCCCACTCAAGCCCAAGTGAGGAAATCTCACCTAGGCGAGGCAACCAGTTTTTTTTACCCTGTAGCTATAGATTAAAATGCATACACTCGCTTAAGCCGTCGGTCACTGGCTTAGGCCGTATGCCTCGCAGCGGTGATAGTTATGGGAATGTTTGATTCAGATCTAGTGCAGCAAGAAGCCATGCAGCTATTTCAGGACTATCAGTCTTTGATGCAGCTCGGCAACAACTATGGCAAATTTGATCAAAAAGGTAAAAGAATCTTCATTGAGCAAATGGAATCAGTGATGGATCGCTATCGCATTTTCATGAAGCGCTTCGAGCTATCTGAAGACTTTATGGCCAAAATGACGATGGAACAGCTCAAAACTCAGCTCAGTCAGTTTGGCACCAATCCTCAGCAAATGTTTGATCAAATGCACCAGACCTTAGAGCGCATGAAATCCGAAGTCAGCGACGTGTAGGGCTAACAATCGCACCAATAATAGGAATTAATAGGAATTATTAGCCCCTTACTTACGGGCGGACAAATTCACTAGGTGAGCGGAAACTTTCCACCGGCTCATCTTGCAGCGCCTGCATCATGAACGATTGCCATATTGGCGCAGCATAGCCACCGCCCGTAGCCCCTCTACCTAATGGGCGATAGTCATCATTGCCGACCCACACAGCCGTTGCTAGCTGAGGCACATAGCCCACAAACCAAACATCGCGCTGAGAGTCAGTAGTCCCTGTTTTACCAGCTGCCGGACGGCCAATTTGGGCGTTGGTTGCCGTACCTTGAGAAATCACGCCCTGCAATACATCGGTAAGCGCCGCGCTGGCCCAAGAATCGAGCACAAGCTGCGGCTTAGGCGTATTATCCAAAATTACATTGCCGCTGCTGTCAGTCACCTGCAGAATCAGCGTCGGATCGGAGTGCCAGCCATAGTTAGCGAAGGTGCCATAAGCGCCTGCCAGCTCCAAAGGCGTCAAGTCAACTGCACCCAAAGGCAATGAAATCACTGGATCCATCGGGCTCTTAATGCCAATGGTGCGGGCAATTTCAACAACGCGGTTGATGCCAACGGCTTGACCCAGTTTGACGGCTGGAATGTTGCGAGAGGTTTCTAACGCCTTGCGCAGCGGGATGCTGCCCATGAAAGACCTATCGTAGTTTGTGGGCGTGTAGTAGTTGTAGCCATCGGGATAAGTGACGGGAGAATCGTCAATGATGCTGTCAGGCGTGAACTTGCCGGAAGCAAAAGCTGCATAGTATACGAATGGCTTAAAGGCTGAACCGGGCTGGCGTCTAGACTGTACTGCGCGGTTAAACTGACTGGCTTTATGGTCTACTCCACCAACCAATGCTTTGACAAAGTGGGTACGCGGATCAATTGCGACTAAAGCAATTTGATCCGCGTAAGCGCCACTGCTAGAGAAGCGATAGTAGCTATCAGCAACGGTATCTTCGGCAATTTTCTGCATCCCCAGATCAATCGTGGTCTGAATGCGCATTCCGCCTTTGGCCATCGCCTCCGCCCCAAATTGCTCTGTCAGTTCTGTCAAGACCGCATCGGTGACGTAGGGCGCTTGGCTAGAGCGGAACGAAGTGATTTTACCCAAGGCAATCGGCTGAATTTTGGCGGCGGCTTGTTCTTCAGCGGTAATCCAGTTCAGTTCCCGCATTCGCTGTAATATAATGCGCTGCCGCTGCTTAGCGGTCTCGTAATCAACAAATGGGCTAAAGCTCTCTGGCGCTTGAATAAGCCCTGCCATCATGGCAGATTCGGCTAGGGTCAAATCTTTGGCAGCCTTACCAAAGTAGCTTTGAGCAGCGGTTTGGACCCCGTAGGTGTTGTGACCCCAGTACACTTGGTTGAGGTAGAGTTCAAAAATCTCGTCTTTTTTGAAAATTTGCTCAATCCGCATCGCCAAAACGACTTCTACTAGCTTGCGGCTCATCGTCCGCTCAGGTGAAAGAAAGAGGTTTTTGACGAGCTGCATGGTGACAGTCGAGCCACCCTGTACGGTTGAACCTGCACCGAAGTTGGCCAAGGCCGCTCTCCCGATGCCGCTGGGATTGATGCCGCTGTGGCTATAGTAGTAGCTGTCTTCAATGGCCAGAACGGCACGCTTGAGATTGGGGCTAATGTCGTTAAAGTCCACGACTTCGCGGTTGGCTTCATCGTGAATGCTGTCGAGTAGGGTGCCTTTGACGTCGTAAACGTAGCTGGTTTCTGAGGGGCTGTAGTTACGCAGAACCCGAACATCAGGCAGGTTACGAAAGCTGACTGCCAAGCCCACTAAGCCTCCGGCAATCACAGAACTGCCTAGCATCGTTACGGTCAGTAGGGTAGCGGCTCCGATTTGCCCAACGTCTTGAATGTAGCGAAGAACGTGAGGCGATTTGTCGGAACGACGCGGGCGAGAGCGTACTTTACGATAGGTGTTAGTAGACACAGGGAGACGATGTTTCCTTCAGAGGGGGATTAAATCTCAGGCGTAAGGGTGTGAGCTGCCGGGTGAAAAGAAAATTAAAAGGTGTGAGGAGTGTATATCATAAATTGTGGATAGCGCATCCGGTAAATATAGATGATCCGTGGCAAATGTTTAGGCTTATTCTCAATTTTTTCTAGGATTCAGGTCGGTTAGTGCCTAAAAGCCGAGGTTTTACTCAGCGATCACGCTCTATTTTTGACCGGCTAGGGCTGTGGTTTTTACGCGCTCTTTAAAGGGTAAAGTTACACTGGCATAATCTCTGTTTTGCTTGATTGCCTTGATCCTATTGACCTGACGATTTCCATGACTTCTACTGCTGCTTCAGCGATCGCTTCCTCTCCATCGGCTGAGATTCCGGCGCAATTCACCGATATTTATCGGGGCGTGAATGAAGTGTTTCCTTGTCAACCAGAATCAGTGACGGGTGACGATAATTTGCTGGTACGCTTGCAGGAAGGTAAGCCGCTGCGCGTCAAGCTAGGGATTGATCCGACGGGTTCAGAAATTCATTTGGGCCACAGTATTGTGGTGCGTAAGCTGCGAGCTTTTCAAGATGCAGGCCATACGGCAGTGCTGCTGATTGGTGACTTTACCGCGCGAATTGGCGATCCAACGGATCGCGCTGAGGTTCGTAAGCAGCTCAGCGCAGCGGAGGCGAAGGCCAACGCTGAGACTTATATAGAGCAGGTGCGGCCCATTTTAGACTTTGAGACGCCGGGACGGTTGGAGATTCGCTATAACTCTGAGTGGCTGGCCGGGGCGGACTTAAGCCAAATGCTGAAGCTGTTGAGTACAATGACGGTGGGCCAAATGCTGGCCAAAGAAGGCTTTGCCAATCGCTATGAGAAAGGGACGCCGGTGTACCTGCATGAGTTTTTGTATCCGCTGCTGCAAGGCTATGACTCGGTTGCGCTCAAGTCGGATGTGGAGCTAGGCGGCACGGATCAAAAGTTTAATGTGGCGGTCGGGCGCGATTTGCAGCGGCATTTTGGCCAGCGGCCTCAGTTTGGGATGCTGTTGCCGCTGCTGTTAGGAACAGACGGCAATCAAAAAATGTCTAAGTCGCTGGGCAACTATGTGGGCCTGAAAGAAGATCCGCTCTCGATGTACTCCAAGCTCGAAAAGACTCCAGATGCGGTGATTAAAGAGTATTTTACACATCTGACTAATTTGCCTTTGGAGGGCTTACCTACCGATCCAAGGGAGCAGCAAAAGCTGTTGGCAAAGGTGGTGACGGGGCAGTTTCACGGTGATCAGGCGGCTCAACAGGCTCAGCAGGACGCCCTAACGCTGGTGCAAGGGCAGGCGCAGGCAGCGGCAGCGGTGGCGGAGTTTTCATTGGCTGAGGTAGGCTTTCCGGCTAAGGCGTTTTATCTCTTGGGGGCGACGCCTTTGTGTGCGAGCAGCAGTGAGGCGCGCCGTCATATTACGAGCGGTGCGGTGAAATTAGATGGCGATCGCTTAGAAGATCCAAACCAAGCGTTTGACACCCCTGAAGAACTCATTGGCAAGGTGCTGCAAGTCGGCAAAAAGAAGTTTGTGCGGCTCGTGCTTTAGCGCCTTAAGCTGATTTGTTTGTCGTTAAAAGTAGCCAAAAGTTCAGGAGCGTGTGAGATGTCTGGGAACGAGCGAATTATTGTGCCGTTGGATGTGCCAGGTGAGGCGGCAGCGATCGCACTGATGGACGCCATTCCTGATGTGACCTTTTGGAAAGTGGGCCTAGAGCTTTTTGTCAGCAGCGGGCCTAGGGTTTTGGAGGCGCTAAAAGACAGAAACAAACGCATTTTTTTGGATCTGAAGTTTCACGATATTCCGAATACAATGGCGGGCGCTTGTCGGGCTGCGGGCCGGTATGGGGTGGATTTGCTGACCGTCCATGCCGCTGCCGGAGGCGCTGCCCTCAAAGCCGCCCAGCTAGCGGCGACAGAAGGGGCTCAGCAGGCGGGATGCGTTGCGCCGAGAGTGATTGCGGTGACGCTACTGACGAGTATTGATGGGCGATCGCTCTCTTTTGAGCTACAGGTGCCGGTAGCGGTTAAAACCTATGCGCAGCAGATGGCGCAGCTCGCTCAGTCTAGCGGCTTGGGCGGTGTAGTCTGTTCGCCGCAGGAAGCTAGCGTACTCAAAGCTAGCCTTAATGTCAGTGAGCAAGATGACTTTTGGCTGGTGTGCCCCGGAGTCAGGCCCACTTGGGCCATGAAGGGCGACCAGCAGCGATCGCTCACTCCCTTTCAAGCCATTCAGGCCGGAGCCGACTACTTAGTGATTGGTCGGCCCATTACCCAAGCTGACGATCCGGCGGCGGCGTTTGCGCGGATTTGCGAGGAGATCAGTGGTGAGGAGAGTTTGGGGTGAGCAGGCGAAGATGGTTGCTGGCGGTGGGAATGGCGGTGGGAATGGCGATTTTTGGGGTTGATCGGTGGGCGATCGCAATCGAAAAAGCGCCTGTACTGACCCCTTCTGAAGACTTACCGGCTGAAGACTTACCGACTGAATCGCCCATCCAACGCCCTTACGCGCCGCTACGACCTTACACTGCTTGCCCAACAGATATAGAAACGCTGATGGCGTTGCTCATTCGCGACATTCCAAGCTACACCAATCGAGTGTTGCAGCGCTCGGTAGCGGTGCTGCCAGGAGATCAGCCGGATGAGTGGCGGGTGGAGTCGGGTTTGGTGCGATCGCCCTACCGCCCGTCTTCGGTGCTGATTGCCGGACAGCTTGAGCTAGAGCCCTTGAATTTGAATGACTATGTGCTAACTACCTCACCCACTGGCGGCGGGCCAATTGCGCAGGCTTTCTTTACAACGCTATCTCGCCAATATTCAGGCCAATATTCAAATCAGCGTTCAAATCAGCCTTTGGGCCAAAATCGCCTCAGCGTCCAAGAAGTGCAGGAATACCACTGGCTATTGCTGACACCGGCAACAGATGGCTGGCGACCGGTGCTGATGTTTTCTGCGGTGGACGATCCCAAATCACTTCGCCCCCTGTTGCCCCCTCGCGAAAACAGTCAGGGCAGCGTGGGTCAAGCGGTACAGCTCTGGCTCAGAGACTGCCGCGCTAGCGCGATTTATCCGCTAGAAAGCCCGCCAGAGAACTTGCTAGAGAGCTCGCCAGAGAACTTGTTAGAGAATCCACCAGAGAACCCACCAGATAATCTGCCTGTTATCCCAACAGAAAAAGAGGCTGTCGAGCGATCGCATTGAGCTCCTGACATACAGCACTGTAGATACTGAGCAGTAATTAAATCGTTGAAGAGTTAAGTCCAAGCTGATACGATGCAAATGCACAATCTGCCCGCGCTCGGTGAGATTCTCATTTGGCCTGTTGATCGGCTGGAAATGGAGGAGGCTTGGACAGGAAACGGCTTTGAAGTACTGGCTAGGCCATCCGACGAAGACCTGCAGATGTGCAAGTGTGGGAGGGCGGCAGTTCGATTTACGGGTAAAAGCCCAAACAAGTATTTGAGCTTGATGAGCTATTAGCCGGTATCTATGGTAGCCCTGCTTGGATGGAATCGTTAACGCTAGCAGCCTAATGCTGCGTGCATCCCAAAGAAAGGCACTTTGGATGTGCTTATTTAGTTGCGAGTTTGGCTTGCTGATTTCGCACTTTCCAAGCAAGGCTAATCAGCTGACTCCAGCGACGCTCTACTCGTTTGGGAGTCCAGCTTAGCTGAAGAGCAATAGCGCTATCCAAAGGGCCATTGCTAGGATCTTCGAGCTGTTGTTGCTTGAGTGCTAGCAACTGCGTTTGTTCATCACTTAGCTGAGCTATAAAAACTTGCCACTCACTGGGAGAAAGCCCAAAGTTTTTATCCAAATCAGCGCCTAGCCACTGATGCACCAATTCCCAACGGTGAGACTGAGCAAACTTTTCGACATGGTATTAAAGCGCTGCTGCAAATAGTCTCGTTCTCTCGCTGTCAGCCCTAGCACTTCATCAATATCAGCAGCGGCCATATCTTCTAGTCGTAAAGCCAGATAGTCTACACAGGCTTGCTGATCTTGCCCCTGCAAATATTCGATGAGTTCGATGATGATGCGATCGCGCAAAACCCCTTCAGCCGGATCCACCGCATTCGCCACCATTTTTTCACGAATTTGCTGAATCGCCGGAGAGCGAAAAAACGCCTCATCTGTGCCTTTGGGCGAGTCAACCGCCATCTCAATATCTACAGATGTCTCCGCCGGTAGCCGCCGCGCAAAAGCTTGAGCCCTGAGCACAATGAGCTGCTGATTATAGCAGCCAGGCAACGAGATCCGGCACTTGGCATAGTGCTCACTAAACGCCATATACTCCGATAGCTCTAGGCGAGTACGCGGTGTGTAGGTAACATCGAGATGATTCTCTCGGCGAAACGCATTCAGCACCTCAATATAAAAACTTTGCAAAAAATCTTCCAACAGCGTACAGCGGCCCTGAAAACCTAACTGCGTTTTAGCAGGGGCAATGTAGCGGTAGGCAATAGCACTCAAGCGACTATGCAGGGCAAACGCATACTCCATTATTTTCTCAATAAGAGCATCTAAAAGTGACCCTATTAAGAAAATAAGAGGTGATTCATAGCCGGTCAAACGCTGAAAGCCTCATTCTTCCGTTGGCATGAATTTAGTATGCGTTTGCC
>JBGTIK010000029.1:0-16796 GCA_041745715.1 Phormidesmis sp.
AAGTGAAGCTATTAATTGAAGCTGATTGATTTATGTGCCCGATTCATTCGGTGGTTTTGCTGGAGGCATGGCCTTGACGACTACTCTAATTCACCCGAGCGCTGTCATCCATCCTGGGGCGCAAATACACGCTAGCGCTACGGTTGGCCCCTATGCTGTGATTGGAGAAAAAGTCACGATTGGGGCAGATACTAGCATTGGCGCTCATGCGGTGATTGATGGCTACACCACAATTGGCGATCGCAACCGCATTTTCCCGCACACCGCTATTGGCCTAGAACCTCAAGATCTCAAGTACGACGGCTCCATGAGCTTAGTTGCCATTGGTGATGACAATGCCATTCGTGAATGCGTCACGATTAATCGCCCGACCCGACTCGGCGAAGTGACCCGACTAGGCAACCACAATTTGATTATGGCCTATGCTCATGTGGCTCATAACTGTGCGATTGGTGATCGCGTCATTATCGCCAACTCAGTTGCCCTTGCAGGTCATGTCGAAATTGAATCTCATGCGCGGATCAGCGGCTTAGTCGGCATCCATCAGTTTGTGCATATTGGCCGCTATGCGATGATCGGCGGCATGAGCCGAATTGAGCGCGACGTGCCGCCTTACACCATGGTCGAGGGCAATCCCTCTCGCGTTCGAGGTCTCAATCAGGTGCTGCTTAGCCGCTCTGGGATTGCCGAAGAAGCAGGCGGGCGCATTTACCAAGAGCTGAAAGAGGCGTTTAGAATTCTCTATCGCTCTGGGCTGACGCTGGCCGAAGCGATTAGCAAGCTAGAGTCAATGCCGGACAATAGCCATGTTAGGCATCTCTATGAGTTTTTGCGGGCCTCATCGCAAGACAAGGGGCGGCGGGGGCCGGTGCCCGGCAGGCGAAAATAAAGGAATTAGGGAGAAAGTGGGGTGCAGAAGTCGTTTGAGGTGTTTGTTCATACGGGAGAGGTATCGGGTGATTTGCAGGGAGGATTGTTAATCCAAGCGCTGTACCGGCAGGCGGCTAGTCGCGGCCTGAGCTTGACTGTAATCGGGGTGGGCGGTCAGCAGATGGAAATGGCTGGCGCGAAAATTTTGGTCAATACCGTTGGGCTCAGCGCCATTGGGATTTTAGAAGCCGTACCCTATTACTTAGCGGGTCGGGACATGCAAAAGCAGGTAAACCAGTATCTGCTAGAGCATCCACCGGATCTAATGGTGCTGCTAGATTACAAGGGGCCGAATCTGGCGGTGGGTAAGTTTGTGCACCAAAAGCTACCGCAGGTGCCGATGGTGTATTACATTGCGCCGCAGGAATGGGTGCTTTCGACTCCTAGTACAAAAACGATTGTAGAAATTAGCGATAAGCTGCTGGCGATTTTTCCGGATGAGGCGACTTACTATCAGCGCTCAGGGGCAAATACGCGCTGGGTTGGCCATCCGCTGGTCGATATTTTGGCAGAGCCGATGACGAAGGCTCAAGCCCGATTAGATCTCAATATTTCGTTAGAGACGCCCGTGGTGACGCTATTACCGGCTTCACGTAAGCAAGAATTAAAATACATCATGCCGGTGATGTTTGCAGCAGCGGCGAATATTCAGGCGCAGCAGCCTGATGTGACTTTTTTGGTGCCGGTGTCGCTGCCAGAATTTAGAGCACAGATCAGCGCGGCAATTTCTCAGGCGGGCTTAAATGCGCGGCTGATTGAAAAAGCGGATGGTCAGCGGGCGATCGCGGCTGCCGATGTGGTGATTAATAAATCAGGCACGGTCAATTTAGAAGTCGCCCTGATGAACGTGCCGCAAGTTGTCATGTACCGGCTCAGCCACTTAACGGCTTTGATTGCCAAATACATCGTGCGTTTTACCGGTGACTTTGTTTCACCCGTTAACTTAATGGAAAATCAGCCGATTGTGCCCGAGTTTTTACAGTGGGCCGCAACGCCTGAAGCGATTGGCAATGCGGCGCTGGACTTACTGAGAGATGAGGCCAAGCGATCGCAAATGCTGGCGGGCTATCGTCAAATGCGGCAGGTAATGGGTGAAGTCGGCGTGTGCGATCGCGCCGCTAACGAAATGTTAGATATGCTGCCTGCCGCCTCGCTATCGAACTGAAGCAAGGCCACCGACTTAATTCATCATCGCGATTGGGCCATCACTGCCAGTTCATTTGGCTAGCGTAATTACCACAAATAGAGTTATCTATCATACGCGCGATGCACTACACTAAGTCAGAAAATAGCAGCCAATCAATTGATCTCAATAGCGATTGCATAGCGATTAGATAGCGATTAAACGGCCATTTAAACGGTCATTAATTGCTCTGACATGAGTTTTGCTGTTGATAGAACGTTGATCTGACAGGGTTGGGTGGTTAGGAGATAGGCGTGAATATTACAGAATTATTTAGGCAGGGTGGCCCTGCTATGTGGCCCTTGCTCTTTCTTTCGATTTTGGCGCTAGGCACCATCATCGAGCGAATTTGGTTTTGGTCAAGGATTTTGACCCGTGAGCGCGAAGTGGCCGGTCGAGTGATAGAAGCCGCTCGCCGTGAGTGGTCAGTTGCAGCGCAGCTAGCTCAGCGCTCCAATAGCCTACCCATGGGACGATTTTTATTTGGTGCACTCAAGCTCAAAGATCAAGATCCTGAAGTGTTTCGCTTAGCGCTTGAAACCTCGGCCAATGAGGAGCTAGCGAATATGCGCAGGGGCGAAAAAATATTAGAAGCCGTCATTGCCCTATCGCCGTTGCTAGGTCTATTAGGTACCGTGTTGGGTCTAATCAACTCGCTCGGATCCATTAATCTTAATGATTTGGGAGTCGGTGATGCGACCGCTGGTACTGCTTTAGGGATTGGTGAGGCCCTTATAAGCACAGCCACCGGCCTAATTGTGGCAATTTTCAGTTTGGCGTTTTATCGTCTGTTTCAAGGCTTTGTTTTTGGTCAAGCCAAAGTCTTTCAGCTGTCGGGCAATGAGCTTGAGCTACTGTATCGTCAGGCGTGGGCTTACACGAATGGCAGGCCGAGTCGGCTGAGTGAACATTTGGCCAATTCACCGCCTTCGCCCATCATTGATATGCCGTCACCGCCAAGAAGCACTACCGAGAAGCCGACCACGTATTAAAGGCAAAAAAACTTAAAGCGTGAAATTTAAAGCATGGCATCCGAAGTATGAAACTAGATATGAACAACCCTCAGTCAGATGTGCAGATTGAAATTCTGCCGATGATTGATGTTATTTTTTGCATTTTGACGTTCTTTATCTTGGCAGCGGTTGGCCTGACCCGGCAGCAGGCAATAGCGCTAGATTTACCGGCGGTCAGTAACAGTTCGCCGGTCGAAGGCAATGGCCGCGATCGCCTTTACGTCAGTGTCGATAGCGCCGGTCAGGTCTATGTCGATAAAAGCCCCGTGCCGCTCGGTCTGCTATACGACGTTTTAGTTCAGCATAAGCAGATTGCACCCGCCGGTACTATTGTTCTCTACGCTTCTCGCAACGCCCGCTACGAGGATGTGATTAAAGTTCTAGACTTGCTGCGCACGGTGGGTGGCGATCGCGTTGCCCTAGCCACCTTGCCTAACGATGCTTCGCTAGATCCTACCAAAAACAGTGGCACCACCCCCGAAGATCTCCTTCGTAATCAGGGCATCGAGCCTACTCAAGGTCTTCCCAATGATGGCACGCTAGGCGACGGTCTGAATAACGGGGGCCTGAATAACGGAGGCATCGATAATGGAGCTAACGGCTTGCCCCCGCTGAATTCTCAACCCGGCATTCCCAACGGCACCATTCCCCAATCTCCTAGCAGTCTGCCGCCCGTTTCTCCTCAGTTCCCTACCGATACCGCCCCCGGCCTGCCCACTTCTCCAGAAACAGCCCCCCAAGAGCCTTAATCCCCGCCCTATCTCTTCCCGGCACCGCAGCCAAAACTTCCCTGCTATTTCCTTATCACCCGCCACCTATCGAGATAAGATAGCGAGATTAAACTATTGGGTGAATGAAAGAGCCCCCAGCTCTAATTTTTTGTAATGAAGCATACGCTTTCTGTATTAGTTGAAGATGAAGCCGGGGTTTTAACCCGAATTGCTGGATTATTTGCCCGTCGAGGCTTCAATATTGAGAGCCTTGCCGTCGGGCCTGCCGAGCAGCCCGGTATCTCCCGGATTACGATGGTGGTGCCCGGTGATGATCATGTTATTGATCAGCTTACAAAACAGCTCTACAAGCTGATTAACGTTCTCAAAGTCCAAGACATTACCGAAACGCCGAGCGTCGAGCGTGAGCTGATGCTGCTCAAGGTCAATGCCGATGTCTCTACCCGCTCGGAAGTTGTGGGTCTTGCTCAAATTTTTAGAGCCCGCGTAGTCGATGTCTCAGAAAAGTCTCTGACGCTAGAGGTGGTGGGCGATCCTGGTAAAATGGTCGCCATTGAAAAAGTACTGACGCCCTTTGGCATTCAAGAAATTGCCCGCACGGGAAAAATTGCTTTAACCCGCGAATCGGGGGTCAATACCGAGTACTTAAAGTCTTTAGAAAGCCGAGTGTAGCTGCTCTTTAAGCCGATTTTGTTTGCTTGGCAGCCGCGATGATCGCTGCCTCGCTAGGTGAACTGTTGCTTGATGAGGGGCTGGTGATATTCACCTGCGGTGGACGGTTTTGCGGCTGACGCATCTCCCACACCTTCAGCAAAATTAGGTACTCATAAAAAGATTGCAGAACGCACCAGGTGAAGCCAGCTTGGCCATCCCAAATGCCGCCCAAGAAAAAGTACATATAGACAAAGCGCAGCAATGGCCTAAAAGGCAGTCGCAAAGACAGATTTTTTAGGGCTCGGCGGCGCTCTACTTCAGATTTGCCAACCAAAAGCGATTTCCACGAGATGTTGCCGCCCGCTAGCTGCTTGAGTGTTTCGTTAGCTTCATCGGTAGAGTAGCGATTGTGCTTTTCTATCCAGCGGCTGAAGCCTTTGCCGCAGGTGTAGTGCGGATAGGTTTCTTTCAAAAAGCCGTGGGAGCCTTCAATCACCTCCCGCTCGGTGTGGCCGTAGTCATCGAACCAGACGCGCGACTTATCGAGCAGCCGGAGCTGATAGCGAGGATACTGCGTACTGCGCTTGATCCATTGATTCATGAACATGACCCGCTCCGCAGCGTAGTAGCCTACATGCTGATGGGCCCCAACAGCAGCGCAGCACTCTTTAAACAATTCTGGGGTCATGCGCTCATCGGCTTCTAAAATGTAGACCCAATTGTATTTGGTTGCGACGTGGCGCAGCATCCAAGTGCGCTGCTTGCCGTGACTTTCAAAGGTGTGCTGAAAAACGCGCACAGCCGGATAGCTTTGAGCAATGTCTAGGGTGCGATCGCTGCTAAACGAATCAATCATAATCACATCGTCACACAGAGCCGCTGACTCGATACAGTCAGCAATATCTAGCTCTTCGTTATGGGTCAAGATAAAAATTGAAAACATTTAGGACGATTTATACCCCATGTGGGCACAAGAGCAGATCTCACGTTTGACAGCTTTACAACGTTTGAAGTTAGTTGTCCGCACGATTTGAAGTGAGCGTTATAGCAACGCTGAAGACCATCGCCGAATGTTACAGGTAGCGCAAGACCAGCAGCCATGACAGCTTCACGCAACTCAGCGATTACGAGTGTCAAAAAATATACTAGCCGTTGCCGCTGTTGTCTCGGTATCGATCAATTGGGCCTGCCCCAATTGATCGATACCGACTGGTTACGGGTTGTACTGGCCAACTGATCTCGACTACATCCACACAGATTATTACCTACCGATAAGTCGCTTGCTGATAGGTCGCTTCACTCGGCGCAAAGTCATGGCAGTGAACAGCTTCTTCGGAAAAGGCGCTAGTCGGATGTACCGAGCATTTTAGCCGATAGTCGCCTGTGGCATAGCAGCAGCTAGCACAAGGAATACTGTGCAGACGGCGCACACTCACAACACTACGGCGCACAGACAGGATACAGTCTATGACGAATAGAAGCATCGTGCCCCAGATCAGCAAGCGGGCGATAATGATTAACCCAAACTGTAAGGCTTGATCCATCTTAATGTTTTCCATTGACTCAAGCTACTTCAACCCACTCTACCTAAGGGCCACTGGACTCGCTATTGCCCTTAATAGAGAGATTACTGAATTAGTCTTATTTGTGTTTTCTTGGATTTTAGGATTGAGCCAACGCAAGCGAGTCAAGGATTGCGAAAAAGCAACGATTATTCAGGGCTATTTACATGCCTGTAAGATTTGTACTTAAACCTTTTCCCCGTTCAGAGCTGTAGTTTTTTGGGTGAGTTTTTCTGGTGGGGAAACACTAGGTTTCAACTTGAACGCGGCTTAGTTGTCTGGCAAAGGGTTCTTTTTTTTCAGCTTTTGAGAAATATCAGCGTGCAGCAGCGCAATATTAGGATCTCGCTGAATGGCTTGAAAGTAGCGCTCCCCCAAAGGCGTAAGCGCGTATTCATTGGGTTTGAGCATCAGTCTGGCTTTTTCTAGCAAAATCGAAGCGCTTTCGGGCTCAATGCTCTCTTTTTTACGCAGATCCAGCAGCTCGTCGATTTGCACAATGAATTGGGAAATCGGACGCAGCCAGCTAAAGGCTGCGTCATCAATGACTAAGCGAAAAAATTCGCCGCTGTTAGTAATCGGGCCGTTGGTTTGCTCGTAGACAATGCGCTCTGAATCGAGTAGGGCTTTGTGTAATCGCAGTAGTTCAGGGCGGATGGTTTGCAGTCGGGTAATGGCAGAATCAACAGGGAGGCTCATGGACAGAGGAAATTGTCGGCTTTTTTAGACTAGCACTTCAGCGAGATGGTCGAGGCGGGATCGTCATGGCGAGATGGCCCGCTATACAGGTAGCATGAATGGCGCGATCATCGCCGAGGACGAGTAGGGAGAAAACGAGCGATCGCAAGTCAGTCATCTGCCTCTCATTGGCAATATCTCCCCGATGCCCTTGATTGTCAGATTGATTGTCAGAATCAACCTCACTTGATTCCGAATTCAGATCCGAATTTAGCACAGATAAATAGGGCTGATTGCGAAAAGCCAATGTCGGTGTCGCTTGCGGATCGAGCACGATAAAATCCGCCTCTTTACCGGGTGTAAAGCTGCCAATTTTATCTTCTAGGCATAGGGCTTGAGCGCCGCCTAATGTCGCCAGAAAAAGCGTCTGAAAAGGCGTTAAAGACTGCTGCTGAAGCTGTGCAACTTTATAGGCTTCACCGCCCGTACGCAGCAGTGAAAAGCTCGTACCGGCTCCAACATCTGTGCCTAGGGCGACTTTAACCGGGCGAACAGGATTTTTAGCTTGGTGCAGCGGAAACAGGCCGCTTCCTAAAAACAGATTTGAGGTTGGGCAATGGGCGATCGCGCACTCACATTCACTGAGCCGACAAAGCTCAGACTCACTCAAATGAACGCCATGGGCAAAGACTGAGCGCTTGCTTAGCAGTCCGGCCTGGTCGTACACGCCTAAGTAGCCGCCTGCTTCGGGAAATAGCTGATTGGTCCAAGCGATCTCATCCGGGTTTTCTGATAAGTGGGTGTGCAGATACACGTCGGGAAAGTCTTGCAGCAGCTGTCCGGCTGCGCGCAACTGTTCAGGCGTAGAAGTAATTGCAAAGCGGGGGGTGACGGCGTAGAGCAAGCGGTCTTGGTGGTGCCATTTTTCGATGAGCGCTCGGCTGTCCGTATAGGCTGCATCGGGCGTATCGAGCAAAGCCTCAGGCGCATGGCGATCCATCAGTACCTTGCCTGCAATCATGCGTAAATTTCTAGCCTGCGCCGCCTGAAAAAAAGCTTCGGTTGATTGCGGATAAACGGTGGTAAAAACTAGCGCAGTGGTGGTGCCGTGGCGCAAAAGTTCGTCTAGAAAGTGATTGGCAACCGTGAGTGCGTAGGCTTTGCTGCTGAACTTTTGCTCGGTCGGAAAGATGTAGCGATCTAGCCAGCTCAGAAGCTGTTCGCCATAAGCGGCAATAATTTCGGTTTGGGGAAAGTGAATGTGAGTATCAATGAAGCCCGGAACAATGATCTTATTGGGATAGTGCGTCAGCGGTAGCTGAGCGTAGCGATTTTTCAAGTCAGCATAGGGGCCGATTTCGAGAATGATGCCGCTTTCGACGACCATCAGGCCATCAGGGAGATAGCGCAGGCAATCTGATATCGGACGGTAAAAAGGATCGTCTATGAGATGAAGAAAGGGGCCACGAATTGCAGTGGAAGGCATAGTTTGAGCGTCTAGATTCGACTATTAGCTGTCGGCTGTCAGCGGTGGCTATCAGCTTTGGCCAATAGCGGCGCAGCTTGCAGCAGAGATTGGGTGTAAGGGTGAGCAGGGGCTGTAAATATTTGTTCGGTAGAGCCAATTTCGACGAGCTTGCCGCCGTTCATGACTGCAATGCGATCGCACAAATATTTTGCCACCCACAGATCATGCGTAATAAATAAATAGGTCAGCGCTAGCTCATCTTTGAGATCTAGCATTAGCTCTAATACTTGGGCCTGCACGCTGGCATCGAGCATACTCACGGGCTCATCGCAGATGACAAGCTTAGGGTTTGTGATCAGAGCGCGGGCTATAGCCACTCGCTGCTGCTGCCCGCCCGAAATATCGCCGGGATAGCGGTTGTAATAATCCTCTACCGGCGTCAGCTCGACGCGCGTCATCATCGCTTTGACCTTTTTCTCGGCCTCTGCCGGACTCGCTAGCTTATGGATCAGCAGCGGATCGGCAATGCCTCTACCAATTGTCATCATCGGATTGAGGCAAGCGTGCGGATCTTGAAAAATCATTTGAATGTCGCGGCGCTGCGTTTGCAGATCGGATCGCGATAGCTGCGTAAAGTCAGTGCCCTGAAACAGGATTTGCCCAGAGGTCGGCTCTACAATTCGCAGCAGCGTTCGTGACAGCGTGCTCTTGCCACAGCCCGATTCGCCCACAAGGCCCAAGATTTCGCCTGGATAGAGATCGAGTGAGACGCCATCGACGGCTTTAATGGGTGCGGGCGGGTCTTGCCGCAGCAGCTTGCCGATGATGCCTTGCTCTAGGCTGTAGTGCTTAGTGATGTTTTTCAGGCTTAAAATTGGCGCGACTTTATTTTGGGTGGCGATCGCTGAATTTTGCGCTCCAGCGGCCTGTAACTGATGGGCTGATTTGAGCAATGACTGCGTGTAAGGATGCTGAGGATTGTAAAAAACGGCTTGGGTTGGGCCGATTTCGACGATTTTGCCCTGGTACATTACGGCAATGCGATCGCAATATTCTCCCACTAGCGCCAGATCATGAGAAATCAGGATCAGGCCCATATGGCGCTGATCGCAAAGCTCCGTCAGCTGAGTCAAAATCTGCGCTGAAACAGTCACATCCAGGCTAGTTGTGGGTTCATCCGCTACGATTAGTTTGGGATCGAGCACGAGCGCTAAGGCAATTGCCACCCGCTGTCGCATGCCGCCGCTAAACTCGTGTGGATATTGCTGCCAGCGACTAGCCGGAATTTTGACCGTTTCTAAAGTAGTTAGCGCTATCGCCTTAGCCTGCTTTTTATTCAGATCAGGGCGATGGGCTAGTAGTGTTTCTACGCAGTGATCCCCAATCGTCATCAGCGGATCTAACCGGGTCATCGGGTCTTGAAAGACCAGTGAAACTGCCTCTCCCCGAAAGCGCCGCAGTTCGTTAGGCGAAAATTCTAAAATTGAGCGCCCTTCAAATTTCGCTTGCCCTTCAATCCGGGTTGCGCTCGGCAATAGCCGCATGGCTGCTCTACCGAGCGTGCTTTTGCCGCAGCCCGACTCGCCCACGAGCCCTAGCTTTTCACCCGGCTGTAGCGTCAACGACACCTGATCGACGGCCCATGCCGACTGCTGCGGATAAGCCACCCGAAAATTTTCCACAGCAAATAAAGGCGCTGCAACTGAGCCAGAATCGCTGCGAACAGCGGCAGTATGTGGGGAGTCGGCCATAGGTTCAACGCAGTAGATTCGTCTCTACTATACAAATACCGCTACCTGCCGCTAAAGTCATCCTGATGGCCAGTTATTGACGATATTGGCGACCAGTCGTTTTGGTGCCTTGGTCTAACAATTACGCTTCAAAATTACAGAGTTCATCGGCCATCGCCTGCAAAAAACGCTGTAGCTGAGTGAGGTGATCTTGAATGTTTGATTGCGATCGCGCCAAAGTTTCCGGCTGCTTAGCCATGGGCAATTTCATCAGCTCCAAACTCAGCAATCGTAGCCGCCGATGCGCCTCAGTTTGAAAAGGTCTGAGCCGCTGCTCTACCGCTAGTTCGATGTCAGCTTCAGCGATCGCTGTCACAATGCTCTGAAATCGAGACTGCAGCTGAGCTAGCTGTGATCGCAACGCACTCATCTTCTGGATATCTCGGCTATTCCAGACATCAGCCTCAGAATCATCCCGATAATCCATGAATCTATTCAGATCCTGCAAAGCCGCCTTCACTTGGCAGCATAGCTTTTCATCGCGATCATTCAATCCCTCTGCTCCCCATCTCTTTGATCCCAATCCCTCTGCTTCCGGAGGCCACCTGTTAGAAAACTAGCCAAAAAAGATCGTCTCGATCTGCAAACTTCAGTAGCGGTCTAATCGCAATTTAATTCTTTCAATATCTTCTCTTAACAGTGCCAGTTTTGTTTATGATTGTTGTCTAACAGAACTTTTTATACCTAGCTAGCAGCAAAAATAGCAGTCAAAATAAATAGTAAATCAAGGCAAATCTTCACAAACTGCCAACCGTTAGCTAGTGGAGAAGCCGCTTAAGAATAAATTGCAGAACAAATTGCTGAAAGCCTAGCCGAAAAAACTTAAGAATTTCTCTGATGCCGTGCCAGCGTCTTGAAGAAATCAGAAAAAATGACAAAGGGCGATTTCCCAGTGAAATTCCATCAGTCAATGCTTTCCGTAAATACCTTCAGTCAATTAAATGTGATTTTGTGATCTCAGTGTAATTTTCCGTGTAATTTTTAGAGTGATTTTTATCTCAGGGTAGTTAATTACTGCTTTACCTAAGGTTATCTTCGCGTTGCGTAAGTGGCTAGAGTTAACTGTTTGATCCCAGTTGATCCCAGTGTAATTTAGCTTTTCGATGTAGCGTCACTTACGCCATCCCAATTATTTGTCACCCCTCTCATCACCCGCTCAATTTTAGCTAACCCTTACTCAATAAGACCCGTGTCAGCCATGACTGCAACAGCCCTTCCCAAAGATTGTTCGCTGCCCGACTGGCTATCCTCTTGTTTAAAAGAGCAAGCCTCAACCCATGCTTCTCAAGCCGTCACTTCACCAGAAATGGTGCCAGAGATAGCGCCAGAGGAAACTGCGACACCTGCGGGTACTCTGTCGCCAAAGGCGATCCCCGCTTCTGGTAACGATCTAGTCTGTCGTGCGTTTGAATTTGCCTATCAGCTACACAAGGGACAAATGCGGGCTTCGGGCGAATCTTATATTGCTCATCCGGTTGCGGTCGCAGAGCTTTTGCGCAGCTTGGGGGGTGACAGCGCCATGATTGCCGCTGGTTTTTTGCACGATGTGGTCGAAGACACCGACGTTACTGCCGACGAAATCGAAACCATCTTTGGCGCAGAGGTTCGTCACCTGGTAGAAGGCGTCACTAAGCTTTCCAAATTCAACTTTGACAGTAAGACTGAGCAGCAAGCTGAAAACTTTCGCCGCATGTTTTTAGCCATGGCTAAAGATATTCGGGTGATTGTCGTCAAACTCGCCGACCGCTTGCATAACATGCGCACCCTAGAGCATCTACGGCCCGAAAAGCAGGTGCGCATTGCCCGCGAAACCTTAGAAATTTTTGCCCCCCTAGCCAACCGTTTGGGGATCGGTCGCTTTAAGTGGGAGCTTGAAGATCTTTGCTTCAAGTATTTAGAGCCCGAAGCCTACTCCCAACTCAAGCGGCTCATTGTCGAAAAGCGCGCTGATCGCGAGGCGCGCCTCACAGAAGTTAGCGAAACCTTGCGCCAAGGCATTCACGAACTCGGCATTCACTGCGAAGAGGCCAGCGGTCGGCCCAAGCACCTGTACGGCATTTATCGCAAAATGCAGCGCCAGCAAAAAGAATTCAGCGAAATTTACGATATTGCTGCCATTCGCCTGATTGTTAACTCCAAAGATGAGTGTTACCGCGCCCTAGCGGTTGTGCATGATCTATTTCGCCCCATTCCTGGCCGCTTTAAAGATTACATCGGGCTGCCTAAGCCCAACCGCTATCAGTCGCTGCATACTGTCGTCATTGGCCCCCACGGTCGCCCCATTGAAGTACAGATCCGTACCGTGGAAATGCACCACATCGCCGAGTACGGGATCGCTGCGCACTGGAAATATAAGGAATCTGGCAATAGTCATACGGTCATCAATAGTAACGAGGAGCGTTTCACCTGGCTGCGTCAGCTTTTAGATTGGCAAAACGAACTCAAAGACGCCCAAGAGTATCTTTCTGATGTCAAAAATAATCTCTTTGATGAAGAGGTTTATGTATTTACGCCCAGCGGCGATGTAATTCCGCTGAGCCGGGGCGCAACGCCAGTTGATTTTGCCTATCGGATTCATACCGAGGTGGGCAACCACTGCGCTGGGGCCAAAGTCAATGGCCGCATTGTCACTTTAGACACGGCCTTACAAAACGGTGACATCGTTGAAATTATTACGCAAAAGAATAGCCACCCCAGCCTCGATTGGATAAATTTTGTGGTGAGTACTGGCGCGCGCAACCGCATTCGGCAGTGGTATAAAAAATATCACTACGATGAAAATCTGGCTCGTGGTCACGAAATGCTCGAAAAAGTAATGGGCAAAAGCGGACTCGATGCGTTGCTCAAGTCCAAGCCTGCTCAAGTCGCGGCTGAACGCTCCAACTATTCTTCTGCTGAGGACTTGCTGGCAGGTTTGGGCTACGGCGAAGTAACGCTGAATGCGGTGGTTAATCGGCTGCAAGAAGCGGTGAAAGTAGCTCAGCCAATTCGCGCCAAAGAAACCGGTAAGATCGGCACGTTAGAAGATGAAATCCCAGCGGTCAAAGCGCCTGCGAACCGCAATACGGGATATGACAATGCGCCGATTGCAGGACTAGAAGGGCTCGTGCACTACATTGCAGGCTGCTGTCATCCGCTGCCAGGAGAGACTATTTTAGGGGTGGTTTCGACGGGTGGCAGGGGGATTGCGGTGCATCGGCAAAACTGTCCCAATGTCGAGAATATTCCAGGTGAGCGGCTGATCCCGCTGCGATGGAACCAGCCGAATAGGGCCAAAGGTCAGCCCGATACCTATCCGGTGCAGCTCAAAATTGAAGTCATTGACCGCGTTGGGGTGCTTAGAGACATTTTGACTCGATTGTCAGATCTTAAAATAAATGTGCATAAGGCCGGGGTGACGACCCATCCTGATCAAATTGCAGATATCGAGCTAGGGATTGATATTCGAGATCATGACCATTTAAACAAAACGTTTGCTCAAATTCGCAAAATGTCTGACGTGCTCAATTTGCGGCGCGTGACAGCGGTAGATTAGTCTACATAAATTTGCCTAAGTAGATTCGCTCTAGTAGAAGATTCGCTCCGCTAGATTTGCTCAAATAGATCTAGATTTGCTCAAATAGATTAGGAGTAATGGTCAATCCACTTCTCACGCTCCCCTACGAGTCAGCGCTGGCTGATTTGGGTGCAGATTATTATGACCCGGTGACGGCAGCGACCTTTCCTGAGCATGTTCTGCGCTTTCGTAATGATGAGCTGTTAGCTAAGGTAGGTTTAAAGCTAGAAGCGGTGAGCGATCGCCACTTCATCGAAGCCTTTGGCCAGTTTCAAGACCACCAGCCGCTTTTGGCTCTGCGCTACCACGGCTATCAGTTTCGTAACTACAATCCATTTTTAGGCGACGGACGCGGCTTTCTCTACGGCCAAGTACGCGGCACTGACGGCAGGCTTTACGACTTTGGCACCAAAGGATCGGGCCCGACGCCCTACTCGCGCGGCGGCGATGGCAGATTGACGCTCAAAGGCGGTATTCGCGAAGTGCTGGCCGCAGAAGCGCTACATGCGTTAGGCGTCAATACGTCTCGCACTTTGAGCCTAATCGAAACCGGCGAATCGCTCTATCGTGGCGATGAACCTTCGCCCACTCGTTCAGCGGTGATGGTGCGCTTCAGCCATTCGCACATTCGCTTTGGCACGTTTGAGCGGCTGAGCTATATCAAGCGCCCTGATCTGATTCACAAACTTTTAGATCATGCTATAGCCATTTACTATCCGCACTTGCAATCTATTGCAGATCAGCAAGATCGCTACGTTCAATGGTTTGCTGAGCTTTCAGAGCGGCTAGCGACCTTAGTGGCCCAGTGGATGAGTGTGGGCTTTTGTCATGCGGTGCTCAATACCGACAATATGTCGATTACGGGTGAAAGCTTTGACTATGGGCCGTTTGCTTTTATGGATGAGTACGATCCTCGCTTTACAGCCGCTTATTTTGACTATTCGGGGCTGTACTGCTACGGCAATCAGCCGGGTGCCTGCTACTGGAATTTGGAAAAGCTGGCGATCGCGCTCACTAACATCATCGATCAATCCAATTTGGAGGCAGGCTTAGCGCAATATCAGCCCAAATATGCTGAAGTTTTTAGCGATCGCATTCTGCAAAAACTAGGCTTCACGCCCGATCTCTCCCTTGCCTTAAGTGCCATTGTAGCCCGCGATCTGCTCACCCACACGCTCGATCTGCTCGAAAAAACTCACGTCAGCTACCCCGACTTTTTCGCCACGCTCACCCGCCAATTCGATCCCAACTGGCGAACTGATGCTAGCGGTATCCTCGCGCCCACCCTCGAAAAATCAGATCCCGCTGCGGCTGAGCTGCTCCATCAGTGGCGATCGCACTACCAACACTGCCTTAGCCAGTTCCCTGCCGAAAAAATGAGCGATATTCAAAATTGCCTGCAAGCCACCAATCCTAAAACAGTACTGCTGCGCCCCCAAATCGAAGCGGTATGGGCACCTATCACCGAACAAGACAACTGGCAGCCCTTTTACGACCTACTTAAAAAAGTACGCAATTCTACAAAAAATTAGATTCTGACAAGGACTAAAACCTTCAGAGCCTTGATTGCAAGACGGTAAGATACACGTAAGGGTAGCTCGCAAACAGGCTCACTCCTAATCAAGATGAAATAAGGCAAAAGTTATTGATATGCCACAAACTTCTAAACTCGATCAGGTTTTAGAAAGCATTGAAGTGCTACCTGTTGAGGATCAAGAAATGTTAGTCGAGTTGCTGCGCAACCGATTAGTAGAAAGACGGCGAGACGAAATTGCTAAGAACATTGCCCAAGCTCAAAAAGATTATGAAAAGGGCAACGTGTTTCGCGGCTCGGTCGAAGCGGTTATCGCTGAACTTAACCGGTGAGACAGCTCCTTTTCACACCGGCTTTTCAGCGCGCCTTTAAGAAACTAACGCGACGGCAACCAGCCTTGAAAGCCCCAATTGAAGACAGGTTAAGGCTTTTGGCGACAGATCCGTTTGCCCCGATGCTTCAAACTCATCGTCTAAAAGGAAAACTGTCTGGCGCTTGGGCTTGTTCAGTTGAGTATGACTGCCGCATTATCTTCAGCTTTGTCGAAAACGAAGGCGAAGACGAAGCTGAAGACGATATTTTGTTGATTGATATAGGCTCCCATGATGAGGTTTACTGATGCCAAAGCCGCGATCGCTGTTCCGTACCGCGCTGCTTGGCCGCTGAATAATGGGCTCTTGATGACCCTTTATGTCGCGTTGCAGGCTAGCAAAGACTGGCAAACGACCCTTGCCGAACCGGAGCCTGTTTTTCGTGAGCATGTTTTCGTTGGAGCCAACAGAGTGCCGATCTTCGGCTTAGTCGCGATTCCAGCAAATCCGATTGGCACCATTATCGGCACCTACGGGATTACTGGCGACCTTGAAGATCAGTGGTTTTTGCGAATTATGGCTCGTAAAGCCTACGCCAGAGGCTACGCAGTCGTGATTTTTGACTGGCGGGCACATGGCAAAACCGCGAAACTATCACCCGCTTTGACCTCCGATGGTCTGTACGAAGGCGAAGATTTTGTGCGAATTGCCGCAGCGGCCAAAGCGATGGGCTGTCCGGCTCCGATCTGGTTTACGGCGTTTTCTTTGGGCGGGCTGCTGGCGCTGTGGGGCGTGAAGGCAGCTCAGACTATGGATGACTGGGGGGCTGATCTGGATCTGACGTTGGCCGATATTGGCGGCTGTGCGGTAATTTGTCCGGCGTTGGAGTCATTGCGATCGCTCCAATACCTCGAACAAGCCCCGCTCGGCAAATACCTCGAAAAAGCCATTGCCCGCAAGCTCAAAAGCCTCCTGGCGCAGCTTCATCAAGATCATCCCACCGCTTTTGATCTGGCTGCAATCAAGCGAGTGCACAGCATCTGGAGCTTTGATCGAGAAATGGTTATTCCCCGCTTAGGCATTCCCTCCGTCGAAGCTTACTACACTCGCACCAGTGGACTCTATCTGCTACCCGAGCTAAAAAAGCCTACTCTAGTCCTCTATGCCGCTGACGATCCGCTCTTTGATCCAACCTTAGTGAGTGATATTCAAGCAGTCTGCGCAGCTAATCCTGCGATTGAGCTGCTCATGACCGCTCACGGGGGCCACGTTGGCTACATCAGTAGCCCTAAATGCCAGCATCAAATCAAAGATCCCGACCGCTGGTGGGCTTGGAATAGAGTCCTCGATTGGTGTGATAAATCAGCTTCAAACGTAGTCTAGAGG